>CAZTUG010000141.1:0-5374 GCA_964615955.1 uncultured Roseicyclus sp.
GGACGTTTTTATTTAATAGCAATTACAATAGCTTGCGGGCGAGATTGGCGGAGGGGATGGGCCTGATATCCAACCTTCTCCACCCATAAGTGATTGATATTATTACCATCATGCAAGGTTCGAATGGTCCATCGGCTCTATCGCGACGTGTAACGAACTGGCCGAATTGGTGTCGCAAGCATAGGTGGTGCAACTCAGAGGTCGAGGCAGATATCGAGCCCGGCTCCGCGCAACGTTACATGGCCGAACGTGTCACTGCCAAGCAACCGGATGTTTGGACAGCTGATGGACTTGCCACCCGCTTCACTGCATTGGAAGATTTCCATCTCCACCGCAGTTGTGATGCAGGCCGTGTTGATGATCGGCAGCGGTAATTGAGCCCTATAGAGGCCACCGGTCAGCCTCTCCAAGCGAACAGAAAACGGCAACGTACGTTCATCGACGCTGCTTTGTGAGAATGCGCGAAGGCTTCCGTCAATCCGGCCCAACTCAGTGTTTTGAGCTATATAGATCAGCAAAGTGGCGCGGCATGGCGGAACGAGGCCGAAGTCCTCTGTGTTGACAGAAATGTTGAGGCGGCCTGGTTCGGTTATGCCGCGTGGGGAGCACAGGGTCTGCGCCTCGGTGCTATGGGCGATCACACACACGGCAGCGATGATTGCCGCCGTGCACCAGCCAAATCGGCCGTAGAAGAGACGCGGTTTCCGCGCTGGTCTCATGGGCGATCACTCGGCAGACGCGGATAGGGCCCGAATTTCCGCCGCGACCCGACGGGCATGCTCGGCCCGTTGGGCCAAACCGAAATGATCTGCCTCGGACACGAGAACAAGCCGGGACCGGGCCGATAGACCTGCGAGATCCTGTTGAAGTGCGCGCCATGGCTCGACCAATCCGTCAGGGTAATCGCCGGCCACGAGCACCGTCATCGGCAAGTTGCCGAGGCTGTCGATGGCCTGCGCAAGTTCGGTCGAGGTTCCGTCCCGCCAGGCCGCGGCCTCCTCCGCGACCGCGCGCATGTGGCTCACGCTAGCATACACCGCGGCGGCGTGCGCCCTCGCTTCGTTGTCCAGACCGTCCATCCAGGGTGCGGGTGCACCAACGATCCGCAACACGCCGAAACGGTTCATCAGCCGGAGCGTGTCGAACGCGCCCAGGATGTCCTCGACCATCTCGCGCCCGAGTGGCGGCAGACGCTCTCCCATCTCCTCATGCGCGGAATCCACAAGGACAAGAGCCGCGACGCGCTCGGGATATCTATGGGTAAAGACGCGTGCGACGAGGCCGCCATAGGAATGACCCGCGATGACCATGGGGCCGTCGATGCCGACCGAGTCGGCTAGGGCTACGAGGCGGTCGGCTGCGGCACCGGCATCCTTGGCGCCATCGAAAGGATCGCTGTGGCCTGTGCCGGCACGGTCGTATCGGCAGACGCGATGGTCCTGCGCAAGATCCTGATGGACGCGGCTCCAGGCATCGGAGACCACGCCCATGCCGCTTTCGAGGAAGACCGGCGGCGCATCCTCGGGGCCACTACAGTAAACATGGAGCCCTGCGCCACCTATGTCGACGATGGTTCCAGGCGGCCGCATGGTCATACTGTCGTGGGTTGCCGCGGCAATCTGAAAAAGAGCGCCACCGGCTGGCACGAGCAGGAGTAGCCCAAGGATCACGACGGCCACACGCCGCATCACCGCCGAGCGAGGCGGGTTGGTGCGACGGACGCGGGAAGAGCGAATATCAGACATCAGACTGCCCTCGAGCCAATTCATCAAATTGCACGGCTCAAGCGCTGCGCCGATTGCTGGTTCCCGGCTTCACGCTCCATGCGTTCTGCCCAGGCCTCTGCGAGATCGATGAGAATCGTCTTGAACTGCGGTCTGGCCATCGTCGCGAACAGCCATCGGGAGAGCGCATTCCCCTCCACCGCGGCCACGATCTCGATGTGGAATTCGGATCCCGCAGGATGCGTATCAACACTCCAGCGCCCGGATAGCTCCGCGAACGGATAGGGATAATCGTCGGCCTCGGTGTGTACGCGGAAACCGTAGGCGTGACCCGGTTCGTAGAGGTCGCAGGTCTCCTGCCAGTTTTCACCCTTGGGACCAAAGCACCGCCGCTTCATCCCGAGACCGTCGCCGGAGAGCACCTCGACCTTGGAGATGTTGTCGGCCACATCCGCGTAGGCCGGATGATCGGTCATCACATCCCAGACCGTCTCGGTCGGTGCACGCACGGTCCGCTTGACGGTTGCATGGAGTTTCCCGTCGCGCATTTCCACCGTGGCGACCGGGATGGGCTTCTTGATCCTGGCGGCCGAAACGAACTGGGAAACCGCGAAGAACGCGACCACCACGGCAACCGCCGCAACGATTACAGTGCCGCTTGTCGTCAGAACGTGCCCGAAGTATGCGATCAGGACGATGCTGCCGATAACCCAGAGCACGTCGAGGACGACGATCTCGTTGACCATGGCCCTCGAGACGAACTTGTAGGTCGACACTGCATAGACCAGCCCGGCGAAGCCGATAAGACCCAAGCCCAAGCCGCGCAGGCCCCAAGCGGCCCAATCCGCGGGGTCAGCGAACAGAACGGGTGCGACCGTTCCGGCAGCGAGGAGAAGCGGAACGGCGGTGAGCAGCGAAAACACGGCGTTCATTTTGAGAAATGTTCGGGCGGCGGTTGTGGACGTTGGCATGAGGCACCTCTTGCGCGTTGATGTTTCGCTGCGATCAGAGCCTTGAGCTGCGCGCGTCTCAATTACCCCCTAGGTAATGGCAAGGACCTCGGCTATGCGCGAAGAGGGAGCATGACACTCGTGATCAACCGACCCCAGGATGCGTTCGGCCCGCTGCTGAAATCGTGGCGAACAAGGCGACGGATGAGCCAGCTCGACCTCGCGCTCGATGCGGGCCTGTCGCAACGCCATGTCAGCTTTCTCGAAACCGGACGCTCGAAGCCAAGCCGCTACGCGATCAGACAGATCTGCGAGGCGCTGGAAATGCCGGCCGCCGAACAGGACGTCATGCTGATGTCCGCGGGGTTCGCGCCTCAAGCCGCCAATACAGGCTGGAGTGCGGATGTCAGGAACGCCGTGGACGCCTCCATCGACCATGTCCTGAAGGGCCATGAGCCCTTTCCCGCGGTCTCGATCGACCGCATCTGGAACCTGCAGCGGGCCAACGAAAGTGCTCAGAGGTTTTTCGCGACCGCAGGAGGCACTGGCCAAACCAATCTGCTGCGCGATGTGTTTTCGCCCGGTGTGCTGCGAGACAACATCCGCAACTGGCCCGATGTCACGCGCGCCCTCTTCCGGCTTCTGGATCTGGAGGTCGCGCGCAGGCCGCACGATGACGAGGGAAAGGCCCTTCTGGATGAGTTGAAGGAACTCCCCGGTGTTGCTTCCGCCATCGCGGACCGTCCGAAAGAGTACCCCGCGCCAGTCCTCGCCATCGAGTTCCTCATCGATGGAAATGAATTGAGGCTGTTTTCGCTGATCGCCACCGTGGGCATGAGCATGGACGCGAGCCTTGACGATTTGCGGATCGAAACGCTGCTTCCCGCGGATGAACGGACCCGTCGCTGGTTCACGAGCCTCGACCGTTGAGATGCCTAGCAGGCCGCTGAAAAAGTCGGCCAGTCCAGCGCTCGTGCCCGCATAGGCTGATTTTTCGGGCGCTCTCGTCGAGCTGAGAAGACGGGCTCGGGTCCCGCACCGATGAAGTCGACGAGAATTGCTCCTCAAAATCCTTTTTCAGCGGCCTGTTAGCCCGGATTATTCACGAGAGTGCGGAAAGCGAGGTGGTGGGCGCAGCATAGACCGTTGAAATCGTGTAGGATTTGATTGCTGAGGCCAAATCACTGCGATCGAACAGAATTGGGCGCCCACCATGCGAGAGAATGCCCCGTTTCTGCCCGGCCTGTCACCGGTCGCCGGCAAGCCCGTCCACGTGGATTTCGACGGCGGGCGACTGACCTCGGACGGCGGCGTCATGCTCCTGGCCGAGATCGAGAGGAGGCTCGGCATCGCCGACCGCCTTGCCCGTTGCATTGAGGATCCGCGTGCGCCCGCCCGGATCGAACACGGCCTCGCCGAGATGATCCGCTTCCGCGCGCTCATGATCGCGGCCGGCTACGAAGATGGCATCGACTGCGATGCGCTCCGCGACGATCCCGCCTTCAAGATGGCCGTAGGCCGGCTGCCCGAGAGCGGCGCGCCGCTGTGCTCGCAGCCGACCATGTCGCGGCTGGAGAACCTGCCGACCGCGAGCGCATGCAAGCGGATGATGGACGCGATGGTCGATCTGTTCTGCGCAAGCTTCGAAGAAGTGCCGCGGCGCATCCTGCTCGATATCGACGACACACTCGACCGGGTTCACGGCGGGCAGCAGCTGGCGCTCTTCAACGCCCATCACGACAGCCGATGCTTCTTGCCGATCCATATCTACGAGGCGACGACGGGAAAGCCCGTCGCGGCGATCCTGCGCCCCGGAAAGACACCAGGCGGCGCCGAGGTCGCTCTCGTCTTGCGCCACGTGGTACGCGCAATCCGCCGGCGCTGGCCACGCGTGGACATCGTGATCCGCGGCGACAGTCACTACGCGCGGCCCGAGGCCATGGACTGGCTGGAGCGCAACCGCGTCGGATACGTCTTCGGCCTGGCTGGCAATCGGGTGCTCCACGGTCGCGTCGCCCGCCTTGCCGAGGCGGTGGCCGTTCGCCGCGCCGAAGAGGACGGCGAAAGGGTCCGCGACTTCGCCGATCTCACCTATGCCGCCAGAAGCTGGAAGGCCGAGCGCCGGGCCATCGCCCGCGTCGAGGCCACCCGTCAGGGCAGCGACAGCCGCTTCATCGTCACCAATCTCGCGGGCGCGCCTCGCTGGCTGTACGAGGATCTCTACTGCGCTCGTGGTCAGGCCGAAAACCTCATCAAGGCCCACAAGCTGCACCTTGCTTCCGATCGCACGTCCTGCACCAGGGCGAGCGCCAACCAGTTCCGGCTTCTCGTTCACACGGCCGCCTACTGGCTGCTGCACGCCATGCGCGGCCTCGCGCCAAAGACCTCGTTCTGGCGAGACGTGCAGTTCGACACCCTCCGTCTCGCCTTCGTGAAGATCGCCGCCCGCGTCACCGAGCGCGTCACCCGCATCAAGATCTCGCTGCCGTCGAGCTATCCCTACAAGCCAAGCCTCGCACGCCTCGCTCAACGGGCGATTGCCATGCCACCATGAGACCGCGGGCCATGCGCCCGCGATCGAGCCCGTCCCTGTCCACCCGCAACGCCGTCATCGAGAACCAGAAACCGCGCACTCAGCGCAACGGTGAGGCGCGTCCCGAACCGCGCTTTGCTGGACCCTTATGAATAATCCGGGCTAGC
>CAZTUG010000142.1:0-5306 GCA_964615955.1 uncultured Roseicyclus sp.
AAGGACGGGGCCAAGGACGGGGCCAAGGACGGGGCCAAGGACGGGGCCAAGGACGGGGCCAAGGACGAACCGATCGACAACGAAAGCTTCCCCTTCATGGCCTGCGGCAAGGTCGCGGTGCATGGCGTCGCGGGGCGGCTTTTCCGGATCAGCTTCTCGGGCGAGGAGGCCTATGAGGTGGCGGTGCCATCGGCCTATGGCGATGCGCTCTACCGCGATCTGGTGGCGCGGGCCGAGGCGCTGGGGGGCTGTGCCTATGGCCTTGAGGCGCTGAACGTGCTGCGGCTGGAAAAGGGCTTCATCACCCATTCCGAGATCCATGGCCGCGTCACGGCGTTTGATATCGGCATGCAGGGGATGCTGTCGGGCAAGAAGGACTTCATCGGCAAGGCGGCGGCCACCCGCCCCGGCTTGCTGGAACCGGATCGGGAACGCCTGATCGGGTTGAAACCGGTGGAGGCGGGCGGCGAACTGACCGCCGGGGCGCATCTGTTCGACAGCGATGCGGAGGCCACGCGGGTGAACGACATGGGCTATGTCACCTCCGTCGCGTGGTCGCCGACGCTGGGGCATTTCATCGGCCTGGGGTTCCTGAAGGGCGGACCAGACCGGGTGGGCCATCACATGAAGATGGTCGATCACCTGCGCGGCGTGACGACGGCGGTGGAAATCTGCGATCCGGTGTTCTTCGATCCCGAGGGGCGGCGCGCCAGGGGGGATTACAATGGCTAGACTGACAGCGAAAGACGCCTTCGGGGCGCTGGTGCCGGTAACCTTCGGCACCGTGACCCTGTCGGGCATCGAGGCGGGGGCGGTGACATGGCTGGCGCCCCTGGCGGGCAAGGCGGCAGAGGTTTCGGCCGCGCTGGCCGCTCAGGTCGGGGCCGGGCTGCCGGAGGCGGGGCAATCGCTTGCGGCGGCGGGGGGGCGCGTGGTCTGGGCCGGGCCGGGGCAGGCCTTCGTGATCGGGCCGGACCTGACGCCGATCGACGGCGCGGCGCAGGTGGATCACACCAGCGCATGGGCGCGGATGGCGTTGGAGGGCGCGGATGCGGAGGCGGTTCTGGCGCGGCTGGTGCCGGTGGACCTGAGGGCGGCGGCCTTCGGCGAGGGGGCGACGGCGCGCACGCAACTGGGGCACATGGCGTGCAGCCTCACGCGGACAGGGGTGCGCGCGGGGGCTGGCGCGGGGGCTGGCGCGGGGGCCGAACGGTTCGAGATCATGGTGTTCCGCTCGATGGCCGCATCGGCCGTCCACGAGATCGCCCGCGCGATGGAGATGGTGGCGGCGCGCCGCGCCCTGACGGGCTGACGGGCTGACGGGCTGACGATCTGCCCGGAGCGCCCGAGTCCGAAAGCCTCAGAACCCCGAATGCGGCGTCAGCGCGCGTGCGTCCAGCGCCTGTTCGAGGAGCCGCACCATATCGGCGGCCCGGCCGGGCTGCGAATAGGCGTGGTCGTTGGTGCGGCGCACCCAGGTGCGATGGGCCGAGCGCAATTCCGCGTCCGAGGTCTGGCGCGGATCGCTGAAGATCAGGTAGCGGGAGCGCATCTCGCGGGGGGTGAGATATTGGCGCGGCCCCTCGGCCAGAACCGTGGCGCGGTCGCGCCCGAAATTGGCGGCGCGGAAAGCGGCCTCGGCCGCGGCCTGGGGTGTCGGGCCCTGCTCGGGCGTGGCCCCGGCGCCGAAGGCGAACACGCCCACCACGATCAGGCCGATCGACAGGGCGGCGGCGATCATGAACATGCGGGTGACCGCGATCGTGCCGCTGTCATCCGAGGCAAAGCGCCTGAGTCGTGAGGGCAGAGGGTTCATCATGGCCCCGGCATCGCATCCCATTCGGGCATTCGAAGGACGGGATTATGTGCCAATTGTGGTGCGCGGCGCGGCCCCCCGCCGGATTGACCGGGACGGTGTCGGCACGGCTGGACACGGCCCGCTCGCAGGCCGATATTGGCGCCATGTCCCTGCCCCCCGGATTCCTTGACGAGTTGAGAAACCGCACCTCCCTCGCGCAGGTCGTGGGCCGCAAGGTGCTGTGGGACAATCGCAAGTCCAACCAGGCCAAGGGCGACATGTGGGCGCCCTGCCCGTTCCACCAGGAAAAGACCGCCAGCTTCCACGTGGAGGACCGCAAGGGCTTCTATTACTGCTTCGGCTGCCACGCGAAGGGCGACATGATCAGCTTCGTGCAGGAAACCGAGAATGTGGGCTTCATGGAAGCCGTCGAGATTCTGGCGCGCGAGGCGGGCCTGACGATGCCGGAACGCGACCCGAGGGCGCAGGAAAAGGCGGATCGCGGCGCGGAACTGGCCAAGGTCACGGAAGCGGCGGTGGCGCATTTCCGCCTGCAACTGAAGACCCAAGGCGCGGCGGAGGCGCGCGATTACCTGGCGCGGCGCGGGCTGGACCAGGCGACGCTTGACCGGTTCGAGATCGGCTTCGCGCCGGGCGGCCGCAACGGCGCCTATGCGGCGCTGCTGGCCAAGGGCCTGCGCGAGGATCACCTGATCGAGGCGGGCATCGCGTCGCGCCCCGACGATGGCGGCGCGCCCTATGACGCCTTCCGCGACCGGATCATGTTCCCGATCCGCGACGCGCGCGGGCGCTGCATCGGTTTCGGCGGGCGCGCGATGGCGGCGGATGCCCGCGCCAAGTATCTGAATTCCCGCGAAACGCCGCTGTTCGACAAGGGCCGCGCGCTCTACAACCATGGCCCCGCGCGGGAGGCGGCCGGCAAGGGCAACCCGTTGATCGTGGCCGAGGGCTACATGGACGTGATCGCGCTGGTCAAGGCCGGGTTCGAGGCCGCCGTGGCCCCGCTTGGCACCGCGATCACCGCCGACCAGTTGCGCCTGTTGTGGCGCATCTCGGACGAACCGGTCGTGGCGCTGGACGGCGACCGCGCGGGCCTTCAGGCCGCGATGCGGCTGGTGGATTTGGCCCTGCCGCTGCTGGAGGGGGGCAAGTCGCTTCGCTTCGTGGTGCTGCCCGAGGGACAGGACCCCGACGACCTGTTGAAGGCGCAAGGGGCGGGCGCGATGCGGGCCCTGCTGGACGGCGCCGTGCCGATGGTCAACCTGCTGTGGCAGCGCGAGACGGAGGGGCAGGTCTTCGACAGCCCGGAACGGCGCACGGCCTTGGACCGGCGGTTGCGCGCCGCGATCGGGCAGATCGCCGATCCCGGCCTGCGGCGCCACTACGGCGACGCCATCGCCGAGATGCGGCGCGCCCTGTTCCGCCCGCCCGCGCGGGCCTGGCAACCGCGCGGCGACTGGAAGGGGCGCGGCGACTGGAAGGGGCGCGGCGCGACGGGCTGGCAGGCGCGCGGCTTTGCCGAGGCGCAGGCGCCGCTGGCCGAAACCCGCGCCAAGGTGGCGGCCTTGGGCGGCGAGGCCCTGCGCACCGGCCTGATCCTGGCCACCTGCATCCGGTTCCCCGACCTGATCGACGCCTTCGAGATGGACCTGGACCGGCTGCGCCCGCGCGATCCGGGCCATGCCGCCCTTGCCGCGCATCTGCTGCGCTCCACGACCCGGGACGCAGGCGCCCTTCTGGACGAAATTTCCGCCTCGCCCGCCGCCCCGGCCCTTGAAAGGTTGCTGAGCCTGTCCCACTTGGCAATCACGCCCTTCCTGATCGGCGACGGCGATCCCGCGCGCGCCGCCGATTGTCTGGCGGAAGAATTCGCCACCCATGCCGCAGCGCGTGCCATCGAAGAGGAATTGGCCGAGGCGACGCAGGACATGGGAGAGCTGGCGGAGGACGGGGAGGATGCGACGCTGTCCTTCCGCCTGAGCGAGGCCGTGCGCGGCAAGCATGCGCTGCAGGGTCCCAAGAGCACCGAGGATGCCGACCTGTTCGGCGAGACCGCCGATGCACGGGCCGAGTTCCACAGGTTGCTCTCGACCGCAGGGCAAGGCAAGAAAACAAGGAAGTAGGTCTGTGCGAATCAGTGATTCGCCCTATGATCTGTTTGCATACGCAATGAAGCGACTCGACCGAATCGCTCCAAGCCTCAAGGGGTAGACCGCATGGCCAAAGACACCGACGATCGCAAACCCGACGGGGAAGAACAGGACATTGGCCTCGACATGAGCCAGGCCGCCGTCAAGAAGATGATCGCGGATGCGCGGGCGCGGGGCTACATCACCTATGAACAGCTGAACACGGTGCTGCCGCCCGAGCAGGTCAGCTCGGAACAGATCGAGGATGTGATGTCGATGCTGTCGGAGATGGGCATCAACATCATCGAGGAAGAAGAGGGCGAAGACGGCGAGGACGGCAAGTCCGGCACTGCCGTGGTCGAAACCTCCGGCTCGCGCGAGGTGGCCGTCTCGGCGACGGAGACCGAGAAGCTCGACCGCACCGACGACCCGGTGCGCATGTACCTGCGCGAAATGGGCAGCGTGGAGTTGCTGTCGCGCGAGGGCGAGATCGCCATCGCCAAGCGGATCGAGGCCGGGCGCAACACCATGATCGCGGGGCTTTGCGAAAGCCCGCTGACCTTCCAGGCCATCACGATCTGGCGCGACGAGCTTCTGGACGAGGACATCTTGCTGCGCGACGTGATCTACCTTGACGCCACGTTCGGACAGCAATTGGGCGAAGAGGACGACACGCCGGTGGTGCAGCCCGGTTCCAACACCCCCACAGCCGCTGCCGCCGCCGCCACCACCCCCGCCGACAAGGCCGAGCCGAAGGAAGAGCTTGACGCCGACGGCAACCCCATCGCCAAGGTCGAGGACGACGAGGACGACGAGGACGAGCAAGCCAACATGAGCCTGGCGGCCATGGAAGCCGCGCTGAAGCCGCAGGTTCTGGCAACGCTGGACGAGATCGCGAACCATTACATCAAGCTGGCCGAGATGCAGGACAGCCGGATTTCCGCGACCCTGAACGAGGATGGCAGCTTCTCGGCCGATGCCGAGGGCGCGTATCAGGTCCTGCGCTCGGAGATCGTGCTGCTGGTCAACGAATTGCACCTGCACAACAATCGTATCGAAGCGCTGGTCGATCAGCTTTACGGCATCAATCGCCGCATCATGTCCATCGACAGCGCCATGGTGAAGCTGGCCGACCAGGCGCGGATCAACCGCCGCGAATTCATCGAGGAATATCGCGGGGCCGAACTGGACCCCAACTGGATGGAGCGCATGGCCGAGAAATCCGGCCGGGGCTGGCAGGCGCTGATGGAAAAGAGCGCCGACAAGATCGAGGAATTGCGCGGCGACATGGCGCAGGTCGGCCAGTATGTCGGCCTCGACATCAGCGAATTCCGCCGCATCGTCAACCAGGTCCAGAA
>CAZTUG010000143.1:0-1865 GCA_964615955.1 uncultured Roseicyclus sp.
TCATGTCGGGGTAGCTCACCCAGTAGGGCGCGGGGATGATGACCTCGTCGCCGGCATTCAGGGTGGCGACCAGCGCGTTGTAGAGGATCTGCTTGCCGCCGGTGCCGACGGTGACCTGCGCAGGCGTGTAATCAAGGCCGTTGTCGCGCTGGAACTTGGCGCAGATCGCCTGTTTCAGTTCCGGGATGCCGTCGACGGCGGTATATTTGGTCTTGCCCGCATTGATCGCGGCGATGGCGGCGTCCTTGATGTTCTGGGGGGTGTCGAAGTCCGGCTCTCCGGCGCCGAGGCCGATCACGTCCTTGCCCTGGCGCTTCAGCTCGGCCGCGAGGTTGGAGACGGCGATGGTGGGCGAGGGCTTCACACGGGCGAGCGTGTCGGAAAGGAAGGGCATCGTGTCGCGTCCTTTATGGGTGGGAGGGCCGGATCATGCCCTATATAAGCGACACCTCCATACGTCTGCGAAAGCACGCGTTCAACCTCTGACGGAGACAATTGCAATGGACGATGCACCGATATCCGAACCCGGCTGGTTCGATGCCGACACCGCCACCTTCGGCGATCGCATCACCGGCGCGCGCGAGGCGGCGGGGATGAGCCAGGCCGAACTGGCCCGGCGCATCGGGGTCAAGCTCAAGACGATCCGGGCGTGGGAAAACGACCAGTCCGAGCCGCGCGCCAACCGGGCAGGCATGCTGGCGGGGCTGCTGGGGGTGTCGCTGATGTGGTTGCTGTCGGGGCAGGGCGACGGACCGACCGGACCGACCGAGCAGATCGACGAGGACCTGGAGAAATGCCTGATCGACCTGCGCGCGATCCGCCAGGAACAGGCGCAGTTGGTCGAACGCATGGGGCGGCTGGAAAAGCGCCTGCGTTCGGTTCTGGGGGCGGTATGAACGAGCGGCGCGAGAACCGGTTGAAGCGGCTGCGCCTGCGGGCGTGGCACCGCGGGATCAAGGAGATGGACCTGATCCTGGGCGGCTGGGCCGATCGCTACCTGTCCGAGGCCGACGACGCGACGCTCGATGCCTTCGAGGCGGTCATGGCCGAGGCCGATCACGACCTTTACGCCTGGGTGTCCGGGCAGGGGGATGCGCCCGCCAGTCTTGCCCCGATGATCGCGCGACTGGCGGCGGACATGGTGCCGACCCTGGGCCGAGGCGCCTGATTTTCGTCGATTTTTTCGACTTAACGGAATTTTTCCGTTTTTCCCCGAATCTCTGTCGAAAGCAGTGATTGCGGAGCCGAAAATCATGAGTATGCATGCGCCCCTTGCCTCGCCGACCCAAACCGGGTTTCTGGCGGGCTATCTGGAATCCCTCGCCATGGTGGAGCGCCTGCATCGTTTGCTCCTCGATGTCATCAAGGACGAATTCGAACGGTTGGGGGTGCTGGATATCAACGCCGTCCAGGCGCTGTTGCTGTTCAATATCGGCGATAACGAGGTGACGGCGGGCGAACTGAAGTCGCGCGGCTATTACCAGGGCTCCAATGTCAGCTACAACCTCAAGAAGCTGGTCGACATGGGCTACATGCACCACCAGCGCTGCGAGGTGGACCGCCGATCTGTCCGGGTGCGCCTGACGCAGAAGGGCCGCGATGTGCGCGCCACCGTGGACGGTCTGTTCGAACGCCATGCGGAAGGGCTTGAAAAGCAGGGCGTCCTGAACACCGACGGCGTGGACCGGTTGAACCACTCGCTCAAGCGGATCGAACGCTACTGGTCGGACCAGATCCGCTACATCTATTGATGATGGTTGCCGCTTGACGCCCGCCCGAGCCGGCCGCCGGGCGTGGGTGTCGGCCGCGCAGGTGGCCGCCCGCAGCGCGGTGCCCGGAACGCGGGACGCCGGGGATGGCGCGGG
>CAZTUG010000143.1:1965-5255 GCA_964615955.1 uncultured Roseicyclus sp.
GGCGCGGGGCGCGCTGCACCGGGGATGGCGCGGGCGCGGGGCGCCGGGGATGGCGCGGGCGCGGTGGTGGGCAGGGCGCGGGACGCGTCGCGGGGCTTTCAAGCGGGCGCTCTGCGCAGGCTGCGCGCGGCCAGGCGTTTCGGGCAGGCGCGATGGGCGGGACGAAAACCGCCCGGGAGCGCGCGGGGGCTAGTTGGTTTCCGCACCCGGAAGCGCGGGCAGATCCGGCAGGGCATAGCCCGCCGCCTCCAGCGCGGGGCGCACCTGGTTGTCGAGTGACCGGCGCACGATGGGGCCACGGAAATGCAGGACCACGAGCCCTTCGGCATTGATGAAAAAGGTTTCCGGCATGGCGACCACGCCCCAGTCCCGGCCATTGCGCGCCTCGGGATCGGTGCCGATCAGGTCGTAGGGATTGCCAAGCTCGCCCAGGAAGGCCAGCGCCTGCCCCTCGCGGTCGCGGTAATTGACGCCGTAAAGCGGCACACCGGCCTCGGCCAGCGCGGTCAGGGTCGGATGCTCGGCCCGGCAGGGCGGGCACCAGGAGGCGAAGAAGTTCAGGATCACCAGTTCCTCCCCCTCCAGCGCGGCGCGGGTCAGAAGCGGCGTGCCGGGCAACTGCGCGAGGTCGAGCGGCGGCGCGGGCTGGCCCTGCTGCGCCGAGGGCAGGGATTGCGTATCGACGCCGGTGTTCAGCGCATCGGTGTTGTTGGCCAGTTGCCAGCCGGCGATGCCAAAGAAACCGGCGGACAGCGCCAGGGGCAGGATCATCAACAGGTTCAGTCTCATTTCGCCCTCGCCGCGCGGTCGCCGGTTTTGTCGCCGGTTCTGGCGCCGGTTCTGGCGCCGGTTTTGCCGCCGGTTTTGCCGCCGGTTCTGCCGCCGCCGCTGCCGCCGCGCCGCGCCTCGATCGCGTCCAGCCGCCGCGCCACGCGGCGCGCCTGCCAGACCGACGCGCCCACCAGCCCGACCAGCAGGACGATCGTGCCGCCATAGGCCGACAGGACCGGCACCGCGTATTGCCCCAGATCCACCATCAGGCCATCCGTTCCTGCGCGATCAGCGCCTTGACGCGGCGGGCCCGGATCTCGGTCCTTGTGCGGTAGAGCACCAGCGCGAGGAACAGGAACGCGAATCCCGCCAGCGACACCATCAACGGGTAGAGGAACACATCCGCCACGCCCTCGTTCCGCGCCACGCCGACCCCCACGGTGCTGACCGTGGTGCCCTGGTGCAGGCCCTGGTTCCAGAACACCAGCGCATAGCGCGAGATCAGCGCGAAGACCGATCCGACAAGGCAGAGCACGGCGGTCAGGTCGGCGGCCTGGTCGGGATTGTCGATCGCCTCCCACAGGGCCATGTAGCCGAGATAGAACAGGAACAGGATCAGGAAGGACGTCAGGCGCGGGTCCCATTCCCACCACGTGCCCCACATCGGTTGGCCCCAGACAGCACCCGTGAACAGCGCGATGAGGGTGAAGATCATGCCGACGGGGGCGGCGGCCTTGGCCGCCAGCGCGCTGACATGGTGGCGACGGATCACCCAGATCAGCGAGGCGACCAGCATCATCAGCCAGGCATTCACCGCCATGATGGCGGCGGGCACGTGGACATAGATGATCTTGACGGTGGCGCCCTGGCGGAAATCGTCGGGCGTGAAGAAGAAGCCCCAGACCAGCCCGCCGATCAGGCTCAGGGCCGCGATCGCGGCCACCCAGGGCAGCACTGCGCCGGATGTCGCCATGAACCGTCGCGGGTTCGCATATTCCCAGATCGAAACCATTCGGGCGGACCTTATGCGTGGCGCCTGACGCTCACAATGGGGCGTTCTGGCGCAAAGCTAGCGCAGATTGACGCGGAGGGCGGCGGCGGCGGCGAAGGGCAGCACGGCCGCCGCGCCAAGGGTGATGCCCGCAGTCAGCAGCAGCGGCGTGGTGGCGTCCAGCCCCTGTGCCCCGCGCGTGGCCGTCAGCGCGCCAAGGATCAGCGTCGGCACGTAGAGCGGCAGCACCAGCAGCGACAGCAGCAGCCCGCCGCGCTTGATCCCCACGGTCAGCGCCGCGCCGAAGGTGCCGATCACCGACAGCGCCGGGGTGCCCGCCAGCAGCGAGGCGATCAGCCACGGAAAGGCCGCGGGCGGCAGGTTCAGCATCAGCCCGAGGACGGGGGCGGCGGCCACCAGCGGCAGGCCCGTCGTCAGCCAATGGGCCAGCGCCTTCAGCCCGCTTGCGGCCTCCAGCGGCAACGGCGAGGTGGCGATCAGGTCCAACGTCCCGTCCTCCCAGTCCAGCTGGAAGATCCGGTCCAGCGACAGCAGGCAGGCCAGCAGCGCGCCCAGCCACAGCAGGCCCGCCGCGATGTCCGACAACCGCCCCGTTTCCGGCCCGATGCCGAAGGGGACAAGCGCCACGAAGATCAGGAAGAAGGCCAGCGCGAGGCCGAAGCCGCCGCCCGCCCGGAGCGCCAGCGACAGGTCGCGTTTCAGCAGGCCCATCATGGCAGCGCACCGGCAAAGGGATCGTCCGCGAAGGGGTCCGAGGCGGGCAGGCCCCGGGCCATGAACGGCGTGATGTCGAGGCAGCGCGCCGATGGCAGGCCAAGCTCGATATGGGTCGCCAGCAGCGCCGCGCCGCCCGTGGCAAGGTGCGCCTGCACGGCGGCGGCGAAACGGCCCGTGTTCTCGGTGTCGAGCGAAACCGTCGGCTCGTCCAGGCACCAGATCGGCCGCCCGGTCACCAGCAGCCGCGCCAGCGACAGGCGGCGCTTCTGGCCCGCGGACAGCTCGCCCGCCGGGCGGTCCGCCAGATCGTCCAGCGCGTAGGCATCGAGGGCGGGGGCGATGTCGTGGGTGCCGAAGATGCGCGCCCAGAACGCGAGGTTCTCGGCCACGGTCAGTTGCGCCTTGAGGCCATCGGCGTGGCCGCCATAGGCCAGCGCGCCCTGGGCATGGGTGACGGTGCCCGACAGGGGCGGGGTCAGGCCCGCGAGCGTGCGCAGGAGCGTCGTCTTGCCCGCGCCGTTGGGGCCGCGCAGGATCAGCGCCTCGCCCTCGGCGAGGGAGAAGGACACGCCAGCGAGGACTTGCGCGGGCCCGCGGGCGCAGGCGAGGTCATGGACGGTCAGAACCATGGCCCAGCGGTAGCGGGTTTGGCCCGGTCGGGGAAGGGGGCAGGGCAGGGGGCAGGCAGGGGGCAGGCAGGGGGGGCAGGGACCGGGATGGCAGGCCGGGATGGCGGGCCGGGGCTGGAGGCCTTCCCACCCACCCCCCCCCCCCCCCCCCCCCCCCCCCC
>CAZTUG010000144.1:0-5251 GCA_964615955.1 uncultured Roseicyclus sp.
CCTGCTGGAAATAGGTGAACTGGCTGACCTCCATGCCGTCGCACCACACTTCCCACCCCAGACCCCATGCACCGAGCGTCGGGCTTTCCCAGTCGTCCTCCACGAAACGGATATCGTGGACATCGGTATCGATGCCGATGGCGCGGAGCGAGCCGATATAGAGGTCCTGCAAATCGGGCGGGGAGGGTTTGATGAGCACTTGGTATTGATAGTAGTGCTGAAGGCGATTGGGGTTCTCGCCATAGCGCCCATCGGTGGGGCGGCGCGACGGCTGCACATACGCGGCGGCCCATGGCGTCGTGCCAAGCGAACGCAGCGTGGTCGCCGGATGGAACGTGCCGGCACCAACCTCCATGTCATAGGGTTGCAGGATCGCGCAACCCTTGGCCGCCCAATAGGCTTGCAGGCGCAGGATGATCTCCTGAAACGATCGCGGTTGGGACGGCTCGGCCATGCAGGGGCTCCGGACTTCTCGGGGTTTGGCGGATGACTAGACGGGGCGTGCGGCAGGGTCAACAAAGGCGCTTTGCCGGAAGCTGGCACATCTCGGTCACGCCACGGAAGAAAACTATGGTGTTTGAGGGTGCAATCGCCCGCAACCCCTTATAATGTCGCGCCGATGATCGGGTCGCCTGCGCGGCGGACCCGATGGCAAACCGCAGATAACGTTGAACAGGATTTTGTGACCCCCATGTCGATGCAGATTTTGCGAGGGCTTCTGACCCTTACCCTTGTTGCAACCCTTGGGCTGCTTTTCCCCCGGGGCGCGCAGGCTCAGGACCGCGTCTTTTTGCAGATCGAAGCGCATCCCGACCTCGCCACCGCTGAAGCCCGCGTGCGCGCCTATGCGCAGTTGGTGGAGAATGTGAACGGGTTCCGTGCGACCACGGGTCTTTATGCCGTTGCCCTCGGTCCCTACGATCCCGATCTGGGACGCCTCGCGCTGCAACAGTTGCTGGCCCAGGGCCTGATCCCCCGCGACAGCTTCCTCGAGGAGGGTGACCTTTATGCCAACCAGTTCTACCCTGTCGGCGCGAATGTGCTTCAGGGCGGCGGTGTCGCTTCTGCGGTCACGGATGGCGGCATAGTGGAAACCGTCATCGAGGATGTCGCGCCTGCACCTGCCCCCGTCCCCGTTCTGGACGAGACCTTGCAGGAAGCCCGCCAATCCGAGGCGCAGTTGACCCGGGAAGAGCGCGATGCCCTGCAGATCGCGATGCAGTATTTCGGGTTCTACACGTCCATCATCGATGGCGACTTCGGTCCCGGCACCCGGGCCGCGATGCAGGCTTACCAGACGGCCCGAGGGTTCGAGCCGACGGGCGTCCTGACCACCCGACAGCGGGCGCAGCTTCTGGGCGAAGTCGAGTCCGAACTGGCGCAGATGGGCATGCAGCCGACCCTTGATGCGCAGGCGGGCATCCAGATCGACCTGCCGATGGCGCTGGTCCAGTTCGACAGTTACAACTTCCCCTTCGCGCAATATGACAGCCGCAACGACAGCGGGGTGCGCGTGCTTCTCATCTCTCAACCCGGCGACCGCGCGACCCTGTTCGGGCTCTACGAGATCATGCAAACCCTCGACATCGTGCCGTTGGAGGGCGAGCGCCAGCGGCAGGGCGACAGCTTCCTGTTGACCGGCCAGAACACGACCCTGCGCAGCCATACCGAGGCACGGCTTGTCGGAGCGGCGGTCAAGGGCTTCACCCTGATCTGGCCGCCCGAACAGGACGAATTGATGGAACGGGTCCTGCCGCTGATGCAGGCGAGCTTCCAAGCCGTCGATGGCGCGCTCGACCCGGCCGCCGTGCCGGAGGGGCTGGACGAGTCCATCGACATGGTCTCGGGCCTGACGGTGCGCCGTCCGGACCTGATCCGCAGTGGCTTCTTCCTCGATGCGCGCGGCACAGTGCTGACCACGACGGAAGTGATCGGCCAATGTCGGCAGGTTCTGATAGACAATTCCTATGACGCGACCGTGGCGTTCCGGGACGACACGCTTGGCATCGCGATCCTGACGCCGAACCAGCAGCTGGCCCCGCTTGGTTTTGCGCGGTTGGCTTCCGATCCCGCACGATTGCGCACGGATATCGCAGTGGCCGGTTATCCGTTCGGCGGCGCGCTTTCCTCGGCCGCCACCACGTTTGGCCGTCTGGCGGAATTGCGCGGGCTGAACGGGGAAGAAACCGTGCAACGCCTCGACGTCGAAACGCAGGATACCGAGGCTGGCGGCCCGGTGCTCGACCTGTCGGGCAATGTCATCGGCATGGTTCTGCCGGGAACGGTCGGCAATCGCACCTTGCCGTCGGACGTGACGCTGGCGCTGCGGGCAGATCAACTCGTGACGGTCTTGCAGCAGGCCGGGGTCAGCGTGACGCTGGCACAGCCCGCACAACCCATGAACCGCGAGAACCTGAGCCGCGAAGCCGCCGATATCACAGTCAGGGTCAGTTGCTGGAACTGACCCCCCTGATCGTGCAGGGCTGCACTGGCGCAACGATGCTGCCAAAAAGAAAAGGCCGAGCCATTCAGTCCGGCCATTTCCCTTGGGCGCCTCGACACGGAAGTTGAAGTTTCCAGGGGGAAGCAACCGGTCGACCGCGTCTCGTTGATGGGTGTCTGCCAGAAGCGGTGGAGGGGCCAAGGCAATGCCCGCCCCTCCGGATTGATCGACCGCTGCCCCCGATCGAACCGATCAAACCTTCCGATGCCCTCAGCCGGTCGGCAACAGGACGGTGTCGATCACATGGATCACGCCATTGGACTGATCGACATCAGCGATCGTCACTGTCGCCATACGGCCCTGCTCGTCCTCGATCATGATCTGCCCACCGGACGAAGAGACGTTGAATACGCATCCGCCCACGGTTGTCACGGCATGGCTGCCGCCATCGGCAGCGATCATGCCCATGATGTCGGTCGAAAACGCCTCGGCCGCGACGACGTGGCAAGTCAGGATCTGGGCCAGCCGGTTGGCATTCTGCGGTTCAAGCAGCGCCTCGACCGAGCCTGCGGGCAGGTCAGCGAAAGCCGCATCGGTCGGCGCGAACACGGTGAAGGGACCGGGGCCGGACAGGGTCTCGACCAGACCCGCCTCGACCACAGCGGCGACCAGCGTGGTGTGAATGGGCGAATTCGATGCGTTCTGAACAATGGTTTGCTCCGCCAGCATCGGCGCGCCACCCACGGTGGGGTTGCTTTGTGCATGGCCCGCTGTTGCACAGAAAGTGGCGGCGGCGGTCAGCAAGGCGGCTTTTTTCGTGAAAGTCATGGTAGCTCCCGTTTGGTTGACGGCCCGGTTGCTTGCCGGGCATGCACTCAACCACGGGGGCTGGCAGGCGGGAGTTTCAGAATTCGTGAAAAAACTTTCGGCGCGGGTCGAAAAATATCTCGGAACATCGAAAACGATGACTGTCTTGATCACCTTGCCGAAGCGGTCAGAGCGCAACAAGGGTCCCGAGTGCCAGGATGGCGCCTGTCGGCGCACCGGTGGGCGACCCGCCCGGAGGCTCATCGGAGATCGCAAGCGACGCACCAACCGTGAACAATTGCGCGACCTCGTCGTCGGGCCTGAGGGTCGTCAGCGCCTCGTCACCCAAAAGACCCAGCGATATCGGCGCGCGCTCACCCGCAATAAGCCACAGTTCCCGCGCGCGGCCATCGCCCGCGCCGCCCGCTACGCGGCGCACCTGCAACACACCCGACGGCTCCCGCGTGACCGCGAGACCAAGGCCCGATCCGTCGATCGGCACGAGATGGGTCATCAACAGCATGCCGGGCGGAATCCCGGTCTCGTCCGGCACCTCGGGCACCTGGCCCGGATCGGGAGGCCGGATGTCAGGAACGATCGCGAAGCCCACGGCCACCGCCGCCATGATCGTCGTGGCCAGTGACAAGCCGCGCCAGAACGCGACCCGGTTCCAAATCGACTGTCCGGCCGACGCTTCGGGCCCGAACAGCGCGGCCTCCACGGCACGCCGCACCGAGGCCGGTGGCGCCACGTCATCGACTTCGACCTCTGCCATGGTCGCGAAATAGCCCTGCCATGCACGTACCTCGGCCGCCAAGGCTGGCTCCGATCGTAGACGCGCCTCAAACGCCCGCCGGTCATCCGCGTCCAGCAGGCCGAGCACGTATTCGGCGGCCTCCCCCGTAGGGTCGGACGAAATGTCAGTCCGGTCGGTCACGACGACAGGCACTCCCTCAAGCTGATGAGGCTGCGGCGCAGCCAGGTTTTCATGGTGTTGAGCGGCACCGAATATCGCTCGGCCAGGTCTTGGTAGGACTGGCCCTCAAGATAAACACCGCGCACGGCGGCCGCGCGGTCAGCTTCCAGCTCGGCCAGGCAATCCACGATCCGGCGCGCTTCGCCCGCTGCCACGGCGGCCTGTTCCGGCGTCGGGCCGGGTGCGGCAAGCGTCAGCACGTCATCGACATCCACCGTCGCGGGTCCGGAGGCGCGCAGCCGATCGATCGCCGCATTGCGCGCGATCGTGATCAGCCACGTCATCGGACTGTGCCCCGTGACCTGATACCGATCCGCCTTGTTCCAGACCTTCACGTAAACCACCTGCAACACATCCTCTGCCAGTGCATGGTCCTTCAACACACGCAGACAGATGCCGAATAGTTTCGCCGAAGTGGCCGAGTAGAGGGCAGAGAACGCAGCGCGGTCGCGCATCTGAATGCGCGCCATCAAATCCTCAAGATCCCGGGCTGTCGTCATGGCCACAATTCAGCACGGAGCGCCCAGACTTACCAG
This sequence comes from uncultured Roseicyclus sp., assembly GCA_964615955.1. GTDB lineage: Bacteria > Pseudomonadota > Alphaproteobacteria > Rhodobacterales > Rhodobacteraceae > Gymnodinialimonas. The sequence continues at coordinate 4,763 of CAZTUG010000144.1, forward strand.
CCGCAAAACATGCCCCGATCCGATGTGGCCTTCCCCTTGCAGCCCCCCGCGATATGTTGCACCACGACACGATTGGAATTTCCGACCTCTGAGGGCACCATGGCCGAAAGCAGCTTGAACATCGATGCGAAACCGACCGAGGACTTCTCGGTCCGCGATGTATTCGGCATCGACACCGATATGAAGGTGAAGGGCTTTCCTCAGCGATCCGACCGTGTTCCCGAGGTCGACAGCACCTACAAGTTCGACCCCGACACCACGTTGGCGATCCTTGCTGGCTTCGGGTGGAACCGCCGCGTGATGGTGCAGGGCTATCATGGCACCGGCAAATCGACCCATATCGAACAGGTCGGCGCGCGCTTGAACTGGCCCACGGTCCGCGTGAACCTCGACAGCCACATCAGCCGGATCGACCTGATCGGCAAGGACGCGATCAAACTGCTCGACGGCAAGCAGGTGACGGAATTCCACGAGGGCATCCTGCCCTGG
>CAZTUG010000145.1:0-5071 GCA_964615955.1 uncultured Roseicyclus sp.
ATCTGAACGCCTTCGAGACCGGCTCAGAGGCGAGGCGGGGGATCGGTGCGTGGCTCAGCCCTGCGGCCAGCCCCGCAAGAACCGTGTCCTTGCCCGCGCCGGAGGGGCCCACGACGAACCACAGCTGCCCGGTCATTGCGCGGCCACTGCGGGCATCGGGGCGGCGCCAAATCCATAGACCTGAAGCCCCGCAACCCAAGTGGCCGCGACGGACAGGGCCGCGCCATCCGCGCGCACGCGGATCAGGTCGGCGCGCAGACCGGGGGCGATCGCGCCCCGGTCAGAAAGCGAGGCCGCGCGGGCCGGGCCAGCCGCCATGAGCGCCATTGCCTGTGGCCAATCCATCCCCAGATCGCCGGTCAGCACGCCCAATGCAGGCAACATGGCTTGCGGTGCGTAATCCGAACACAGCGCGCCCGCGACACCTGCCGCAATCGCGTCGCGCGCGGACAAGGCACCCGATTGCGAGCGCCCGCGCAGCACATTGGGCGCGCCGAATAGCGTGACCAGCCCCGCGTCGCGGCCTGCATGCGCGGTAGCCATATCCAGAGGGAATTCGCTGATCGTGGCCCCCAGCCCGGCCATGAAACCTACTCGCTCGGCGCCCTCGTCGTCATGGCCCGCCAACGCCACTCCCTGCGCCCGCGCCAGTGCCGCCAGCCGGGTCATGCGGTCAGCCACATGCGCGGCCTGAGCCTTTTTCGCGCTGATCTTCTCAGCGATCTGGCCCGCGCTTTGCGCATAAACGCGTGACAGATACGCCCCATAGGCGGCGGCATCCTTGAACTGGCCCTGCCCCGGCGTGTGATCCATGAAGGACAACAGCGCAGCCACGCGCTCGTTCAGAAGCCGCATTACTCGCGCCTCGGACCCGGCATCGGTCACTTCGTAACGGATATGCACACGGTGATCGACCGCGCCGATAAAGCCATGCAGCGCGCGGGCAAGGGTTTCCGCGAAATCCACGTCGCGCACGCCCAATTCGCCCTCGGCAAAGCTGATGCCATGATAGGCCGTGGTGATGCCCGCCGCCGCCATGCGCCGGTCGATCGCACCCAGCGCCACGGGCAGCGGGAAGAACGCGTTGGGACGCGGTTCTACCTCCTTCTCGATGGCGTCGCCGTGCAGGTCGATCAGGCCCGGCAGGAGCAGGTCGCCACCAAGGTCACGGCACATTGCCCCCTTGGGCGCGTCTGCGCCAATCGCTGTGATGGAGCCGTCCTCGATGGTCAGGCTGCCCAGGTGCATCCCCGAAGGTGTCACGATACGGGCGTTGTCCAGATGTTGTGTCATACCACCTCCTCGAATGCGCGGCGCTCGACGGTGATCTTCACATCCGCCAACCGCTCGACAATGGCCATGTCGTGAAAGATGCCGACCATGGCGGCACCCTCGGCCTTGGCAGCCTCGATCATGGCGCAGACGTTTTCGCGTGCGGCAGGGTCCAGTGATGCAGTGGGTTCGTCCAGCAACATCAGCCGCCCGCCCTGCGTAAAGCTGCGCGCGATGTTCACACGTTGCCGCTCGCCCCCTGAGAAGGTGGCAGGCGTGGTGTCCCAAAGCTGTTCGGGAATGGCAAGCGCTGCCAGCATCCTTGCGGCCTTTTCGTGCGCGGCAGGTCGGGCCACCCCCTGTTGCAGCAGGGGCCGCGCCACCACGTCCAGTGTGGACAGGCGCGGCAGGCAGTGCAGGAACTGGGTGACGAAACCGATCTCGGCGCGGCGCAGCGCGGTGATCTCGGTCTCGGGCGCTGTCACCAGGTCCACGGTCTCGCCCGTTGCGGTGCGATAGAACACCTGCCCCGAGGACGGGACATAGGTCCGATAGATTGCCTTCAGGAGCGACGATTTGCCTGCGCCCGAGGGCCCGACCAGCGCCGCCAGTTGCCCCGGTTTCAGATCGAAGCTGATGTCCACCGCGGCGGGTACATGTTTGGCACGGTCGTGGATGTAGAACCCCTTGCCCAGGTCGCGCACGGAAAGAATGGTATCGGTCATGGCGTTCTCACAATGCGCTGGAGACAAGTTGCTGGGTATAGGCGGCCTGCGGATCCTCGAGGATCTGATCGGTCAGCCCGGCCTCGATGATGTGGCCATATTTCATCACGACGGTGCGGGTTGTCAGGTGGCGCACCACACCAAGGTCGTGGGTCACGACCAGCATCGACACGCCCGTGACTTCCTGCAACTCCATGATGAGATCGAGGATACGCGCCTGCACCGACAGATCGAGACCCGTGGTCACCTCGTCGAGAAGCAGAAGCGGCGCGCCGGTGGACAGCGCCCGTGCGATCTGCACGCGCTGCTGCATCCCGCCCGAGAAATTGCGCGGCAGCTCGTCCATGCGCGCGGGCGGCACTTCGGTCCGGGCCAGAAGCTCGGTGGCCTTTGCACGGATCGTACGGTAGCTCAGCTCGTCCGACATCAGCAGCCGCTCGGCGATATTGCCGCCTGCGGAGATGTCGAAATTCAGCCCGAGCGAGGGGTTCTGATAGACCATCCCCATACGCATGTCGCGCAGGCGAAGCTGCTGTGCCTCGTTCAGGGCAAACAGGTCATGCGCCTGCCCCCCGTCATGGAAGATTGCGCGACCCGAGGTCGGCTTGTCATCGAAATAGAGCATTTTCACAAGGCTCGACTTGCCCGAGCCGCTTTCGCCCATGATTCCCAGCACTTCGCCCTTATGCAGCCGTAGGGACGCGTTCGCGACGGCCACCACCGATCCGCAATGGCGGCAGATGTTGGTATCGTGCTCCGGCCCGGTCACCTCCAGACAGGCCGGGCAGCCGGGTCCGTGAATGCGGGTCAGGTTTTCAACGTCAAGGATCGGTTTCATTCTGCGGCCTCCAGCCGTTCAAGGCGCATGTCGCAATAGGCGGCATCCGAGCACTGGAAAACGCGCGCGCCGTCATTGTCCGGAAATTCATCAAGGAAACTGTCATCGGCGCCGCAGCGGCGGCAGACATGGCGCTTGCCCGTGGTCTTGTCCCGGAAGCTTTCAACCGCGAAGGCCACATCGTTGAAGGTGATCGGGATCGCGTCGGTATGCGGCGGCACGGCATAGATACGCTTTTCACGGCCCGCGCCGAACAGATACAGACACTCTGCCTGATGCAGTTTCGGCACGTCGAAGCGCGGGATCGGCGAGGGGTCGATGATGTAGTGGCCGTTGATCCGCGTCGGGTAGCGGTGAGAGATGGTGATCTCGTCGAAGGCCACCATGTCCTCGTAAAGCTTCACCCAGAGCCGCGCGTAGTCGGCCCGCCCGTGCATCCGCCGCCGCTTCGCCGCGTTCGGCTCGACCACCACCAAAGGGTCGGGATAGGGCACCTGAAAGACAAGGATCTGGTCGGCGCGCAGGGGCAGTTCCGGGATGCGGTGGCGGGTCTGGATGACACTTGCCGCTTCGGTGCGCAGCGTGCCGGTCACGCCGGGACAGGTCAGGGCAAAGAAATTGCGGATATTGGCGGCGTTCACGCTGTCGTCGGCGCCCTGGTCGATCACCTTGCAGGTGTCGTCGGGGCCGAGCAGCGCGAGCGTCAGTTGCATCCCCCCGGTGCCGAAGCCGCGCGCGATCGGCATTTCGCGGCTGGCGTAGGGCACCTGATGGCCGGGGATGCAGACCGCCTTGAAGATCGCGCGCCGCAGCTCGCGCTTGGCGTCCTCGTCGAGGAAGGCGAAGCCGTAGGCCGCGCCGTCGCGGCTCTGGCCCATGGTGTCAACGGGGTGCATCGGCGGCCTCCCCGGCCTTGGTCCGGGCGGCGCGCAGGCGGTCCATGTCGGACTGGAAGGTGACGTAATGGGGCATCTTGTAATGGGTGCAAAAGCCCATGCTCTCGATCCCGTCCACATGCAGCAGCACGAATTCTGGATCCTCGGAGGGGTTGGAGATGCGGCCCTTTTCCGTGGCGACGCTGATTGCGCGGTCGAGCACAGACATGGCGATGGCCTTGACCTCGTTGTGGCCAAAGCATGCGCCGTAGCCGAGCGTGAACACCGGCGCGCCGTCGTCGGATTTCTCGAACATGGCGACGATCTCGCATTCGGTCACCAGAACCTCACCCGCCTCCATCGGTTTGCCCGTCACCGGATGCGGCACCATGACCGGCACGTAACCCACGCGCAATTCGCCGACCGTGGGGTGGACGTCGCCGTAACCGCGCATGTTGGAATAAGCGAGCGCCAGCAAGCCGCCAGTTTCCCCGCGCGCCATGGTCGCCAGTTGCGCTGAACGTGGCACCGGAAAGATTAGAGGTTCGCGGGTGATGTCGAAAGGTTCATCGTCACTTTCCGCCAATGGCGCAAGCAAGCCTTCCGCGCGCAGGGTGTCCAGCACTTTGGGAAACGTCAGCGGCATTTCGGCCTTGGGGCGATTGCCGAACCATTCGCGCGTGATCTGGTCGAACTGTGCGGGGCCCTCGTCCATCAGTTCGAACCGGAAAAGCCGGTGCAGGTAATCGGGCGTGGCGCCCAGCATCTGCCCACCGGGAATGTCCTTGAACGCGGCAGAGACACGCCGGACAACCCGCATGGACCGCGTGTCGTGCGGCGCGGTTTCCCCAAGGCGCGGCTTGGTCGAACGATAGGCGCGCAGAAAGAACGCAGCTTCCAGACTGTCGCCAAGGGATTGTTTCAGCGCCAGCGACGCAAGACGCGGGTGATAAAGGCTGCCCTCGGACAGCACCTTGGAATGCAGAAGCGGCATCTGACGTTCGATCTGGTCCAGGTCCAGCGGGGCGGAACTGCCCATGGCGCGCAGCGCTTCCATCAGGCGGGCTGACCCCTTGATCGCATCGGCACCGCCGCGAATGGCAACATAAGCCATGGTTCAGGCTCCTTTGATCTTGGATGTCCGGGGCAGGACGGCGAGGCGGGTCTGATCCGCCAGCACCAGGTCCACCCCCATCGGAAAATCTGCGCACCAGCCTGCACGCGCGTCCAGCCACGCGGGGGCAAGGCCGCTTGGCGACAGCACTGTCTGTGCCGCGATCCCGGGGCCGGTCAGGGTCAGCGGGGGGCCATCGGTCAGGCTGTCCACCATGACCACGATCAAAGCCCCGCCCTCGGGCGCA
>CAZTUG010000146.1:0-4973 GCA_964615955.1 uncultured Roseicyclus sp.
AACATCCCTTTCGGTGGTCCCCCCCTCCCTCGCGGCTGAAGCCGGCTTCCAGGATGTAGGTGTCGTTCGGCACCAGCTCCACCCCCGTTTCCGGCACGCAGGCCGCGACGCGCAAGGCGTCCCAATCGATCGACGGCGCGCCACCATCCACGCCGTAGGCGCGCCACCCCAGCGATGGATCGCGCGGATCGGCGTGGGCCCCGTCGGGCACATCGCCCAAGCCGCGCACGACGCAAAGCCCGGCATCCTCGATCGTCACGGCGGCGCGCAGGCGATACATCGCAAGCCGCTGCGCCAGTCCCGCCGCAAGGTCGGTCTTCACATCCAGCAGGATATCGCCGCCCCGGTCGAGCAGGAAGAAGTCCGCGAGGTATTTCCCCTGCGGCGTCAGAAGGGCAGAGTAGATCAGCACGCCCTCCTGCGCATCCCGTGTCACCAGCCCCTTGAGAAAGCCACGAGCATCCGCGCCCGCGATCCGCAGGACCGTCCGATCCTCTGCCCGTTCTCCAATCATCTTCACCTCCGGTGATGGTCCGCATCACAGCTAATCATGGCCCGCCATCGGCGCAACATTGACCGCCCGAAGACGCCACGATACCCCTGCCGCAATCGTGCCTCCCGGAGTTCCAGATGAGCCTTGCCAACGGTCGCCACTATCTCGCCATTCCCGGACCGTCGGTCATGCCAGACCGGGTGTTGCAAGCCATGCACCGCGCCGCACCGAACATCTATGTCGGCGAATTGCCCGAGATGGTCGCAGGCATCGTCCCTGACCTCAAGGCGGTGGCGCGCACGACGCACCATGTCGCGATGTATATCGCCAATGGCCATGGCGCATGGGAAGCGGCCCTCGTCAACATCCTGAGCCGGGGGGACAGGATCCTGGTGCTGGGAACGGGGCGCTTCTGCCTCGGCTGGGGCGACATGGCGACGGCGATGGGCGTGGAGGCGCAGGTGATCGACTTTGGCACCCGGGCCGATATCGACATGGCCCGGGTGGCCGAGGTTCTGGAGGCCGACACCGCCCAACGGATCAAGGCGGTTCTCGCCGTTCAGGTCGATACCTCGACCAGCGTGAAGAACGATATCAAGGCCCTGCGCGACACGCTGGATGCGGCGGGACATCCGGCACTGCTGTGTTCGGACAACATCGCCTGCCTTGCGGTGGACGATTTCCACATGGACGACTGGGGCGTCGACCTGATGGTGACGGGCAGTCAGAAGGGTCTGATGACACCGCCGGGCATGGCGTTTGTCTATTTCAACGATCGCGCCGATGCGCTGCGCGCCACGGCCGGGCTTGTGACGCCATACTGGGATTGGCGCCCACGGGTCGATCCGCAGGAATTCTATCGCTATTTCAACGGCACCGCGCCGACGCATCACCTGTACGGGCTGCGCACCGCGCTGGACATGATCGTGCATGAAGAAGGCTTGGACAACGTGATCCATCGCCACTCCGTCCTTGCCGAAGCGGTCTGGGCCGCGTTGGAGGTCTGGGGGCAGGCAGGCCCGATCCGGCCCAATATCGAAGCCCGCGAGAAGCGCAGCCATGCGGTCACCACGGTCAATTTCGGCCCCGGCAATGGCAAGAAGCTGCGCGACTGGATGACGGCACAGGCAGGCGTGACCCTTGGCATTCCCTTGCCGCATAGCCAGGCGAAAGGGACAGGCATCGACGACTACCTGCGCATCGGCCATATGGGCCATGTGAATACCCACATGGTTCTGGGAGTTCTTGCAAGCCTTCAGGCCGGCATGGCCGCGTTGCAGATCCCCCATGGCCCGACAGGGCTTGAGGCCGCGATCAAGGTGGTGGCGGAGGCCTAGTCCCGCGCCTGTACCAGCGCTGTTGCAAGCGCCGCCGCGAAGGCATCCAGCGCGTCATCCGGCGCGCAGGAGACGCGGATGCAGCGATCCTGCGGCGGGCTGAAGGGCATGCGGACAAATACACCATTCGCCCCCAGCGCCGCCACCAGTCCGCGGGCGAAGGTGCCGTCGCGGCCACAATCGACCGTCACGAAATTGGTCGCCGAGGGCAGCGGGGTCAGGCCGTTGGCGCGCGCGATGGCGGCAATGCGATCGCGCGCGCGGGCGATGTCGGCGACGGTTCGGGCGAGGTAATCCGGGTCGCCAAGCGCCGCGAGGGCCGCCGCCTGCGCCACGCGGCCCATGCCGAAGTGATTGCGTATCTTGTTGAAAGCAGTGATGAGATCGGGATGCGCAAGTGCGTATCCCACGCGCATTCCCGCAAGTCCGTGCGCCTTGGAGAAAGTGCGAAAGCGGATCACGCGCGGGTGTGTGACATCCAGCGGCGGGATCGCCCCGGGCGGCGCGGTGTCGGCATAGGCCTCGTCCAGCGCCAGCACGGTGCCGGTCGGCAAGGCCTCGATCATTGCCTCGATCCGCGCCGCATCATGCCACGACCCCATCGGGTTGTCGGGATTGGCGAGGTAGATCAGCTTGGCATCCGTCCCGCGGGCACGGGCAATCAGCCCCTCGGGATCCTCATGATCGCCAGTATAGGGCACCTTGTGGAGCACACCGCCGAAGCCCGCGACATGGAAGTTGAAGGTCGGATAGGCCCCGTCCGAGGTGACGACCGCATCGCCTTGCCCCACCAGAAGCCGCGCGAGGTAGCCCAGCAGGCCGTCGATCCCCTCCCCCACCACGATATTGCCGATGGCAACGCCATGATGCGCGGCCAAGGCGGTGCGCAACTCGAACACCTCCGGATCGCCATACATCCACGCCTCGGACGCGGCGGCGGCGATGGCCTCCACCGCGCGGGGCGAGGGGCCGAAGACGCTTTCATTGGCCCCGAGGCGGGCGGTGAAGGCCGCGCCCCGGGCGCGTTCCTGGGTTTCGGGGCCGACGAAGGGCACCGTGGCGGGCAGGCCCCGGGCAAGGGCGGTGTAGCGTGGTTCGGTCATGGCGTCAGCGTTTGCGGATTTTGCCCCGGCCCGCAAGGGGGTGCTGCCGCCATTCCGCCGGGCAGGAACAAACCCGGTCGGCGACAGGTCCCGATCCTGTGCGCCGCCGCAGCCGGTGCCGTGCCCCATGCCCCAGCGCGTGCAGCACGCGCTGCCCGATTTCCTGCCGGGCGGCGCGTGCTGATGGGTGTCCATGACAAGGGGCTGGGTATGATGCGGGCGATCGACCGGCTGGTGCCCCGGGCGCACAATCGCGAAGTCTCAATGGTCCTCAGCCAGGTAGCGGGCGTTGACCCAGCCGCGGCCGTAGCCCTGGTAGCTGACATAGCACCACGTCGCAGGCCCGTAGGAAGTTGCGATCTGAGTGCAGTTGCCAAGCTGGATGCCTCGCGCGGTGTGGGGCAGCGTATAGACGACAGGGTTCCGGACGCCGGGACCGTAACGGACGTTCAGGTGGTCGTGGTAGGACACGCCATGCACCCGGTAGAAATCGGGACCATGGCCATCGTCATAGCCACCGCCATGGCCCTGCTGGCCATATCCGTTGCCCTGAACCTGGCCGTGATAGGTCGCCTGGACCGGGGCATGGACCGGGGCTTGCCAGCCCCAGACATGGGCCGGTGCCGGAGCAACATAGCCTTCGGCAGATACGGCAGAGGTCAGCGACAGGACGGCGGCAAGGGCGAGAGCGAGAGCTTTGAAAGGGCGCATCGTTCGGGTTCCATCTTGAAGGGGTTTGCTGCCTGAACCGTCACCCAACCGGCATCCTTGCCTCAATGGAGGTATTCCCTACATCCGGTAACGGGACCGGGTGATACCCTGACCAAGGCGGAAAAGCCCTCGATTCACTGGAAGCCCGGCCTATCCGACCTCGGCCAGACGGGCGAGCGCCGCCTTGATCTGCGCTTCTTCCTCCTCGCGCGCCGCAAGGTTGGCCTGTGTCTCCTCCACCACCTCCGCCGGGGCGCTTTGCGCGAATTTCGGGTTGTTCAGCCGCCCGCGCAACCCGCCCAGTTCCTTGCCGAGCTTTTCGAGCGTCTTCTCCAGCCGGGCCTTTTCCTCGGCCACGTCGATCAGGTCGGCGATGGGCAGGCCGAAGGTGCCGCCCTCCACCGGGATCGTGACGGTGCCTTTCGGGAAATCGCTGACGCCCGTGACGCTTTCGAGCCGCCCGAGGCGTTCGATCATCGCGGCGTTGCGCGCGAACGCGCCCTGCCCGGCCGCGTCCAGGCCCTGATGGAGCAGCGGGCATTTCAGGCCTGCCGGCACATGCATCTGCGCCCGGGCAGACCGGATGCCGTCAATCAGGTTGATGACCCACGTCATCTCCCGATCTGCGGTTTCGTCAATGAGATCAGCGCCGTAGACGGGCCAGTCGGCGTGGACCAGCGGCTTGGCCCGCGCGGTGATCGCGCCCCACAGCTCTTCCGTGATGAAGGGCATGGTGGGGTGCAGCAGGATCAGGCACTGGTCGATGACCCAGGCCATCGTGGCGCGGGTTTCCGCGATCACGGCGGGATCGTCGCCCGACAGGAGCGGCTTGGCGAATTCGACATACCAGTCGCAGACGCGGCCCCAGACGAAGGCATAAAGCCCGTTGGCGGCGTCGTTGAAGCGGTAGGCGGCCAGCGCCTCGTCATGGGCGAGGCGGGCGCGGGCGGTTTCGCCGACGATCCACTTGTTCACGGTTTGGGTGGCGCTGGCGGGGTCGAAGTTCGCGTCGGGGACGCATTCGTTCATCTCGGCGAACCGCGCGGCGTTCCAGAGCTTGGTGCCGAAGTTGCGGTAGCCCGCGATGCGGTCCTTGCTGAGCTTCAGGTCGCGGCCCATGGCGGCCATCGAGGTGAGCGTGAAGCGCACGGCATCGGTGCCGAATTCGTCGATCAAATCCAGCGGGTCGAGGACGTTGCCGATGGATTTCGACATCTTGCGCCCTTTCTCGTCGCGGACGAGGGCGTGGACGTAGACATCGCGGAACGGCACCTCGCCGGTGACGGCAAGCTGCATCATCATCATCCGGGCGACCCAGAAGAAGATGAT
>CAZTUG010000147.1:0-4884 GCA_964615955.1 uncultured Roseicyclus sp.
GGAACTGGGCATCACGCGGGAAGCGCTCTATCGCGAACTGGCACGTCGCCGCACGGAGAACTGCGCATGACCTTCGTCTGGTACCTGATCGCAGCGCTCGCGGAAATCGCGGGATGCTTTGCCTTCTGGGCCTGGGTGCGGCTGGACAAGTCGGCACTCTGGCTGATCCCGGGCCTCGCCAGTCTCGCGCTGTTCGCCTGGGTCCTGACGCGCGCCGACAGCGCCTTGGCGGGGCGCGCCTATGCCGCCTACGGCGGGGTCTACATTGCGAGTTCGACGCTCTGGATGTGGCTGGTCGAAGGGCATCGCCCCGACCGGTGGGACGCCGCTGGCCTTGCGCTATGCCTGATCGGCAGCGCGGTGATCCTGTTGCCGCAACGAGGCTGAGGGTGGCCGCGAGCCGCGCGACAGTCCTCAGACAGCACAGCGACGACCTCGGCGTGGCATCCATCGGTGGAATCTGTCAAAGAACAAGACATGAACAACGAGAGATATTTCGACGGGCTCGTAGAGCGACTGCAGCGAACCGGGATCAGCGCGGACACGCTTCGTCCCGCCGGCGCGCTGATGTGGCGCGGCGTTCTGCTTGGGACGGCGCTTTATCTTGTTCTCGGCGAAGATCCCGAAGCCAACCTGAATCTCAACGGCGTTTCCTACATCGTCGCCCTCGTCTGGGCCTATTATGATGGCATGTTTGCCAGAAGGCTTTGGTCGATGGCCTTTGTGGAGGCGATCTTCCTGCATATTCTGGGCGTTCAGGTCGGAAACCTGCTTGCAGCGATCTTCGGCAATCCGCTGCTCGGGACATGACCGGCGGCGGCCCAAAGAGCGACCTGCCAACACGCTCGCTGACCCGCATCAGGACCCTGCATGAATGATCGCTGGGTGAAGGTAGCGCATTGCGGCATGAGATATGGTCCCTCGTGGAGGTCGGCGGGGAACGCAAGGTTCTCTTCGAGGCTCACAGCCCCCAAAAAGCTGGCACTTCGCAGCCCCTGGAACAACGACTGATGACCTTGCGGGAGGCGCTCCGCGGACCGCGGGCGGTCGCACGACAGATTTGGCTTTCACTCGAGGACTGACCTGCGAACCGCCTGCGCGTTGTCAAAGCCGACGCCTTGCTCATTCTCCGCGTTGCGGCGGAATGGCGAGGACGTCGATCTGCGCTGTTCTGAGCACCTGTTCCGTCACGCTGCCTATGAGCATCTTGGCCAGTCCGCTTCGGCCATGCGTCGACATCACGATCAGGTCCGCCTGCTCTTCACCGGCCGCCTTCAGGATCTCGTGCGGCGCTGGAGAAGCCTCGTAGCGCACGATCTGCCGTAGCCGAGGGAGGTCCGTCGAGGAGAGGAAACGAGCAAGTTCGAGAGCCGCATCCCGCTGTTCATCCTCGAGATAGTGCTTCTGATCATCTTGCGGGATCGAATGGCTGAAGGCGAGACGGAGCGCAGGAGCATCAAATACATAAAGCAGCAACGTTCGCGCATGGTCGCCCAGTCCCAGCGCCTGCAACCTCAGCAACGCGTCGCGCGAGCCAGCGGACAGGTCGGTCGTCTGCAGCACGTGCCGATAATGACCGGCCGGCGTCGCGTTCACCATCAGGACCGGACAATGCACCGAACGGATCGTTCGCTCTGCCGTCGTGCCGACGAACACGTCTCTGAGCACCTGCCGTCGATGCGGCCCTATCACGAGAAGGTCTGGCGCGTCGTCCGCCACCGCCTGAGCGATGCCAACGAAGGGAGACGCCAGGATTACACGCGTCTCGCACGCCACGCTGTCGACACCCCGAAGCGTTGCGGCCATCTGGCGCAGGAGCGTCGTTGCCTCGTCCCGCTCGGCGTCCACGATCCGGCGCGGCTGATCGTCGTCGACAACGTGGACCAGCCGCATGGTTGCTTCGAACTGGCGGGCCAGAAGGGTCGCGCGCCGCAGCGCCCGATCCGACCGCTCCGAAAAGTCCGTCGCCACCATGATTGTCTTCATCGTCTCCGGTCCCCGGCCGTGGCCTCGCGTCTGGGAGCGACGCTGCGACGCGTCAAGCTCTGTCTGAATCATCTGATCTGCTCTATAATAAGCTATCTTAAGCCAAACTCGGTGAAAAGGCGCCAGCATGTCACGCGAGCAATATCGGACCGTCAAGGAGGTCGCGAACCTCCTGCAGGTCAACGAGGTCACCGTAAGACGCTGGATCAAGGACGGCGAGCTCAGGGCGATCGATATCGGCAAGGGATGGCGGATCGGCCCTGACGATCTTGATGCCTTCCTCGAAGGTCACGCAACGCGGCCCTCAGCCAGGCCCAATGGCGACACGAACACGGCTCCGGAGGTGAACGGGGCAGAGAAGACGAAGGGACAGAAGAATTGATGGAAGTGATCGTTCAGTCGCCGTTTGCGGAGATCGCAGTGCTACTTGTGCTGGCGGCGCTTATCGGGTTCCTCGGGATCATCCTGCGACAGCCGCTGATCGTCAGCTTCATCGCGGTCGGCCTGATCGCGGGGCCTTCGGCGCTGGACCTCGTCCGGTCGGACGAGCAGATCAGTCTTCTGTCCGAACTCGGCATCGCGGTGCTGCTGTTCCTCGTCGGCATCAAGCTCGACGTGAAGCTCATCCGCTCTCTCGGGGCGGTGTCGCTCCTGACCGGACTTGGCCAAGTCGCGTTCACGTCGATCTTCGGCTACCTGATCGGGCTCGCGCTGGGGCTCGGTCATGTCACCAGCCTCTACGTCGCCGTGGCGCTGACCTTCTCCTCGACCATCATCATCGTGAAGCTCCTGTCGGACAAACGCGAGATCGACAGCCTGCACGGCCAGATCGCGCTCGGATTCCTGATCGTGCAGGACCTCGTCGTGGTGCTGGCGATGATCGTGCTCTCGGCCATCGGCATCGGCGCCGGGGATGGCGGGCATGGCGGTGGATCGGTGCCATTGGTGCTCGCCTCAGGCGTGGCGATGGTGGCGCTGGTGATCCTTTTCGCGCGCTACGTCGCGAACCCACTGACCGAGCGACTGGCCCATGCGCCGGAGCTTCTGGTGATTTTCGCCATCGCCATGGCGGCCATATTCGCGGCGGCCGGCGACATCGTCGGCCTCGGCAAGGAGGTGGGTGGCCTTCTGGCAGGCGTCGCGCTCGCCTCGACGCCCTATCGCGAGACTATCGCGGCGCGACTGGCGCCGCTGCGGGATTTTCTGCTGCTGTTCTTTTTCATCGCGCTCGGCTCCGCACTCGACCTTTCGCTTCTGGGCACGCACGTCGGCGGTGCCATAATCTTCTCGCTCTTCGTGCTCATCGGCAATCCGCTCATCGTGCTCGCGATCATGGGGGCGATGGGCTACCGCAAGCGCACGGGGTTCCTGGCAGGCCTGACTGTGGCTCAGATCAGCGAGTTTTCCCTGATCTTTGTGGCTATGGGTGTGTCGCTCGGCCATGTGCAGGAAGACGCTCTCGGTCTCGTCACCATGGTCGGCCTCGTGACCATCGCGGCCTCGACCTACATGATCACCTATTCGCACCAGCTCTATGCGGTGTTCGAGCCGCTCCTCGGCGTATTCGAGCGCAAGGGCACACCGCGCGAGCCGTCCGAAGCGGGGGCGCATCGCGAGGACGGCTGCAAGGTGATCATCTTCGGGCTGGGACGGTTCGGCACCGCCATCGGGATGCGCCTGAACAAGCGAGGCATCCGGGTGCTTGGGGTCGACTTCAACCCGCTGGCAGTCCGGAGGTGGCGCGAACTGGGCCTCGAGACCGAATTCGGCGACGCGACCGACCCGGAATTCGTGGCGGAGCTTCCGCTCACGCGGGCGGAATGGATCGTCTCGACCGTGCCGATCCATCCGACGGGCCTCAGCCATGAGGATACGCGCACGACGCTGATCCAGCTGACGCGCACCTCCGGCTTCCGCGGACGCGTCGCCGTCGCGTCCCATCACCCCAAGGATACCGAGGAACTCTTCGCCTCCGGCGCAGACATGGTGCTCGAGCCGTTCCAAGACGCGGCCGATCGAGCAGTGGACCTGCTCTGCGGTGCACCTGAGGAAGAAAGGACAAAGATCCCGTCGATCGAAACGGAAGAGAAACAGGCGTCCTGAGACACGAAACGACGGGTCGAAGTCATGGCGGCGCACTTCTTCCGCCGTCGTCCTTGAACCTGGTACGGTCGCGGCCTTCGGGTGAAGCGTCTTCGCCCGTGAACAGGTCTTCCGGGGCGATCCCGCGCTTCTCGGCGCTCGCGCGTACGGCGCGTTGCACGGCCGCGCTCCGGTCCATCAGGCGGCGGAACCGCGCCTCGTCGAGGACGAGCAGCGTCGACGGCGCGATGGCGCGTACCTCGGCGCGGCGCGCCGTCTTCATGAGGATCGCCAACTGGCCGAACATCTCGCCGCGTCCCAGCCGCCAAGTCTGGCCGGCGGTCTCCAGTTCGACCGCGCCCGAGGCGATGAAGAACACGCTTCTGGCGGCGCTGTCCTTGCGGATGATCACGTCGCCTGCGTTGACGTAGCGCGTCTCGAGCACACGGCCGAGGCGCTTGAGCACGACATCGTCCAGTTCGGCGAAAAGCGGGAATTGTCGCACGAGCTCCGCCCGTTGCAGCGCAATGTCGAGGCGAGGACGTCCCGGAAGGCTCGGCCATAGGCGACGCTGCGGCGGGCCGCTCGGTTGTAGCCGCTGCGCCCCTGGTTGCGGGCACCCTCGATCAGCCGGTCTGCATCGGACAGCACCTGTTCGGCCATCCGCTCAGAGATCGTCCGCTCCCGCACCCGCGCAAGGATCGTGTCGCGCTCATGCCCCGCGAGCGCGATAAGGCCGAGCGTGACCCGGTCTCGGTCGAGGATGTCGGCGCTGCCCTCGGCGGACTTCACCGCCGTGTCCAGCCGCTCGCCAAA
>CAZTUG010000148.1:0-4875 GCA_964615955.1 uncultured Roseicyclus sp.
TACCACGCTGGATTCGCGAGATGAATCCCTCACAGGATTTGTGCAACAGAGCCCTGCGTGGGGCTGGATCTCTGGTCATGCCTGGCCGCAGGTGCCAGCGTTCGGCGTCGCTCCTTGTCCGACCACCATCTTCACCATCGGCATCTTGTTGACGGGCTCGTGGCGGGTGGTGCGATGGCTGCTGATCCTGCCCGGTCTCTGGGCCGCAGTAGGCGGCAGTGCCGCGATCCTCCTCGGGGTCCCGCAAGACTTCGGGTTGTTGGCCTCGCTGGCGCTTCTGATCCTGCTCGCCGTTGCACGGCTTGCCGGCATTGGCCTCGCTCGCCACGACGAGGCCGACCTCCTGTCTTGACCCACGACCGGGTTCAGAGCTGCGACGCCCAGCGGGGGTGCTGGTCGTCCACGACGAACGGATGCGCGTGGCGCCGCTCTCCCTTGAGATGGGGGTGGTCGAGCGGCAGGTTGTCATGGCTATGCTCGAGGATTTCGGGATCCTCCCGCGGCCAGAGGCGAAGTGCGGACAGCGCGCCGCCGCCCGCGAGTGCCGCCAGCACCCCAAGGGCCGCGACCGGCCCGAACTGCGTCATGAGCCAGCCCGAGAGCGGATAGGTCACCAGCCAGCAGGCATGGCTGAGGGCGAATTGCGCGGCGAAGAGCGCAGGACGATCCTCTGCGTGAGCGGAACGCCGCAGCAGGCGGCCGGAGGGGGTAAGGACCGCCGAATACCCCAGGCCCACCAGCAACCATGCGCCAAGGAGGACGGGCCAGTTGAGCCCAAGGGCGGCGACCTCTCCGGCCAGGAGGAGGAGCGTCAGCATCATAAGCGCGGCGCCGGCGACCATCACCGGCCGGTCCGGCACGCGGTCGAGCAGCTTCGGCAGCGCGAGGGCGGCCAGCATCGAGCCGGCACCGAAGGCGAAGAGCGTCCAGGCCAGCGCGGATGCGTCCAGCCCCAGCGTGCTGCGCACCAGCACCACCGAGTTGACCAGCACCATCGCGCCCGCAGCGGCGGCGGCGAGGTTCAGCGCCAGCAACCCGCGCAGGCGCGGTGTCGCGAGGTAGATGCGGATGCCGCGCGTCGTGCGGTCGTAGATGCCGCGCGGCTCGGACGGTTTCGGGCTGGGCAGCAGGACTGAGACGACGAGAGCGGCGGAGGCTGCAAACCCCACCACCGTTCCCAGGAAGAGGGAATTGTAGCTCACCACCGCCAGCAGGACCCCGGCCAGCATCGGACTGACGATGTTCTCGAGGTCATAAGCGAGCCGCGACAGCGACAGCGCCCGCGTGTAGCGCGCCTCGTCCGGCAGCACGTCCGGAATGGTGGCCTGGAAGGTCGGCGTGAAGGCGGCCGAGGCCGATTGCAGCAGGAAGATCAGGACATAGACCTGCCAGACCTCGGTGACGAAGGGCAGGCAGAGCGCCGCGCCCGCCCGCACCAGATCAAGTGCTACCAGAAACGCCCGACGGTTCACCCGGTTCGCGAACGCCCCGGCGATCGGGGCGATGCCGACATAGGCCACCATCTTGATGGTGAAGACCGTGCCCAGCACCATCGCCGCGTTGTCGCCCGCCAGATCGTAGGCCAGAAGCCCCAGCGCGACCGTGGCAAGCCCCGTGCCCAAAAGCGCCACGACCTGCGCGGCGAAGAGATGGCGATAGGTACGGTCGGCAAGCACTTCCAGCACGGGGGTGACCTCAAAGGTATCGGGAGATGGCTTTCAGTTCGTCGCGATCTGCGGCCGAATGCTCGGCGTCCAGGCAATGGTCCATGTGATCGTGGATGAGTGCCCGCTTGGCGTTGGCGACAGCCTTCTCGACCGCCTGCAGCTGTTGCGCGATGGCGAGGCAGGGCTTGCCCGCCTCGATCATGTCGATCACGGCACGAAGATGCCCATCGGCGCGCTTCAGCCGTGCGACGAGGGCGAGATGGCTTGCGTGCACATGGGGCGTTGTCATAGAAGGACGCTATCCTCCCCCGGAGGATAGAACAAGATGGCACCATCAACGTGCTGCGCACTGAAACGAGCAGGCAGGCAAACCGGGTGAAAACTTTGCGGACATTTGGACGGAGTGCGTTTGCAGCGCTTCTTTGCATTTCGCTTGCGGTCTGGTCGGTCGTTCCTGCTGTGAGCCATGCATCGGCGGTCTTCGAGACCTTTCAGGAGCATGCAACGACGATCGCCGAACACGGTCATTCGCATTGGGACGAAGAAGACTTTCAGCGAGTGCTCCACGGCCATGGCCACGATGCCGCCGACCACGACCACAGCGAAGCGATGCAAGCGCTCGCTGACGGATGCAACACGGTTTTCGGCTATGGGGACGTCCGGTGTCTGCCGCCTTCGCCAGCCGGGCCATCGCGCATTTTGCGGATAGAGCGACCTCCGCGAGCCTGATCGGCACCGCCCTCCTGCGGCTTCACCGATCAGTCAACAGCACACCGGAGATCCATCCATGACCTTGAGTTCACGGGTCCTGCGAGCCCTGGCGCCACGCCAGATGGGCACGCTGACCCTTCTACTGCTGGCGGCTTTCATGCTGACCGTCAGCCAAGCCCTTGCCCACAACGTCACCGCAGGTGACGCGGGCTATATCCAGGAAATCTGGGGGGTGAAGATCATCCCCTTCATCTATCTCGGCGCCAAGCACATGGTGACCGGCTACGACCACATCCTGTTCCTGCTCGGCGTCGTCTTCTTTCTCTACAAGATGAAGGACGTCGGCATCTATGTCAGCCTCTTTGCCATCGGCCATTCGGTCACGATGCTTCTGGGCGTCTGGTACGGCTGGGGTATCAACGCCTACATCATCGATGCGATCATCGGTCTGTCCGTAGTCTACAAGGCGCTCGACAACCTCGGCGCCTATCAGAAGTGGTTCGGGTTCCAGCCTAATACCAAGGCCGCCACGCTGATCTTCGGCCTGTTCCACGGCACGGGCCTGGCCACCAAGATCCTCGAGTATGACATCCCGCAGGATGGACTTCTGGCCAACCTGCTGGCATTCAACGTCGGCGTCGAAGTGGGCCAGTTGCTCGCCCTCACCGTGATCCTGATCGTCATGGGCTACTGGCGCCGCCACCCGAACTTCATGCAGCAGGCCACCGTCGCAAACGTGGTCATGATGGGCCTCGGCATCTGGCTGACCGCCTATCAGGTCGCCGGTTACATCGCTTCAACTTAAGCAAAGATTGGACGTTCACATGAACAACGCACCCAAACCCAACCTCGAAGATCTGCCGACCAAGGCGCAACTGTTCCGCTCCACCATCATCGCGGGCATCGGCGCAGTCGCGATCCTGGTCACCATCTACCTGCCGGCGGAATATGCCATCGATCCCACTGGCGTCGGCCGCGTGCTCGGGCTGACGGAAATGGGCGAGATCAAGGTTCAGCTTGCCGAAGAGGCCGAGGCGGATCGGTTGCTGGACGAGCAGCGCGCTCAGGATCAGTCCTCAAGCGTTCTCGACGCCGTGTTCGGCCTGTTCGTCGGCACGGCCCACGCCCAGGAAGCCTGGCGGGACGAGGTGACATTCACCCTCGAACCGGGAGCCACGGCAGAGATCAAGATGACGATGGAAGCCGGAAATGTCGTCGACTACGCATGGACGGCGACAGGTGGGCGGGTCAACTTCGATCTGCACGCCCACAGCGGCGGCGAGTCGATCGATTATGAACGTGGCGCCGGCCAGACTGCGGGCGAAGGCAGCATCGAAGCGCCTTTTGCCGGTGATCACGGGTGGTTCTGGCGCAACCGCGACAGCACGCCGATCACGATGACGATCCAGTTGCGGGGAGACTACAGCGCTGTCGTGGAGACGTACTGAGGCCTGACTGCGCCTGCGGACAGCCGCAGGCGCAGATTTTTGGAAGGGTCAGTCGCAAGCCCTGGCTTGATCTCGCATCACCCCGTAGTCGCTCAGCATCTCGGCCCCCGCCGCTCTCCGGCATGTATGAGGTGCCGGCGAGCGGCTCCCGTATCGCACAGGAGCCGGGGTAAATCTTAAGACAACCGACCGTCGCGCAGCCGCTCAACAAGCTCGTTCCTATCGCGAGGACGGCGAGCCGCCGCCTCGAGCATCCGGCGTTGGACCTCATTGGCCTTCTCCGTGGTTTCGAGACGTTCAGCGAGACGGCCCGTCCGTTCGCCGGAACGCCGAAGCGCAAGCAGGAACAGGAGCACGGCGAGCGCGATGGCGCCGTAGCGCAGCACCGCCCGAATCCATTGGCTCGTGGCGATCCCGGTGAGGAGCCCGCCGATCACCGCCGCCCCCGGCGCCAGTCATCGATTCGGGCGTAGATCGTGACCGCGATGCCGCCGAGCGCCACCACGATGAACACCCAACGGAGCGTGTCGAGATACGGCACGAGCGGCAGGATGGCGGTCTGGGTCTCTGCGAGGACGCTCTGCGCGACCTCGACCCCGGCTGCGCCCAGAGTTCGCCACGCCAGCCGCGCCGCCACCCTTTATGGTGCGGCTGTCGGTCAGCACCTCGCGCGCAGGCGGCGTTTCAGCCGCGAAGGCCGTTTCCCGGATCGGGAAGCGCTCGCCCCACTGGCGAGCGGGCCCGAGATCGACATGGATGAATCCCGAGCGCGGGTAGAAGCCGAAGCCGATGAACCCGACCTCCCGCGCCGCCGCCTCGAAGGCCACCGGGTCGTGGTTTGTCATGGCGATGTCGAAGGCGGCCCCGTCCATGTGCTTTGACCGGGTCGCGCCGCCGACGGCTCGGTTGTGCTCGGGGCTGCGATAGGCAGAGCGGACGATCAGCGGCTTGTCGAGCCGGTCGCGCAGTGCCTGCAGCCTGTCGAGCGCGGGCGCGTTGATCAGCAGCTTGCCGGTGCCCCGGCAGGCGATTTCGGCGGGCGAGAAATT
>CAZTUG010000149.1:0-4837 GCA_964615955.1 uncultured Roseicyclus sp.
CCAAAGAGTAGCTTAATTAACGCCAGATCCTGTCCAGCCGATGGGGAGTAGCTCACACAAAGGCGGGGATGGAGATGATCCGGGGATCTTCCGGCGCCAGGATGATCTTGCTGATCTGCCCGCAGGACGCACTGTCCGGGCGCACGTCATAGCACACGATCTCCATCCGCCCATCGAGCAGGAAGTACCGATCCTCGTGCAGCCTGTGCAGGCCCCAACCCTTCGCGAAGCCGGGCCGAATCGTGTAGGTATAGACGAAGTTGAGCGGGTCCGGATGCCAGCCCCACCGAGTGTCGAACAGTTCCGTCACTGTTCCCCGGATATCGACATGGGTACGGCTCTTGCGCTCCCGCGTGGCCTCGGCATAGCGCAGGATCGGTGTGCCGTCGGGCTTGACGGTCGCCGTATCGGCGATGGCCGCGCCCAGGGTTTCGCGGAGCAGACTGTCATCATGGGGCATGTTCGGCGGCCTTTTCGCAGGAGGGCAGATCAGTGCGGCGATTAAGCCGGACAGCGCCCCCGATGACACGCCGAACAGCCGTGCCACAAGGCCGGTGCCGCCCTCGAAAAGAGACGTCGCGACAGCACAGTTCTTCGAGACAATTTTGTGACACCCCCCTTGCGCTTCGGGTTCGGGGGGGATAGGTCACCCCCATTGGCGCGGGATGGAGCAGCCCGGTAGCTCGTCAGGCTCATAACCTGAAGGTCGTAGGTTCAAATCCTACTCCCGCAACCAAAAATACTAAAGAATACAAACGCTTAAAGCCCGACTTAACCAGTCGGGTTTTTGGCGTTAGTTTCATGTCAACGCCATGTCAACGTTTTGCGAGTCGCCCTGCAGCGCGCCCAGCGCATCAGACTTTCAGCGGATCAAACGCGTACATCGCGACGCCCCGACCTGGTCGCGGCAAGATCGCTAGACAACAGAATACCGCCTCATTCTGACATCAAACGAAGTTGCTGCCAGCCGTCTGGCATCAAACACCTTTGACGCCAGAGACGTCCGTCTCACTCTCTACCAAGACGCGCCTCGATCACGTCGGGGGCGTCCCGGCGCCCCCAGAAGTCTCATCCCCTGCCGAACCCTTCGCCAGAGAAAGAAAAACGCCGCAAGCCATGAGGAGATTGTTGATGCTATTCTCCGCGTCATCATCACGGTGCGTGCCTTCAGCGCGAGGCGCATGGAAACGCGACACAGCCTGTGACAACTTCGCGCCATGATCGAATTCCGCCTGCTCCCCGATGACCATCGCGATCTCGCGCATTCGCCGCTGCTGCGCGGTGCGCTATTGACCCTGCAATACGCGCAGGATCACGGATCGATCGGCCTGACCAAGACCAAGGCATTCAAGCGCGTCTTCGTGCATTGGGCCGTCGAGCATTTCAGCTGGCCGGGCAAAAGTGCGGAAGAGATGTTCCGCTTCAGCAAGGTCATCAATGAATACGAATTCCCGCCGCTTGAAGTGCTGCATCAGCTGCTGATCTACCTCCGCCTCGGGCGGCACTACAAGGGCGAGTTCCGGCTGACCAAGCGGGGTGCCGAGCTGGCGCACTCCCCCTGCCGCCTGTTTGCCGAACTGATCCCCTATTTTGTGCTGCGAGTCGATCACGCCTCCTATGCGCGCTTTGACGAGCGGCCCTTCGGTAAGTGGGATGTCTGGATGAACGTGATCAATGTCGAGGCCGACCACGGCACGACGGAAGCCGCCTTGTTCGAAGCCTTCTACGGCGAGCTGAAGGACTGGCACACGGCAGGGTGGCGGGAGATGGCCGCGTTCTCTTCCTGCGTCCTGCGGCCGCTTGAATGGGCCGGTTTGCTGATGGAGACCCGCGAAGACGCAGCCGGCAAGCATGTCTGCCATGTGTTCAAGGCCCCGCTCTGGCGCAGTGCGCTGAAGCTTGACACAGACGACATGCTCCGGCCGATCGCAGTGCAATAAGGGCTGCGCCCCGAGGTTCCTGACGCGCGCTTTGCAGGATGACGGACTCTCTGGTGCCAGTTAAGCTGCAATGATGAATTTCGCCTTCTACGATCTCGAGACCACCGGCATTTCGCCCGCCTTCGACCAGCCTCTGCAATTTGCCGCTATTCTGACGGATGATGAATTCAGGGAAATCGAGCGAGTCAATCTGCGGTGCCGCATCGCGCCGCACATCATTCCATCGCCTTGGGCGCTGGCGGTCACAGGAGTACGCCCAGCGCAGTTGACGGATCCCGCCCTGCCGACGCTCTTCGAGTTCACCCAGGCGATCGGTACGCTGATCGAGCGATGGTCGCCCGCGATCTGGACCGGGTTCAACAGCATCCGCTTCGATGAAGAAATGCTACGCCAGGCTTTCTACCAGAACCTGCAGCCCGACATCTTCGCCACCCAGTTCCACGGCAACACGCGCTTCGATATTCTGACGGCGCTATACGCCGTCTGTTATTGCCAACCCGATCTGTTCGACTGGCCCGTCGATGCAGACGGCAGGGTGAGATTCAAGCTGGACCGCATCGCGCCGCTGAACGGCTTTGCTGCGCACAATGCCCACGACGCGCTCGGCGATGTCGAGGCAACCATCCATATCGCCCGCCATATCGCCCAGCACGCCCCGGCACTTTGGTCAGAACTGCTGGCCAACCGCGACAAGGCGCATGTCCAGGCCAACCTCGAGACCTTCAAGCCCATGGCGCTGGTCGAGCGTTTCGGGGGCGGCCTGCCGCGCGCGACCGTCGGCTGCTTCTGCGGCACCTCGGCCAGCAACCCCAATCAAGCGGCTTTCTTCGATCTGGATGCCGCCGATCCGGCCGATCTGCTGACGGCCGATAACGCGGCTGTCTTTGCCGCCGTCGATGCCACCCCCAAGGTCATCCGGGCCTTCTCCATCAACAAGTCGCCCGCCTTGCTCCCGGTGGCTGCGCTCAACGCCGAGCAGGTACGCCGCGCCGAGATGATCGCCCAGGCGCCCGAGTTCCGGACGCGGGTGGGACAGGCTCTGGCCGCGCGCTTCCCCGAGGATCCCGCTGCACCCACCCCTCCGGTCGAGAAGCAGATCTACGGCGGGTTCTACAGCCATGCTGACAAGGCGCTGCTCGCGGAGTTTCAGCGCGCGGACTGGCGAAGACGCGAGAAGATCGTGGCCACCCTTGCAGATCCCCGTCTGCGCCAGCTTGGCCGCCGACTGGTGGCATTTCACGCGCCAGGACTGCTCTCGGCCGAGGAGCGCGGGCAGTTTGAGGGCTGGTTGCAGGAGCGCTGGTCAGCGCCGGATATACCTGAGACTGGATGGACAACCAGGGATCGGTCCCGGACCGCACTGGACGAGATGCGGATCGACGATGGGCTCGATCAAGCCTTGGTCGCCGAAATTGCGACTTACCTTCAGAGGTTCGATCTGCCAGATTTCCAGCTTTAATAGCCGGTTCGACTGCGTGACTCATTTTATTGCGAGGGACTAATTTTTAGTTCTATACTTGCGGCAATTGCAGGAAAGGGACCGAGTGCCGCGCAAGAAGGTCAAGCAACTGAACTGGGGCGCGGAGCGGCGTAACGAGTTCATCGAGTTCAGGGTGTTCTGGCAGGGTCGGATCAACCGTTCCGATCTGATGGAAACCTTTGGCATCTCGCTTCAGCAGGCTTCCCTCGACCTCGCGGGTTACGCAGAGAAATGGAAGCGCAACCTCGTCTACGACAAGAGCCAGCGCGCCTATGTCCGAGGACGGAGCTTCAAGCCTCATTTCTTTACGCCCAGCGCCGAAGACTATCTCGCACAGCTGCGCGCCGTCGATCAGGGCCTGGTCTCGCGAGAGCAGAGCTGGATCAGTGTATTCCCAGGCTATGAGGCGACGCCGACGCCCGCGCGCGGTATTGCCCCCGAGACTCTGCGCGGAGTGCTGGCCGCGATTCACGGGCCCGCAGCCATTAAGGTAACCTACCAGTCGATGTCCCGCCCCGAGCCCAGCGCGCGCTGGATCGAGCCTCATTCGCTGGCCTTTGACGGCTTCCGCTGGCACGCGCGTGCGTTCTGCCGGAATGATCAGGTGTTCAAGGATTTTCTGATTTCCCGCATCGTCGAGATTGGCGAACAGGGCCCGATCACCGCAGATCCGCAGGCTGACGCCGACTGGCACAATGAAGTGGTGCTCGAGATCGGCCCTCATCCTGATCTCTCGCCTACACAGCGACGTGCGATCGAGATGGATTACGGCATGGATGGAGGGTGCGCCCGGATACCGGTGCGCCAGGCACTTCTGTTCTACGCGCTCAAGCGTCTCGGCCTCGACACCGATCCCGCAGCGCGGCGGCCACAGGATCAACAGATTGTCTTGTTCAATCGGGGTGCGGTCTCAGGAGTTATGAAACGATTGCAGCACCCCAGCCTGGCTCGGTTATTCAGGTTCGTTCGGCCACCTGGAAGGTTCTCGGCACTTCCCCGCTAAAACGCGGCTACCGCGAAATCCATTGTCGTGGTTTGTCAGGTCTCGTTCCCGGCCTCGCAGGCCGCGTTGATCGCGGAGCTGCAGGATTGGTTTGCCATCCATTCGAAAACCGGGGATGTGCCGGAGGACAGTACCATCCGCAAACGCATCGCACCGATCTGGCGCGCCGTGCGCGGAAACGACTAGACGGCGCGCCCACGACAGGGCAGGCGGCAAACGGCTCTGCCCAGCCCCCCGTGTCGGATCAGGCGGATTTGTCCACGGCGTCATGGACGAGCTGCGGGCGGGGCCGAAAGATGCCGACCACGCTGTCGACCCCGGCGCGCAGGGGCGACTCCATCAGATGCGCATACCGCTGCGTCGTCTGCATCTGGCTGTGGCCCAGCAGGCGGCCGATGATCTCCAGCGAGGCGC
>CAZTUG010000150.1:0-4817 GCA_964615955.1 uncultured Roseicyclus sp.
CAGGAAAAACTGGTTGCGGGGGTAGGATTTGAACCTACGACCTTCAGGTTATGAGTCGTTTCGAACGAACCATGAACAATTGCGCACGCCTTCGAATTACCTCGCCATAACAGGACGTTGCGGAGGACGGGGCTGAATGGCCGTTTCGCGGAAATTCTCGGAAAAGCGCAACATCTTGTGCCCTCGTGCTTCCACTATGCTTCCACAACGGGCGAAGGTTGATGCTCCGGTAGCAGGGCCATCATCCGTTGAGCAACGACCAGAAGCCGGTCCTCCCGCAGTGCTCGGCCTAGTGGCCGCCAGATCGACGCCATTCTGTTCTGCGCCGCAGCCGATCCGTCAACCACTGCCGCCGCTATGCGCCATTCTGCCGGGACAGCAAAGCGGTTCAACTCTGGACAGGCGTCCGAAGACCTTCGGAGCCCGGCGTTGATTTCGAACAAGTCGAATGATCCGAAAACTGGTGCATGCTTCTTCCAGCCCGGACGGAACCGCATACTGGCAAGATCCGGAACCGTGACACGGAGGCGACCTATGCAACGCGGCGAGGCGACAGGCAGGCACTACATGGTGGGCGGCGGCATTGCGGCCCTGTCCGCGGCCGTCCTGCTGATCCGCGACGGAAGTGTGCCAGGAGATCGGATCACGATCCTCGAGCATCGCGGCACGGCGGGTGGCAGCCTCGACGGATCGGGCGATGCAGAGACGGGTTTCCTGACGCGCGGCGGGCGCATGTTCGAACCGAACTTCGTCTGCACCCTCGATCTGCTGTCCACGATTCCCGCCCCGGATGATCCGTCGGTCTCGGTCACGGACGACATCCTGGCCTTCAAATGCATGGTGCCGGGCCGCGCGGAATGCCGACTAGTGCGCGATGGCCGGAAGGTCGAGGACAGGGACCGCCTCGGACTTGGGCCCGAGGAGATCGTGGCGCTCAACCGCCTGCTCCTGATGCCCGAGGGGCGGCTTGACGGGCGCAGCATCGAGGACTGGTTCGCCCCTGCCTTCTTCGACACGAACTTCTGGATCATGTGGTCCACGATGTTCTCGTTCCAGCCGTGGCACTCGGTGGCGGAGATGCGGCGCTACATGCGGCGTTTCCTGCACCTCTTCCCCGGCCTTGCACGGATCGAGGGGATCCTGCGGACGCGCTACAACCAGTACGACTCGATGGTCGCGCCGATCCTCGCCTGGCTGTCCGAGCGTGGGGTAGACCTGCGCACCGACAGCAGCGTGGCCGATGTGACGATTGAAGGCGACATGCAGGGTCGGCTTGTGACGCAGCTGCACCTGGCCACGGGTGGCGTCATCGACATCGCGCCCGAAGATCGGGTCTATCTGACGCTCGGCTCGATGACCGACGCGACCGTTGCGGGCGACCGGGCCACACCGCCCGCATCGCAGGATCGCCCGTCGCCCGGCTTTGACCTGTGGCGCCGGCTCGGCGCCCGCCACGAAGGTCTGGGGCGGCCCGAGGTCTTCGCGGGCCATCCGGACCGGACGTCCTGGAACTCATTCACCGTCACGCTGGCCTCGTCGGCATTCGTGACCTTTATGGAAGACTTCAGCAGCAACCGGACCGGGACCGGAGGGCTCGTCACCTTCGTCGACTCCGGTTGGCTGATGTCCATCGTGATGTTCCACCAGCCGCATTTCCGGGGCCAGCCCGCGGCACGGCCCGTGTTCTGGGGCTACGGCTTGCGCGGTGACCGACCCGGCGACGCGATCGCGAAACCCATGGCGGAGGCGACCGGAGCCGAGATCCTCACGGAGCTGGCCCACCAGCTCAGGCTGACGGCAGACCAGCGGGCCGAATTCTTCGACAACGCACAGATCATGCCCTGCCGGATGCCGTTCATCACCAGCCAGTTCATGCCGCGCCACCCCGGCGACCGGCCGCCCGTCATCCCGCGCGGCGCCGAGAATTTCGCCGTCATCGGCCAGTTCTGCGAGATCCCGCGCGACTGCGTGTTCACGGTGGAATACTCGGTGCGCTCCGCCTGGACGGCGGTGCACGACCTCACCGGACAGGTGGCGCCGCCACCTCCCGTCGTGCGCAGCGACCGCGACCCGCGCGCGCTGCTGAAGGCGGTAAGGGTACTTCTGTCCGGCTGACCTGCACAATGCGGAGGACCGATATCTGACCTCAACCCGCTCAGTTTCTCCGGTAGCACGACCATCAGGCCGCTGTGAGTGACCAGAAGCCGAACTTCCTGCCGTGCTCTTCTTTCAGCCGGGCGACGTAGGCGTCGTGCGTCTCGAACGCGCCGAAGTCCGGGATGTCGCCCGCGAGCCGAGCACAGCTTGCGAGGTGTTCGGCGGCATAGCGATACCGCTTCGCCCGCGATCGGGTGAGCGTGAAGCCGATCATCGCGCGGAGCACCAGCGTCGCGGCCAGCGGATGACGCTCTGCCAGGGCCTCCGCCGCGGGGGCGAGATACTCGTAGTGATCCCCGTCGATCTCGTCATGCCGGGCCACCAGGAGGTCTGCCGCGCGATCCAGCGCCGGCCAGTCGAGGAAGAACTGCAGGGCGTGAAGAAGGCTCGGGTAGGCCGTGGCGTGCGCCATCGCCCGCTCCTCGGCTTCGATGTCGTCGAAGTCGGGAAGCCGCTTGAGATACGCCCGCAGGTAGCTGTCGGAGAGCGTGCGTTCGAAGCAGTCCCACCGGAATGCCTGCGCCTCCTCGCCGCGGCCCAGCGCCTCCAGTGTCTGCAGGCGGATGTCCTGCCAGGCCAGCGGAACCCGCAACCCGTCGCCGAGCTCCGCGCGCTCGAGGAAGCCAAGCGCCTCGCCCGCCCTGCCGGCCGCGAGCAGACGCCGCGCGATCTCGGCCGCGATCTGCGGCACCTTGCGAGTCTTCGGATCGTACTGGGCGATGAAGCCGTCGACGTCGCCCTGCGCGTCCGCGATGTCCTTGAGCGCCATGGCGACAGTGCTCGCGCGCTCGCGCGCCCGCATCTCGTGCTCGTAGGTGGTGCCGCTCGTGCCCCAGCCCACCGCCGTCCATTGGTCCTTCGGCGGCACCGGCACTGGCGAGCGACCGAGGTCCTCGGCCATCGATTTCAGGGCCGCCAGCCCCTCGGCGCCGAGTGCCGGGGCCATGATGCCGATCAGGCCGTCATACTGGGCATAGCCGTTGTCCTGCAGCGCATCGAGAACAGTGCCGGCGAGCGCATGCGGGTCCGGCCGGACCTTCGCGGCGAGCTGACCCAGATCGGCACAGGCCTGGTGGAAGATGCCGATGACGGTGCCGCTGGAGTCGTCGCAGCGCTCGAACACCGGCGTTGCCAACGCCATGAACCGCCACATGAGCGCCAACGCCTCATCTGGGTCGGCGGGCGCGATCTGCTCAACGATGGCGCGCCGCTGGGTTTCGAGATCGGTGACCAGCGCCTTGCGGTTCTTCCAGGTGATGAAGCTGCGGGCGCGGGCGATGCTTGTCAGCCGTTTGGTGATCTCCCGCGCCGCCTCCCTCGGGCTCTGGGCGCCCGCCAGCGCGAGCCGGAGCTTGCGCTTGGCCGCCGCGTTGCCGGTGCTGACCTCGATCAGCAATTGCGCCAGGCGCTCGGCGCCCAGCGCTTCGAGGTTCTTCGCATTGAGGGTGGTCTTGGAAGCCATCGGATCGCCAGTTTCTTTTCGCCGAGCCTATCAGCGGTCCGCGGGGGCCGGAACCTGCGTTCTGATTCGCGCGGCTCGTCGATTTCCCGCACCAGCGCGCCGAAACGCCCTGCGCGGAAATGCGAGCCACTTCCTTTTTCTTCGCACTTTCAATGTGTTAGTTGACTGTCGCCCGCGCTTCAGCACTGTGGAACGGCGAAAGAACCACCGAAGAGCGCCATGCCCAAGATCACCAAACGCCTCGTCGACGCCGCAGAGGCCCGCCCCGTCGAATACTTCGTCTGGGACAGCGAGATCCCCGGCTTCGGGCTGCGCGTGCTGCCGAGCGGGCGCAAGGGCTACGTGGTCCAATATCGCGCCGGACGCCGGTCGCGGCGGATCAGCCTCGGGCCCAGCACGGTCCTGACCTGCGAGCAGGCCCGCAACCGCGCCATCTCCATTGTCGCTGCCGCGCGCAATGGCGCGGACCCCGCCGCCGAGCGGGACGCGGGGCGCAAGGCGATCACGGTGAAGGAGCTGGCCGAGCGGTTCGACAAGGAGCACATCGCGATCCGCGTGAAGGCGAGCACGGCCAAGGAGTACCGCCGCAACCTCGAACGCTTCATCCTGCCTGCGCTCGGGCAACTCACGGTCACCGGCATCACCCGGGCGGACGTGGCGAAGTTCCACCACGACCTCCGCCACATCCCCTATCAGGCAAACCGCTGCCTCGAAGTGGTCTCGAAGATGTTCAGTCTCGCCGAGATGTGGGGCCTACGTCCGGACGGCACCAACCCGCGAAAGCACATCCGGAAGTACCCCGAGGAGAAGCGCGAGCGCTTCCTAAGTGCGGCGGAACTGCGCCGGATCGGCGAGGTGCTGCGCGAGATGGAGGCGGAGGGGATCGAATTGCCGTCGGCCATCCTCGCCGCCCGCCTGCTGATCCTGACCGGATGTCGGCTGAGCGAGATCATGACGCTGCAGTGGGCTCACGTCGATCTGGCCGAGCGCGTCCTGCGCCTGCCGGATTCCAAGTCCGGCGCCAAGATCGTCCATCTCGGACAGCCCGCCGTCGATCTGCTCCGCGACGCTCAGCGCATCGACGGGAACCTGTGGGTCATCACAGGGACCCTGCCCGGCAAGCGTCTGAGCGACCTTCAGCCGTTCTGGCAGCGCGTCCGCGCCCGCGCCGGGGTGAAGGACGTCCGCATACACGACC
>CAZTUG010000151.1:0-4552 GCA_964615955.1 uncultured Roseicyclus sp.
CGATCCTTCTGGGCATCACCAAGGCGTCGCTGCAGACCCGCAGCTTCATCTCGGCGGCGTCCTTCCAGGAAACCACCCGGGTGCTGACCGAGGCATCGGTCCAGGGCAAGCGGGACAAGCTGGTCGGCCTGAAGGAAAACGTCATCGTCGGCCGGTTGATCCCGGCAGGCACCGGTGGCGCAACCCAGAATGTCGAGCGGATCGCCAAGGCGCGCGACCAGAAGGTGATCGACGCGGCCCGTGCCGAAGCCGAAGCGGCGGCTGCCCTTGCAGCCCCGGTGATGGAAGAGGCCGAAGTTGCAGCCGCCGAAGGCGACGCCGCCGAATAGGACCGCCCAAGTAAGACAGGCGAAACGCCCCGCCCGAAACGGCGGGACGTTTCGCTGTGATGCGGGGAGGGATTCCCCCGCCCTTCGGTTTCGCCTAACATCGGCGGCAAGACGCGGGCAGGGGCCGGATCGTGGGCGCAGTGAACAAGATCATCGGGGTATGCCGCTTTTCCTATCTGGGCGATGCGGGATTTCGTACCCTTGCGGGCGGCGCCGAGCAGGCCGCCATGGAGCTGTATGCGCCGGGCCGGATGCAGCGTCGTTTCGCGTATTTCGAGAACATCTGCCTGCCCTCGCTCGACAACCAGACGGACCCCGATTTCGTGCTGGTCGCCCTGATCGGCGACACGATGCCGTTCCATTTCCGCAAGCGGTTGAAACGGCTGGCGGACCAGCATTCGTATCTGAGGATTGCGACGCTGGAGGCGGCGGGCCCGCTGAATTCCACCAGACGCGCGTTCCGGCGGGGGCTGGACGAGCAGGAGGCCGATTTCATCACCGGCTTCAGGCTGGATGACGACGACGCCGTGGGGGCCGATTACATCGAGCGCACGCGAGAGATTTCGGACACGCTGATCAAGCTGAACTGGGCCACGGCCGAAGTGCCTGCGGCGGTCTGTTTCCACCGTGGCATCTACTGGGACATGAAGCGCAGCGAAGACCAGTTCTGGGACTATTCCGAGCCGCAGCCTTTGGGTCTGGCCAGCGCGATGATCGCGCATCCCGACAGCCAGCATAACATCTATCGCTGGAACCACCGGAAACTGGCCTGCAACGCGCGCTGCTGGATCGATCCGCACGACTACATGTTCGTGCGCACGCTGCACGGCCACAATGACAGCGATCGCTCGATTCCGCCGGGGGCGCGGCCATTGCCGGACTGGCAGGCGCGCAAGCTGTTCCGGGACCGTTTCGGCCTGAACCCCAAGCGGTTGCTGCCGATGATGTCGAAGTTGCAGGAAGAAGGCTCGGGCCTGGCGCAACGGCTGGCCACGCAGGCGCGGCGCAAGATGGTGGAAGGTGAAGCCGACATGGACGAAGAGTTCGACGGCGATTTCGACGATGGCCTCTACGGTGGCTTCGACGATGATCTCGATGAAGACCTCGGGGCCGATCTTGGGGGCGGCGATTTCGACGATGGTGATGACAGGGCCGGGGACGAAAGACCGACATGACGCCGAACCTCAAGGGCGCGATGTTCATGACCGGTTCCATGGCGTCCTTTACGCTGAACGACACCTTGGTGAAGGTGCTGGCCCTGGATGTGCCGCTGTTCCAGATCGTGTTTCTGCGCGGTCTGCTGACAACCGTGATGCTGGCCGCCGTTGTGGCGGCCCTCGGCAGGCTCGATTTCCGCATTCCGAAGGGCGACCGGGGCAAGGTGGCCCTGCGCACCTTCTTCGAGATCGCGGCCATGGTCGTGTTCCTGACCGCACTGGTCAACATGGCGATCGCGAATGCCACGGCGATCCTGTCGGCGATGCCGCTGGTCGTGACGATCGGCGCGGCGCTGCTGTTCAAGGAGCCGGTGGGCTGGCGGCGGATCAGCGCGATCGTGGTGGGCATGGTGGGCGTGTTGATGATCGTGCAGCCGGGAACGGAGGGGTTCAACATCTACGCGCTGGCGGCGCTCGCCTCGGTTGTGATGGTCGCGGGACGGGACCTGGCGACCCGGAGCTTCTCGCCGGCCGTCCCGACCCTGACGGTCGCGGTGATCACGGCGGCTGCCGTGGCCGTCTTCGGGGGCCTGCTGTCCTTGCGGGAGCCGTGGGTGGCGCTGTCACCGCGCGAGATGGCCCTTCTGGCGGCGTCCTCGGTCTGCATCATCGGGGGCTACGTGTTTTCCATCATGGTGATGCGGATCGGCGAGGTTTCGGTCACGGCACCGTTTCGCTACACGGCGCTGATCTTCGCGCTGATCCTGGGCTTCGTGGTGTTCGGGGAGTTGCCCAACGTCCTGGCCTTGTGCGGGGCGGCCTTGGTGATGGCGACGGGCGTGTTCACCCTGGTCCGGGAGCGGCAGGTGAAACATGGCTGAGGGGGTGCAGGTTCAGGGGCTGTGCCGGTTCTCGTTTCCCTGCACAGGCGGCTTCAAGAAGTATCACACCTCGCTGGAGGAGCGGCGCGCGGCGCTGTATGCGCCCGGGCGGCTGGATGCGCGGACGCTGTGGTTCGAGCATGTCTTCCTGCCATCGCTGCGGGCCCAGACCGATGGAGATTTTACCGTTCATCTGCTGTGCGGCGCGGATTTGCCGCGGCCATGGCGCGACCGGGTGGAGGCCGCGATCGCCGATGTTCCGCAGGTGCAGCCCCATTGGCGCGCACCGGGCGATCACCGGGCGATCTGCCGCGATGTGCTGTGGGGCGGGCGCGACGGCACGCGCGCCGTGGTGGCGGAGTTCCGGCTTGACGACGACGACGCGGTGGCGGTGGATTACGTGCAGCAGTTGCGGCGCGGCTGGGGCAAGGTCGCGCGGCTGGCGAATTTCCAGGGCCGCGTCGCGCTGGACCACGGCCGCGGCGTGGTACTGGAGGCGCAGGCGGATGGCCGCATCAGGCCCCATGTCCTGATCACGCATTGCTGGTCGGCGGGCCTTGCGATCTACCTGAAGCCCGACGACGAGGCCATCGTGATGGACTTCCCGCACCACAGGATCTGGGCGCGGTTGCCCTTCGTGAACCTGACCGACAGCGTGATGTTCATCCGGGGCGACCACGGTCACAACGACGCGATGACTCCCTTCGTCGCAGGCCAGCCCGTGACCACCCCCGAGGCCGAGATCCCCGATCTGCTCGCCCGCCGCTTCGCCGTTGATTTTCCGGCATTTCAGGCCGAATGGCTGGCCCTCGCCAAAAGGTAGCAACGGGTCTCCGGGGTGCTGTTGACACCCCAATCGACTCCGCCTATACCCCGCGCCACTTGGCCTAGCCGCCCCCAAGCGGTGCCGATGGCCGACATACAGTTCTAAGTGGCCACGATCCGGGCAATTTAAGCGCCTCGATCCTCTGGGAATTCCACCGCGGCGCCCTCCAGGTCGGAAAGGGGCGCATGCGGTTTTGGTGTTTTTGTGCGGTCTGGCCGCGCGCGCGGAGGCACCGCTGACATGAGAGAGCAAACCGGGGAGACCCCATGCCAACGATCCAACAGCTGATCCGCAAACCGCGGCAGCCCAAAGTAAAACGGTCCAAGTCCCAGCACATGGAAGGCTGCCCGCAGAAGCGCGGTGTCTGCACGCGCGTCTACACGACCACTCCGAAGAAGCCGAACTCGGCCATGCGGAAGGTCGCGAAGGTGCGTCTGACGAACGGCTTCGAGGTCATCAGCTACATCCCCGGTGAAAGCCACAACCTTCAGGAGCACTCCGTGGTCCTGATCCGCGGCGGTCGCGTGAAAGACCTTCCCGGCGTGCGCTACCACATCCTGCGCGGTGTTCTCGATACGCAAGGCGTCAAGGACCGTCGCCAGCGTCGTTCGAAATACGGCGCCAAGCGCCCCAAATAAGGAGAGCCGTCGATGTCACGTCGTCACGCCGCCGAGAAACGCCAGGTCCTGCCCGATGCCAAGTTCGGCGATATGGTCCTGACCAAATTCATGAACAACCTGATGATCGACGGGAAGAAATCCGTTGCTGAACGGATTGTCTACAACGCCTTCGACCGGGTCGAGACCAAGTTGAAGCGCGCGCCCGTGGAAGTGTTCCACGAAGCGCTGGAGAACATCAAGCCCGCGGTCGAGGTGCGCTCGCGCCGTGTGGGCGGTGCCACATACCAGGTGCCCGTCGATGTCCGCCCCGAGCGCCGCGAGGCGCTGGCGATCCGCTGGCTGATCAACGCCAGCCGCGCCCGCAACGAGCACACCATGGAAGAACGCCTTGCCGGGGAACTGGTCGACGCGGTCAACATGCGCGGTTCCGCCGTGAAGAAGCGCGAAGACACCCACAAGATGGCCGACGCCAACCGTGCGTTCAGCCATTACCGCTGGTAACAGCACTCTGGCGGTCCCATCCGGGGGCCGCCGAACCGTTTTTCATCCAAGCCTGAGGACCCCCCCATGGCACGCGACTATCCGCTTCAGCGCTACCGCAACTTCGGGATCATGGCGCACATCGATGCCGGCAAGACCACTTGCACCGAGCGCATCCTGTTCTACACCGGCAAATCCCACAACATCGGCGAAGTGCATGATGGCGCGGCGACGATGGACTGGATGGAGCAGGAGCAGG
>CAZTUG010000152.1:0-4528 GCA_964615955.1 uncultured Roseicyclus sp.
GGAACATCCTCGATGACTCCTCCTTCCGCCCCGACCTGCCCTTCTTCGCGGGCGAACAGATCATCCGCCCCAACGGCAAGCCCGGCAACGCCAACAAGGTGGTCATCGACAAGCTGGTGGGCCTGGGCAAACTGCTGGCCCGCAAGCGCATCACCATCTCTGACGCGCATAGCTGGCGCTCCAAGGCCCCTGTCATCCGCCTGAACCGCCCGCAATGGTTCGCGGCCATCGACCGCGAGATCGGCGGCGACGATACCTATGGCAAGACGATCCGCCAACGCGCGCTGACCTCGATCGACCAACTGGTGGAATGGACGCCCAGGACCGGGCGCAACCGGCTCTATTCCATGATCGAGGCGCGGCCCGATTGGGTGTTGTCGCGGCAACGCGCCTGGGGCGTGCCGCTGACCTGTTTCACCAAGACGGGCGCGGCGCCCACCGATCCCGATTTCTTGCTGAAGAACAAGGACGTGAACACCCGCATAACCGATGCTTTCGAAGCAGAAGGGGCGGACTGCTGGTATCTTCCGGGCGCGAAAGATCGCTTCCTCAAAGGCGTGATGGATCCCGCGACGAACGAGGAACTCGACCCCGAGGCCTATGATCAGGTCTTCGATATCCTCGACGTCTGGTTCGATTCCGGCTCCACCCACGCCTTCGTGCTGCGCGACCGCGAAGACGGGTCCGAGGACGGCATTGCCGACCTGTATCTGGAAGGCACGGATCAGCACCGGGGCTGGTTCCATTCCTCGATGTTGCAGGCCTGCGGCACCATCGGCCGCGCGCCTTACCGGGGCGTGCTGACCCACGGTTTCACGCTGGACGAAAAGGGCATGAAGATGTCCAAATCCATCGGCAACACCGTCGCCCCGCAAGAGGTCATCGACCAATACGGCGCCGATATCCTGCGGCTGTGGGTGGCGCAGTCGGACTATACCGCCGACCTGCGGATCGGGCCGGAGATCCTGAAAGGCGTGGCCGACAGCTACCGCCGCCTGCGCAACACGATGCGGTTCATGCTGGGGTCGCTGGCCGATGTGACGGCGGCGGACCGGGTCGACCCGGCCGATATGCCGGAACTGGAACGCTGGGTGCTGCACCGCCTGTCGGAACTGGATGAGGTGGTGCGCGAGGGCTATGCCGCCTATGACTTCCAGGGCGTGTTCCAGGCGCTGTTCAACTTCGCCACCACGGATCTGTCGGCCTTCTACTTCGACATCCGCAAGGACGCGCTCTACTGCGACGGCGACACGGCCCGGCGGCGGGCGGCGCGCACGGTGCTGGAGATGCTGTTCGAGCGGCTGACGACATGGCTTGCGCCGGTGCTGGTCTTCACCATGGAAGAGGTCTGGCTGGAGCGTCACCCGGGCGAGGGATCGTCGGTGCATCTGGTCGATTTCCCCGAGACGCCAGCCATTTGGCGGGATGCCGCCTTGGCCGACAAATGGGCGAAGGTGCGCGCGGCACGGCGCGTCGTCACGGCAGCGCTGGAGGTGCAGCGGACCGACAAAGTGATCGGCGCGTCGCTGGAGGCGGCGCCAATGGTGCATGCGGAGGACACCGAGGCCCTGGCCGCATTGAAATCCGTGAACTTCGACGACATCGCCATCACCTCGACCATAACGCTGACCGGTGACCCGGCCCCGGCGGAGGCGTTCCGCCTGCCGGAAGTGTCTGGTATAGGCGTGGTCTTCGAGCGCGCCGAGGGCGAAAAATGCCAGCGCTGCTGGAAGATCCTGCCCGATGTCGGAAGCCACGCGCATCCGGGCGTGTGCGCACGCTGCGACGCGGCGCTTGGCTGATCGCAATCAACCTGGAGCAAACGAAGGGCGTGCCGTGGCGCGCCCTTTTTTATGGACAGGCCCCGATTCCGTGTAGAACACTCGATCCGGCAACCAAGAGAAAACGCCATGCCCCTTTCCAAGGACACCATTGCCGATATCGCCCGGAATTACACCGCTGCTTGGAATTCCGGCGATCCGAAGGCCGTCGCCTCGTTCTAAGCCGAAGACGGCGAGATCATCATCAATCGCGGCCAGCCATGGTCCGGGCGCTCCCGCGTCGCGGAGATGGCGGCAGGGTTCTTCGCGGACGTCCCCGACCTGAGCCTGACGTGCAACGACCTTCCCGTCGCTGGTTCCCATGTCCTGTATGCCTGGACGTTCACCGGCCATGATGCGGGCACCGGACGCCCGCTGAACATTCAGGG
This sequence comes from uncultured Roseicyclus sp., assembly GCA_964615955.1. Lineage (GTDB taxonomy): Bacteria > Pseudomonadota > Alphaproteobacteria > Rhodobacterales > Rhodobacteraceae > Gymnodinialimonas. The sequence goes on from CAZTUG010000152.1 coordinate 2,210, forward strand.
CTGGGAAGAATGGGAGATGGCAGCGGACGGAAAGGTCCAGGCATCGCGCGGTTGGTTCGATGCCGAGGATTACGGGCGGCAAGCGGCCGGAGCCTGAGGGTTCGCTTGCGCACATGTCTCTGCGCCTTGGGTTTTGTCGGCGGGCGTCCTAAGTTTTGGAATGACGCCGATCCAAGGAGACTGCCAATGTCGCGACCCGAAGAATACTCGCCCCCGAAAGTCTGGACCTGGGACAAGGAAAGCGGCGGCACCTGGGGATCGCTGAACCGCCCCGTCGCGGGCGCGACCCATGACACGGAATTGCCCGTCGGCAAGCACCCCTTTCAGCTCTATTCGCTGGGAACGCCCAATGGCGTGAAGGTGACCATGCTGTTCGAGGAATTGCTGGAGGCCGGGCACAGGGGCGCGGAATACGACGCCTGGCTGATCCGCATCGGCGATGGCGACCAGTTCGGCAGCGGTTTCGTGGAGGTCAATCCCAACTCCAAGATCCCGGCTTTGATGGATTATTCGGACGACACGCCGGTGCGGGTGTTCGAGAGCGGCGCCATGTTGCTGCACCTGGCCGAGAAGTTCGGCGCCTTCATGGGCCCTGCCGAGGCGCGGGCCGAGGTGCTGTCGTGGTTGATGTGGCAGATGGGCAGCGCGCCGTTTCTGGGCGGCGGCTTCGGGCATTTCTACGCCTATGCGCCCTATCCGATGGAATACCCGATCAACCGCTATGCGATGGAGACCAAGCGCCAGCTGGACGTGCTGAACCGGCATCTGGCGGAGCATGAGTGGATGGCGGGCGGTGAATACACCATCGCCGACATGGCGATCTGGCCGTGGTACGGGCGCACGGTGATGGGCGAGTCCTATGGCGCGGGAGAGTTCCTTTCGGTGCACGAATACACCCATGTCATCGCGTGGGCAGAGCGGATCGCACAGCGGCCAGGGGCGATCCGGGGCCGCATGGTGAACCGCACCGGCGGGGAACCGCACGAACAGTTGTGGGAACGCCACGACGCGAGCGATTTCGAATTGCGGACGCAGGACAAGATCGGCTAGGGCGCGCCGCCGATGCCGGTCCGTGCCGCACAGGACCGGCAGCGTTTGCGCATCATCCGGGTTGACCGGGCGTCTGGACCGGGCGCACCATCATGCCATGCAAGCTCCATGGAAACCGGGCGGCACTACCAGCCTGTCGCCCTCTTCGACCGTGCCGGACCCGGAAGAAGCGGTCGCGCAGTCCTGCGCGGCCGTCTTCGGCACAGGGCGTCGGGGTGTCATCCATGACGGCGACGCGATCATGCATGCGGAATGCCGGATCGGCGACATCGTTCTGATCATGGGCGGGGCTGATGGTGCGCCTGCACATCTGCACCTCTACCGGCGCGATCCCGACACCGCGTTCGGCCGGGCGGTTCCGGCAGACGCGACGGTCGTGCCGCCGAAGGAGGAGCATGGCGTCAGCGACCGGCGCGGCGGGGTGCAGAGCGCGGATGGGGCGACGTGGTGGCGCGCCCGACAGTGTTGAGGATCGCGGTTCCGTCGCCGCTTGGTCCGGTCTGGGTGGAGGAAGCGGAGGGGGCTATCACCCGCGCCGGGTGGGGCACGGCGGCGCCGGGCGACAGCGCGCTGCTGCGCGCGGCTGCGGCGGAACTTGCGGCGTTCTTCGCGGGTGACCTGCGCACCTTCACCGTGCCGATCCGGCACGGGCGCGACGGTGCCACGGGCCGGGTTCTGGATGCACTTCGTGCGATCCCCTTCGGCGAGACGCGGCGCTATGGCGACATCGCGGCGGAGGTCGGATTGCCCGCCCAGGCGGTGGGCCAAGCCTGCGGCGCGAACCCTATCCCGATCCTGATCCCCTGCCACCGGGTGCTGTCGGCCAGCGGGCTCGGCGGCTTCTCCGCGCCGGGGGGTGTGGAGGCAAAGGTATGGCTTTTGCGACACGAGGGCGCAGCGAGCCTGCTGATCTGACACCATTCTTTCACAAAGCGCATTTCCCGCGCAGGTAATCCACCGATCTATCCGGTCGCTTCCGGCCAAGATACACGCGCCGCGCCCGCAGTCATCCCCCCTGCCGCGCGATCGAATCGCAGGTAAGCGATGCCCTTGCCATCGGCTTGTGTGAACAGCGTCCCGGCGGGCCTGTCACCTGCCAGGATCTCGGTGCCGACGGGGGCTGTGCCCTGCACATCGACCGTCACGAAGCCCTTCTTCAACTCGGTCTTATGCTTCATGCGGGCGGTCACTTCCTGACCGACATAACATCCCTTTCGGTGGTCCACCCCTGCCCGCCGGTCGAAGCCGGCTTCGAGGATGTAGGTGTCG
>CAZTUG010000153.1:0-4222 GCA_964615955.1 uncultured Roseicyclus sp.
GATCGCCGCAGAATGACGAACTCAAACGTCTCCGGTAAACCCGGTCTGGTTCACTATGCCTGCCGACCAGGACCGCGCGTGCAGGTCGAACCCAAGATACTCGGCGCGATTGCCGTGGCGATCAAAGCACCGTTCTGCCTGACCATCGCCTACCAGGGCGCAAGCGATGATGCTGCCATGGACCGAATTGTGGAGCCCTACGGCATGCTGCTGGGCACCCGGCAATACCTGATCGCCCGCGATCTTGGCAACGGACGCGACTTCCGGCGCTTTCGGCTGGACCGCATCACCAGGGCCGAGATCACCGGACAGTCCTTCGCCCGCGACCCCGACTTCGACCTGGACGCCTATGCGGCACAGTCCTTCGGCTCCTATCATTCGGATGCGGAATACCAACCGGTCATCTGGCGCTTTGCGCCCAGCGCGGCCGCGGCTGCCCGCGAATTCGTATTCCACCCGAACCAAGTGGTGACCGATGAACCGGACGGCGCGCTGCGCGTCGCCTTCACCGCCAGCGGCTGGGTCGAGATGGCGTGGCATCTCTACAAGTGGGGCGACAACGTTGAAGTGCTCGCACCTGCCGGGCTGCGGGACCTGGTGAGGGGGCATCAGCGCGGCGATGTGGGGGTGTTGCCGTGAGGGGTCTCCAACCTAAGCGGTGCATGGATGTGCCCGATGCAGAAACGCAGGCGGAGCGGGCCGGGCCCCCGCATCGCTCTGGCCCCGGCGGTGACGCGTTCCGGCGCAAAGGGCAGACACATCAAGCCGCCTTTGATCCGCTTTTTTTGGGCAGCTTCCGCATCACCGCGCCTCGTACCCAGTCAGCCGCATGTGGCCGTAGGTGAAGGGCCCATCGGGCCGGTGCCAGATGGCATCACCTTCGCTCGCCAATCGCCAGCCGCCGAAATCCCCGTAGGTCGACATCGGCGTTGTCCAGCGCAGGATGCGCAGGGAGCCATCCTTTTCCAGCATACCCCGGTCGTCCGAGACGAAATCGACAAGTTCCCCGGCTTCGTTGAAAACCAGCTCCGCTGAGACGGTATTGGGCCCGAGGCTGAAGTCCACCCGCGCACGATTGTCGTCGATCGGGGGCCAGGTCAGCGCCGGGTCGATCAGGCGCGAGGGCGCGAAGAAGCAAAAGTCGTTCAGGATCGTGACCGTCTCGGTCCGGGTCAGCTCTGGCCCGCCAATGTCGACGACGTTGACCAGCCCGGCGAGCCGCACCCGCATGGTGGCCCGGTCCCTGTTGAAGTCATGCAGCACCGCCACCGGCAACCCCTTCATCTGGGTCGTCATCAGGAACAGTCGCCGGGGCAGATCGAAGCGTTCGTATTGCACCACCGGCCCGGTCATGCCGGGCGCGCCGGGGGCATCGTACATTGTGGCGTCGAACTGCAGCGTGATCTCGGTGACCACCGGCCGCCCGATCGAGCCTGTCAGCGCGATATAGCGGCGGACTGGCGGCGGCAGGGGAGCGATGTCGGCCTCGGTCAGAAGGCGTGGGTCTTGGCGTGGAACGGCCATCGCCTCGGCCTTGCGGGCCTCATAGGCTCTTGGCAGGCTGGTGGCCCAGGTCACCAGACCAAGGCCAACGGCCAGGACAGAAACAGCGACCAAAGCCCAGATCATGATCCTCCTCCTCATTGTTCCTGCTCGGCAACGGGTGCCGATCCGGTCCCACGGACAAAGTCCGTGATCCGATCCGCCACGTCTTCATCGTGGCCAAGCCAGATATGTCCGCCGGTCAGGTAGATGGTGATTTCGGCATCGGGAATACGCTCGGCCAGCAGCCGCGAAGTGGCGGCAGTGCCGAAAAGATCGTCTTCGCAGGACAGGATCAGCGTCGGCACGGCGATCCGGTCAAAGGCGGTGGGGGATGGTGTCCCGGCCCAGAAGGCATCGGTCTTGAACCCGTTGCCCTTGCGGCTGATCGGAAAGATCTGGTTGAGGATCGCGCTGGCCCGCTGGCGCTCGCTCGGGGGCACCTGATCCAGCAAGGCGGGATCGGTCGCCAGCAAGGTGCGGATCATCTGCCGCGGGGCCAGTCGCGCCAGCGACCAGAACCAGAAATCCGACCCCAGCACGGCATCGACCGCAAAGCGTTGCAGCGCCGTGAACTGGACCGGATCGCGGTTTGTCAGGTTCCCGGCCGGAACCAGCAACACCAGATGCGCGCATCTGTCGGGGTGTCTGACGGCGAACTCCGCTGCGGTCAGCGCACCGGCCGATCCGCCGATGACCGCAAGCCGAGCAATGCCCAGATGATCCAGAAGCTCGACCAGAACGTCGGCTTGATGCGCGGGCGAAGCATCGTCGGGAAAGGCGCTGCCAAGGTAACCGAACCGCGATGGCGCGATGATCCGGAAACCCCGCCGACGCACGGCGGTGGCAAACAGCAGACCCTGATCGAAGCCACCGCCGGTGCCGTGGATCATCATCACGGGCGGGCCATTCCCGGCCACGGCGTATTCAAGCGCCCCCGCCCGCGTGTCGATCACGGTGCCCTGTCCAAAGAGACGGCTGTCGGCTTGCCCGAGCGCCTCGCGGAAAGCGCCTGACGCATACGCACCACCCATGAGCGCCAGACCCCCAAGACCGAAAACCACGTTGCGCCGTGTTGTCATCCAAGCCCCCTCAGGCCAGGGTCGGGGCCGGGTGCCACGTTGCGGCCAAGACCCCCGCTCCAGACGCCGCGTTCCCGGCAAGGCCACCCATAAACCTGCGCCGACCCGTCATCCGCATGGTCGCCCCCGCGCATCACACCGCATCACACCAGCACCGCGCTGACCGGACGGCGCAGCGACATCGGCATCGCCGGTGCGCGGCCAAACCGGATGACCAGATCAGGCCGCGCATCCGGCATCCCCAGCCAACGCGCGAATTCGGACCTGACCGAGGGAACCTCGATCGGCTGGTTCACATGGGCGGTGCGGATGCCAAGTGCTGTCGCCTGCAATGCAAAGCGCTGAAAGCTGCGGCCGACCTTGATCCAGTGCTGCGGGTCTGCCCTGTCTCCAACGAACACCGCAATCCCGGCAGATGACCGGATCTGGTCGCGGTACTTGTCGTTTTCGGACGCCTTGGTGAAGAACATCCCGAACATCCGGGCGCCGACCCACTCGGGCATGACCGGGTTGCCGGAGCAGGCCCCGAAGAGACCGTCGCCGGTCTCGACCGCCCGCGCGGGGCTGAAGCGAAGCCATTCGGCAAGCTCGTGCACAAAGGCGGGGTCATCCATCTGCGCGCTGTTGCCCTGAATGACGAAATCGAGGATCGCGTCGCGGTCGGCAGCCTCGGTGAAGAACCGAACCGAGACACCCTCCCGGCGCGCGGCCGCTTCCAGCAAGGTCATGTCGGCGGGCAAGATCGGTTGACCGTCATAGGCCGAGCGCGTCGACTGGCGCAGCGGGATCGCCTGATAAAGCTCCTGCCCACCCGGCTGCGCCGACGACAACGCGATGTCGATCTGCGGTTCGGCCCCGGCGCCGATGACAACATCGCTGCCACGGCCAAATGCTGCACCGGCGATGACCAGATTCTCGGTGGCACAGCCGAGGCTGACAAAAAGGTGGTGATCATCCGGATCGACGACCGCCGTCCGCCGGGCGAAATCGGGAAGGATCGCGACCGTCGCGCCGTCCAGCCGGAACTTCCAAGGCTGCGTGTTGTGCCCATTGGCGGCGAGGGTTGCCATCCGGACGAGCTCTTCGAGGTCGGGTTTATCGGCAAGAAGCCGCCGCTGACGCTCCACCTCGTCGAGGTAGCCGTCCATGCGTGGCCAAAAGCTGTATCCGACAGCGCCCACTGCGGCGAGCGAAAGACCGGTTCCGAGTGCGGTTCTGCGCGAAATGAGTGCCATGTTGCTGGATCCATAGGTTGCCAATTCGAAGCATTCTGAATGTTTTTTCAGACTCCTGCCTTGATCTTGCACAAGGAGAAGCTGATTTTGATCGTGGTCAGAAGGAAGTCCGCGCATCGCGGCGGCTGCGGGTTGTCAGAGAGATCGAAGGCCAAAAAGGAACCGAGCTACCGCCCCTTGCCCTTCGTACCCGAGAAGTTGGCAGCCGTGACCCTCAGCCATGCGCATGCCGAGCAGGCTCTTCGCAACCAGTTTGATGCTGACACACACACGCGAATGACCGCATTGGAGATACAGCGCGATTTTCCGTTACCGGCCATGACGTGCAGCTTGGGACCGAAAGTGATTACGATCATCTCATCG
>CAZTUG010000154.1:0-4211 GCA_964615955.1 uncultured Roseicyclus sp.
TGCAACCGGCGCGGCCTGACGGCACGGCGTCGCACGGTCCTCGCCGGCTCCGCCCCCCGGCTCCGACTCCGCCCCCCGTCGCCGGCTCCGCCCCCCGTCGCCCCCCGTCGCCGGCTCCGCTCCCCGCCGCCCCCCGTCGCCGGTTTCATCTTGGCAAGAAACCTCCGGGGGGCTGCGCAGCAGCGGGGGCAGAGCCCCCTCCACCCGCCGCCGTGACCATTGCCCTCACCATCACCCCGTAGGGCGGGGTTCACCCCGCCACCGGAACCACTGCCCTCACCATCACCCCGCCGCCGAGGCCCCGATACAGGCCATTGCCCTACCCATCCACCCGGATCGCGGCATTGCCCGGATCGTAAGGGCTGTCCTCGACCACCACGGCGTCCCACAACTCCCGGAACATGCGCACCTGCAACCGGGTGCCGACCTCCGCCAGCTCGGGCCGCACATAGCCCATCCCGATGGACGCGCCGAAGGCCACCGAATACCCGCCCGATGTCAGCCGCCCGACCTTCTTGCCGTCCACCACCAGCGCCTCGCGCCCCCAGGGATCCGCATCCGCTGGGCCGTCGATCAACACCGTCACGCACGACGACCGGATCCCCGTCTCTTGCATCGCCGCCTTGCCGTGAAACTCCTTCCCGAGATCCACGAACCGGTCCAACCCCGCCTCCAGCGGCGTCGCATCGCGGCCCAGTTCCGTCCCGAAGGCGCGATAAGACTTCTCCTGCCGCAGCCAGTTCTGCGCCCGTGCACCCACCAGCTTCAGCCCGTGCTTCTCGCCCGCCTCCATCACCTGGTCGAACAGGTAATTCTGCATCTCCATCGGATGATGCAACTCCCACCCCAACTCGCCGGTATAGGCCACCCGGATCGCGTTGACCGGGCACATCTTCAACTCGATCCGCTGCTGCGACAGCCACGGAAACCGCTTGTTCGACAGCACCGTCGCCGGGTCTGCATCGTGCACCAGCGCGTTCAACACGTCGCGCGATCTGGGTCCCGCGATGGCGAAGACCCCGTGCTGCGTGGTCACGTCCTGCAGGTTGATCCGCCCGAACCGCGCCTCCTGCGCGGCGACCGCCTTGGCAAGGTAATCCTCGTCATAGGCGTGCCACCCGCCCGCGCTGACCAGGTAATAATCATCCTCCGCCAACCGCACGATGGTGTATTCCGTCCGCACCGTGCCCGCCCCGGTCAGCGCATAGGTCAGGTTGATCCGCCCGACCTTGGGCAACCTGTTGGTGGTGAACCAGTCCAGGAACGCGGTCGCGCCGGGCCCTGAAACACGGTGCTTGGCAAACGCCGTCGCGTCGATCAGGCCCGCCGCGCCGCGCACCGCCTCCGCCTCGGCTTTCGCGAACGCCCACCACGCGCCACGCCGGAACGACCGCGCGTCATGGTCGAACCTGTCCGGCGCATCCGGCGGCCCGTAATAATTCGGCCGCTCCCACCCGTTCACGCAGCCGAACTGCGCACCGCGCGCCTTCTGCCGGTCATAGGCGGGCGCCGTGCGCAGCGGGCGGCAGGCGGGCCGCTCCTCGTCGGGGTGGTGCAGGATATAGACGTGGTCGTAGCATTCCTCGTTCTTGCGGGCGGCATATTCCGTCGTCATCCAGTCCTGCCCGAACCGCTTCGGATCAAGGCTCGCCATGTCGATCTCGGCCTCGCCCTGCACCATCATCTGCGCCAGGTAGTATCCCGTACCGCCCGCAGCCGTGATCCCGAACGAAAACCCTTCCGCCAGCCACATGTTGTGCAGCCCCGGCGCGGGCCCGACCAGCGGATTGCCATCGGGCGTGTAGCAGATCGGCCCGTTGAAATCGTCCTTCAGCCCGCTCTCCTCGCAAGACGGGATGCGGTGGATCATCGCCATGTATTGCTCTTCGATCCGGTCCAGCGCCAAGGGGAACAGGTCGGCCCGGAAACTGTCCGGCACCCCATGCGCGAAGACCGCGGGCGCACCCTTCTCGTAGACGCCAAGGATCCAGCCGCCGCGCTCCTCGCGCACATAGCTCTGCGCATCGGCATCGCGGATCACCGGATGCTCCGCCCCGCCCTGCGCGCGGAAATCCACCAACGCCGGGTCCCGGTCCATGACGATGAACTGATGCTCCACCGGGATCGCGGGGATCTTGATCCCCAGCATCTTCGCGGTGCGCTGCGCATGGTTGCCGCTGGCCGTCACCACATGCTCGGCAGTAATCACCACGGTCTCGTCCGACGCGACAAGGTTGCCCCCCTTCTCCACCATCCTGGAACAGGTCACCTCCCAGGCATCGCCCGTCCAGTGGAACGCATCCGCCTGCCACTTGCGCACGATCTCCACCCCGCGCTGCCGCGCGCCCTTGGCCATCGCCTGCGTCACGTCGGCGGGGTTTATGTAGCCATCCGTGTGATGGTAGAGCGCGCCTTTCAGATCATCCGTCTCGATCAGCGGCCACCGCGCCTTGATCTCGTCGGGCGTCAGCCACTGGAACGGCACATCGCAGGTCTCGGCGGTGGACGCATAAAGCATGTATTCGTCCATCCGCGCTTGCGTCTGCGCCATGCGCAGGTTGCCCACCACCGCGAAGCCCGCGTTCAGCCCCGTCTCCGCCTCCAGCGTCTTGTAGAACTCGACCGAGTACTTGTGGATATGGGTCGTGGCGAAGGACATGTTGAACAACGGCAGCAACCCCGCCGCATGCCAGGTGGAACCCGAGGTCAACTCGTCCCGCTCCAGCAGCATCACATCGTCCCAACCGGCGCGCGCAAGGTGATACGCGATCGACGTCCCGACGGCGCCACCGCCAACGACAAGAGCTTTCAAGTGAGACGTCATGGGGGCGGTCTTGCTGGCGGAAGTCTTCATGGTCGGCGCACTCCGGGCACAACTGGGGTCTGCCCCCTACCTGCCCGATGCCGCACCAAAACGCCTCTCCCATCCGACACAAAGCCGCAGAAAAGCGACACCAGCCGCCGAAGCGCGCGCCGAAAGACCGGTCCATCGCCCCCCATTCATCTTGGCAAAAAAAACTCGATCCGCCCTCACCCCGTCGCACCCCGCTCGCCGCAAGGCCGAGGCAGACGGACAGGGGCAAACGGGCAGGGGCAAACGGGCAGGGGCGGGCCGGGCGGGCGGGCCGGCCGCCTCCGCCTCCCCGCTCCCTACCCCACGCTCCGGCGCAGCAGCGCCATCACCGACCACAGCAATACCGCCGGCAGGACAAGCGTGCGCAGCACGAAGATCCCGATGATCGTCAGCGTCGCGTTGAACAGCGCATCCGCCTGCTGCGTGAACACACCCGCCGCCGCCACATAGCCCTGCACCGCGTCGCTGGCCCCGGTGATCGCCGACAAAAACCCCGAGAACATGCCCACCGGCTCCGTGCCCGCCTCCTCCAGCAAGCCGTCCTCGCCCGCGCCGATCAACACCCGCGCTTCGCCCGTGACGTCGGCCAGTTGCGCCATGGCCGTGTCCCATTGCGGGGCAGTGGCGCGCTCGCCCAACCAGACGCCGCCGGCAAAGACCAGCGGCAGCACCAGCCCCAGCGCCGCACCCAGGCGCACCGCGCGCAGGCTGGCGGCGGCAACCGAGCCATGGCCCACCACCCGGGCGCACCCGAACCCGATCAAGCCCAATCCCAGCACCACCAGCCCGATCGCCGCCACCGGCTCCAACCCCACCACCACCAGCGCCGCCCCGGCCGCAACCAGGAACACCGCCGTTGCGACCCGCTCCACCGTGTCGTCCACCGGCTCCAGCACCTTGAGCGGCTGCAAACTCGCCTGCGCCCCGATGGAGGCGCCCACCTCCACCTCCTGCGCCGCCGACAGCGCCGCGTTGATCACCCGAAGGGACACGTAGACACTCGCCGTCGCCACCGCGATCTCCTGCGCCGCGCCGACCGCCGGGGCCACTGCCGGGTTCCCGCCGCCGCCTCCCGACACTTCCCACAGGCCCACGGTCAGCGCCACGACACCCGCCACCACCAGCAAGATCGCGCGCACCCTCGCCCCACGCCGTAGGGCGGGGTTCACCCCGCCGCCCCCGCCGCCCCCGCCGCCACCGCCACGCTCCGCACGCAAGGCCGGGCGCAGCGTCTCCTCCGCCACCTTTGCGCGCAGCGGCGGTTCGGATCTGCGTGCGTCGGGCCTCTCGCTCACAACATGCTCGGCACGACCAGGTCCGGCGGCCGGTGCCCGTCGGCGAAGGTCTTGATGTTGAT
>CAZTUG010000155.1:0-4125 GCA_964615955.1 uncultured Roseicyclus sp.
TGATCAAGGCGCTGGCGCGCGCCTTCCGCTGGAAGCGCATGCTGGAGTCGGGTGAGTTCGCCACCATAGCCGAACTTGCCGCCCGTGAGGCCATTCCGTCGACCTACGTGGCGCGCGTCCTTCGGCTGACGCTGCTTGCCCCAGAATTGATCGAGGCCATCCTCGATGGGCGCCAACCGAGGGACCTGACGCTTCCGACGTTGATGAAACCGTTTCCGATGGAGTGGAAGGAGCAGCGGCCGGTCCGGTAGGCTCAGCTGCCTTGACCGCGCGCACCCGCTCTGTTTCTCTTTGACGCTGGGGGATACGACCTCCGATGCCATTAGAATATCAACAGAAATCCATGGTGATCATCGAAGCCCCGCGATAAACCGAGGATTGAAAAAGCAAGTAAGGTCAATCCCGGAATGAATCTGCAGGCTCACGATCAGCTCAAAAACCACATCTGGGAAATCGCGAACCGCCTGCGCGGTCCCTATCGTCCGCCCCAGTATCGGCTCGTGATGTTGCCGATGGTCGTCCTGCGTCGGCTCGACAGTGTCCTTGAGCCGACAAAAGACGCTGTGCTCAAGGAGTACGACAAGCTCACCGCGCAGAACATGCCTGAGAGCGCGATGGAGCGGCTGCTTGGCCGCGCCGCTGATCCTGCCCGACAGCATCCTCTGTATAACACCAGCCCCTTCACGTTCAGGCGTCTACTTGGCGACGCCGAGAACATCGCGCCCAACCTCGTCGCCTACATCAACGGCTTCTCGCCTACGGCGCGCAGCATCTTCGAGCGGTTCAAGTTCACCGACCAGATCGAGAAGCTCGATGCCAGCAATCGGCTGTTCACCATCGTGAAGGCGATGGCCGACGTCGACCTGCACCCGGATCGCATCGACAACCTGCAGATGGGCTACCTGTTCGAACACCTGGTGATGCGCTTCAACGAGCAGGCCAACGAGGAGGCCGGGGACCATTTCACCCCGCGCGAAGTCATTCGGCTGATGGCGAACTTGATCTACACCGGCGAGCAGGACGTCTACACGCCTGGCATATACCGAACTATCTATGACCCCGCCTGTGGCACGGGCGGGATGCTATCAGAGTCCGAAAAATTCATCCTCGCGCAGAACGAGAGCGCCAATCTCGCGCTCTTCGGGCAGGAGTACAACGACGAGTCTTGGGCGATCTGCTGCTCGGACATGCTGATCAAGGACGAGGAGACCAGCAACATCGTCCTCGGCGACACGCTGGGCGATGGCAAGACCCGCGACGGCTTCGAGGGGGAGCGTTTTCACTACCTGCTGGCGAACCCGCCCTTCGGCGTGGAGTGGAAGGATCAGAAATCCGTCGTCGAGGCGGAGCATTCGCTGCACGGCTTCTCCGGCCGCTTCGGCGCCGGGCTGCCCGCGATCAACGACGGCTCGTTCCTGTTCCTCCAGCACATGATGTCGAAGATGCATCCGGCGCCCCAGGACGGGGGCGAAGGGTCAAAGATCGCCATCGTGTTCAACGGGTCGCCGCTCTTTTCGGGGGACGCCGGGTCTGGGCCATCGAACATCCGCCGCTGGATCATCGAGAGCGACCTTCTCGACGCCATCGTCGCGCTCCCCGACCAGCTTTTCTACAACACCGGCATCTTCACCTACGTCTGGCTCGTCACCAACCGCAAGGCGCCCGAGCGGCGCGGCAAGGTACAGCTGATCGACGGGACGCGGTTCTTCGAGCGGATGAAGAAGAGCCTCAACAACAAGCGCAACGAGATCACCGAGGACCAGATCCGTCACCTTACCCGCATCTATGGCGCCTATCGCGACGGCGAGACGGCGGAGGTCGTCATTGATCAGAAGACCGGCGAGACCGAGACACGCACCGCGTCGCGCATCTTCGAGAACCGGGAGTTCGGATTTCTCAAGGTGACGGTGGAGCGACCACTGCGGATGAGCTTCGAAGCTTCGCCGGATCGGCTGGCCAAGCTCGACGACCAGACCCCCTTTGCCAACCTTGCCACATCGAAGAAACGCAAGGACGAGGCCGCGGCGGCGCGCGAGATCGCGGAAGGCCAGAAGCAGCAGGAGGCGATCCGCGCGGCTCTCGCCACGCTCGAGGGCCGGGGTTGCTACATGGACCGCGCGGTGTTCGACGCCGATCTGACTGCGGCCGCCAGGCGGGTCGGCGTGAAGATCGCCGCCCCTGTAAAGAAGGCGATCTACGCCGCCTTGGGCGAGCGCGACCCGGATGCCGAAATCTGCCGTGACGCCAAGGGGCGGCCTGAACCCGACAGCGAGTTGCGCGACACCGAAAACATCCCGCTGCCCGAGGGCACTGCGCTTCCGTTGCCGATGCAGTTCGGGCCGGACAAGCCCAACGACCGGCTGGTGGCGGCATTCCGTGGCACGATCGAGGACTACATGGCGCGCGAGGTTCTGCCGCATGTGCCGGATGCCTGGGTGGATTTCGACAAGACCAAGGTCGGCTACGAGATCCCGATCAACCGGCATTTCTATGTCTACAAGCCGCCACGCCCGCTGGACGAGATCGCGGCTGACATCACCGGGCTGGAAGGCGAGATCGCCGGGCTGCTCAAGGGCCTGGTCGCATGAGTTACTTCGCCCACAGCAATGAACTGCCGGAATGGGCGGCGGATGTGCCGGATGGTTGGGGAAGAAACTGGCTGAAATGGTCAGTCGATCTCTCCACGAAGCGTCCGACAGAAGCGGAGCAAGAGGCGCTTCCGTACATCTCGAACGAGGATATCGCGTCGTGGACGGGAAAGCTCCTGATCGAGGAGCCGAAACCGGCCGAGGCGGATAGTCGGGTATTCCAGAAAGACGATGTTCTTTTCAACAAACTTCGCCCGTATCTCGCGAAGGTCTATCACGCGACATTCAGTGGCGCGAGTTCAGGTGAGCTGCTGTGCCTCCGGCCGTCCGAGGCCGTTGAGCCGCGCTTCCTTTTTTATGTCCTGGTATCCAAAGGCTTCATCGACACGATCAACTCCGAGACCTTCGGGTCAAAGATGCCTCGTGCGGATTGGGAGACTGTGGGCCACCAGCCACTCCCCCTCCCGGCACTCGAAACCCAGCAACGGATCGCGAAATTCCTGGATGAGAAAACTGCACAGATCGACGGGCTAATCGAGAAGAAGCGCGCGCTTCTGGACCGGCTGGCCGAGAAGCGCCAGGCCCTCATAACCCGCGCGGTCACTAAGGGTCTCAACCCCGCCGCCCCGAGGAAGCCCTCTGGCATCGACTGGCTCGGCGACATCCCCGCCCATTGGGATGTGCTGCCCGTCAAGAGAGTCGCGAAACTTGAAAGTGGACATACGCCCGACAAGAAAATCGAGGCTTATTGGGAAGACTGCGAGATACCGTGGGTTTCCCTAAATGACACCGCGATCCTGCGAGAAGCGGATTACATTTCCGATACTACATTCAAGATCAATGAGCTGGGGCTTGCAAATTCGTCAGCTCGCCTGCTTCCCGCGAGGGCTGTGGTTTTCACTCGCGATGCCACGATTGGGGAAAGCGCCATAACGACACGACCAATGGCTGTATCTCAGCATATCATCGCGTGGTTGTGCCATGAGGATCGCGTCATTCCCGAATACTTACTCTTCACCATTTACGGGATGACTGGCGAGTTGCTGCGGCTAACCAACGGCTCGACGATAGGCACAATAGGACTGGGAGACGTTAAATCGATCCGAATGGCACTCCCTCCTCTGGACGAGCAGGCCGCGATCATTGCAGCGATCGTCGATGCAAAGGATAGGTTGGATGAAGTGGTGCGGTTGGTACGACAATCCTCTGACCAACTTTCGGAATACCGAGCAGCGCTCATCACCGCCGCTGTCACTGGAAAGCTCACGGGGCTCCAATGACACTGGCGGCCGGCACATATTTCGAGCATCTGAAGGCGTATGTGAACAGCGATTACGTCATGCACGACGGCGCTGGCGGCAAGGTCGTTCTGACAGAGAAGTACTTTCGCCCCGAAGACGTCAAACCTCAGGAACGTAGGATCGAGCTGCTGCTGCCGGGGCCTGGGATGGCCTTCAAGCTGGACCATGATGATTTCGACACGGCGAAGAAGAAGAGCAAACCGGCGCTATTCCACTTCCTCGACGACACGGCAAAG
>CAZTUG010000156.1:0-3971 GCA_964615955.1 uncultured Roseicyclus sp.
GCTTGCCCTGCCAGCCCAGCCCCGCCGCCTGCGCCAGCGGCTTTTCCATCACCGGCGCGGTATCGACGAAGACCTTGATCGCTTCGCCGGGGGCTTGATCCAGCAGCCAGCGGCCGACGCGTTTGAGGCGCTTTTTCACCACGTCATGGTAATCGCGGCCCTGGGCGTAGACGCTGATCGTGGCCCGGTCGCGGTGGGCAAGCGCCTCCAGTGGATCGGTTTCGGGGGTGTAGGGTTCGGCCAGCATGATGACGCTGCGCGCTTCGGGCCAAAGCGCATCCGGTGCGCC
The DNA here is from genome assembly GCA_964615955.1 of uncultured Roseicyclus sp. Taxonomy (GTDB): domain Bacteria; phylum Pseudomonadota; class Alphaproteobacteria; order Rhodobacterales; family Rhodobacteraceae; genus Gymnodinialimonas. Next base: position 290 of record CAZTUG010000156.1, read on the forward strand.
GCGCCATTCCGTCCGCTCGGCCATCCAGCCCATCTGCCCGTGGCGGTCGGCGTCGAGGAAGGCGGACAGCCGTGCCGCGATCTGGGGCACGGCGTCGGGGCGGCAGATGCCCATCCTCGCGAACCCCGCCGCGCGGGCCTCGGCCTGCAGGGCCGTCCCGAGCGCTGTCAAAAGTCCAGGTTCGCGTAGTGGGGCGGCTGCGGGAAGCCGAAGATCTGGTCGTTCAGGATGGACCGGAAGGCGGGCCGCGATTTCATCGTCGCATACCAGTCCTTGACCGGCGCGCTGAGGCTCCAGTCCACGTCCGAGATGTAGTCGAGGCAGCTGAGTTGTGCCGCCGCCGCGAAATCCGCGACGGTCATCTTGTTGCCGGCCAGCCATTTGCGGTGGTCCAGCAGCCAATCCATGTAGCGGATATGATACTTGATGTTCTGCGCCCCGGTCTTGACGGCGCGCCCGTCGGGATAGCCGCCCCGCATCAGCTTCTTGTGCACTCGTTCCAGCACGAGGTTGCGCGTGACTTCCTGGTAGAACTTGTCGTCGAACCATGCCGTCAGCCGCCGCACCTCGGCCCGCTGCGCTGCGTCGCGCGGCATCAGGGGCGGTTCGGGCACCGTTTCTTCGAGATATTCGCAGATCGCGACCGAGTCGCTGAGCGTCAGGCCGTCGATCTTGAGCACCGGCACCTTGCCGGCGGGATTGCGGCGCAGGAATTCGGGCGTGGGTTCCCAGTATTTCTCTTCCACCAGCTCCACCTCGATCCGCTTTTCGGCAAGGACCAGTCGGACCTTTCGGCAAAACGGGGAGAGGGGAAAATGATAGAGGCGGTTCATGATGGGGGACTCGTGCCGGGTCAGCACCGTGTTTGCAAGGGCGCAGGGGAAAAATCAATTCGCAAAACAGGCATCCCGCCCGTCGGCGCGGATCGTCGCCGCCCCGTCGGCGATGGACCGCGCGCGGCGGTTGACGAAATCGGACGGAGCGCCGGCGTTGCGTTCCTGCGGGTTGGGCAGGACGGCGGCCAGAAGCGCGGCCTGCCGTTCGGTCAGATCGGCGGCAGAGACGCCGAAATGGTGCCGCGCGGCGGCCTCCGCCCCGAAGACGCCGGGGGCGAACTCGGCCACGTTGAGGTAGACTTCCAGCACGCGCCGCTTGGGCCAGAGCAATTCCATCACCGGGGTGATCGCCGCTTCCAGCGCCTTGCGCAGCCACGACCGACCATGCCACAGGAACGCGTTCTTCACGGTCTGCTGGCTGATGGTCGAGCCGCCCCGCGCCGCCCCCTGGGCGATCGCGTCGCGGATCGCGGCCATGTCGAACCCCCAGTGCTGGCAGAAATTGGCATCCTCCGCCGCGACGGCGGCGCGGGCGAGGTGGAGGGATATCTCCTCCATCGGCACCCAGTCCCGTTCGATACCGCCCAGGCGGGCGCGTTCCTGAAGGATGTAGATCGTGGTGGGCACCGGCAGGACGGCATAGGCGAGGATCCACACCAGCACCACGGCCCCGAGGCCGAGCACCCCCCGGTTCAGCCATCGCCGGACGCTTCGCGCCCAATGGCGCACGCGACCTGCCTGCTTCGTCTTGCGTGTGCGTCGCGCCAACTGCTCTTGCGGTCCCGGGAATTGCGTGTCGGGGGCACTCTACGCCAAGGTCTGGCGGGGGACCATGGCGCAGAGGGATCGGGTGTCCGCGACGTTCAGGCCGCGTAGTCCTGCCCCTCGGCATCGAGAACCGCGCGCAGTCCGTCCAGCATGTCCTGTTCGGCCACGCTGTCGCCCTCCTGCTGCCGCGCGGTCAGTTCGGCCACCTCTTCCGAGAGAACCCGCAGGGGCCGGCCGGTCGACAGGGCAATGATGTAGGTCCGCGCCGCGCGTTCGAAATAATACATCCGCATGAAGGTTTCGGCCACGGTTTCGCCGATGAACAGCACGCCGTGATTGCCCATGATCATGGTGCGGATGGACGGGTCCTGGAACAGGCGCGCGCAGCGGGTGCCTTCGTCCTCCAGCGCGAGGCCGCCGTAGTTCTCGTCCACCACCTGCCGGTTGTGGAAGATGGCCGAATTCTGGTCGATTGCGGGCAGGCGGCTGTCGGCGAGCGAGGCCAGCACGGTCGCATAGGTCGAATGCACATGCATCGCGCAGCGCGCATGGGGCACATGGCGGTGCAGGCTGGCATGCAGGCCCCAGGCCGTCGGGTCCGGCGCGCCGTCGCCTTGCGCGCTGTCGGGATCGTTGGCGTCGATCACCCAGAGGTCGGACGCGCGCATCAGGCTGAAATGCCTTTTGGGGTTGATCAGGAACTGCGTCCCGTCGTCGTTCACCGCCAGCGAAAAGTGGTTCGCCACCCCTTCATGCAGGCCCTCGCGCGCCGTCAGGCGGAAGGCTGCGGCCATCTCGGCACGGGCTGTCGCATGGTTCATGTCACGTCTCCAGTGTTGTCGGCAGGCTACTGGTCTGCCCGGTTCGACTGCAATGGTAAAGCGGCGATCAACGTCTGTTGCCATGCCTTCAACGATCCCCGGAATGAACCCGCTTTGGCCCGGCCTGCTTCCCAATTGCGCCCCAATTCCCGACGACAACGGAGGATGAGCAGGAACGGGATCCTGAGCAGTAAAAGGATCGGCCAAGTATGGACCGTCTAACGGAAATGGAAGCCTTTGCCACCGTCGTGGACCAGGGCGGATTTACAGATGCAGCGAAGAAGATGGGGATTTCCAAGTCTGCGGTCTCCAAGCATGTCTCGTCGCTTGAAGCGCGTCTTGGGGCGCGTCTTCTCAACCGCACCACGCGGCGTGTCAGTCCCACGGAGATCGGACTTGCCTATTATGATCGCGCCCGCCGGGTGCTGAACGATGCCGGAGAAGCCGACGCGCTGGTCACGGCCATGCAATCCGCGCCGTCGGGCACGCTGCGGGTGTCGATCGCGACGGATTTCGGGGTCAATCACATCTCGCCGATCCTGGGCGATTTCCTGCATGCCTATCGGGACATCACCGTGAACATGGTGCTCAACAACCGCTATGTGGAGTTGATTTCGGAAGGCTTCGACATGGCCATCCGCGTGGGAGAGCTGGAAGACAGCTCGCTCATGGCGCGCAAGATCTGCGAGACGCAACGCCGGATGATCGCCGCCCCGAAATACTTCGCGGAATATGGTCGTCCGGAACGGATCGACGACCTTAACGAACACAAGCTGCTGCATTATTCGAATTCCTCTGCCGGCAATGTCTGGAAGCTGATCGCGCCGTCGGGCGAGTTGCGCCAGGTGCGCACCGCCGGCTGGCTGACGGTGAACGACGGGCAGAGCCTGCTGAACGCCGCCGTGGGCGGTCTGGGGATCGCCTACCTGCCGAGTTTCCTCTACGCCGATCCGCTGCGCAAAGGCCTGCTGGAGGACGCGATGCCGGATCTGCCGATGGACGTGCAGGGCGTCTATGCCGTCTATCCGCCGGGCCGCTATATCCAGCCCAAGGTGCGGGCCTTCATCGACTACCTGGTCGATGCGTTCCGCGACAAGGGCCCAAGCGACTGGTGATGCCGTGAAATTCCCCTGCCAAGCCTCGTGAGTCGGGTCGCCTGACGCAGGAGGCCCCCTTGTCCCGGGTCGATGCCATCGCATCACCCGGGCTTTCTTGTTCGGCGTCGCGGGAGGCCGGGGGGAGGCCGGGGGGAGGCCG
>CAZTUG010000157.1:0-3959 GCA_964615955.1 uncultured Roseicyclus sp.
GCGATCGCATAGCCATCCATCGCCGCATTGTCGAAAGCCGGTGCCATGGACCGGGACCGGACCGGCTGCGCCAGAACCCGACCAAGCGCACTGTCGAGCGCCACAGCCTCACTTTGACCCACCGGCGCTGCATGCGCCGCAATCCGGGCAAGGGCCTCGTCGATGCTGATCAGCGAAGCAAGCACGTCCTGAGTGTCGCACCCGCAACCCGGTGACGCGATGGCCTGATGAATCGTCATTGTGCTGCCTCCTGTGTGGGGTGGGCCGCCTGAAAATGCCCCGGCCCGATGCTGCAATCGAGGTCGCGCAGGCGTCCATCCTTGAGACCGTAGATAAGGCCATGCACGCGAACGACGGCGCCACGAGCCCAAGCCCGCTGCAAGATCGGCGTTTCGCAGACGCGCCGCACACCTTCGACCACATTCCATTCAGCCAGCCGGTCGCGGCGCGCCTCAAGGTCGGGTTCGCGCCCCAGATCGACGGCATAGGCGCGCGCAAGACGTCGGACCGGCTCAAGCCAGTGATCAGCCAGACCATGCGGCAGATCCTCGGTCGCGGCCTTGACCCCGCCGCAGCCATAGTGTCCGCAAACGATGATCTCGCGCACATGCAACGCATCGACCGCGAATTCCAGCGCCGACAACAGGTTCATGTCCGAGGAATGAACGATGTTGGCGACATTGCGATGGACAAAGACCTCGCCCGGATCCAGACCCGCGACCACGTTGGCCGGAACCCGACTGTCCGAACAACCGATCCAGAAGAACTCGGGCGCCTGAAGGGCGGCAAGGCGGGTGAAATAGTCAGGCTCCTCGTCGTGACGTTGTTTCGACCACGCCACGTTGCGCGCCAGAAGGTCATTCAGCATCGGTCGTCTCCGGAAAATCTGGCAGCCCGCGTCTTGACCGCATGTGTTTCGAGAGTATCCGCAGATCGGCCCGAGTCAGCCGGACCCGGGCGATCGGCAGGAGGATTGCGTTCTCGGCCACCAGGTGGCGGCGCACGTGCCCCGCAAACCTGGACAACACCCCGCGCTCGCTGGCGGACAGATCACCCCCCCTATCGAGGCACCCGGCCAGCATTGCACGCACTTCGGGCAGCAGACGCATCGCCTCATCCTGATCGGCCCTGATCCGGTCGATCACACCCTCGATCGCATCCTCATCCGTGCAGCGCCGGGCAAGAAGCGGGAACAGGACCTCTGCCTCGTCGCGCAGGTGGACATTCAGTTCCTCGTTCAGAAAGCGCAGCACCGTTGTCGCTTCTCGGCGATCGAGAGCTTCCGCCGTTGCCAGCCCGTCGATCATTGCGCAAACCTGACGTTCGCGCAGGTGGTCTTCGCTGATAAAATCCAGAGGATTTGCAAGCAGGCTAGGGCTCGTCGGCTTCTCACCGCTCCCACGCAGCAGAGGCTCTGGCGGTTGCATGACACGTCCTTTCGCGTGGTTCAGATCGGCGCGAGACTTGCGCCGGTGATCTGTGCGCCTTGGGCTAGGGTTTCGACGAATTGCCGAGATGCCCTCGCCCAGGCCGCCTTTTCGAGCGCCTGCGCGATCTTGGGGCGGACGGTCTCATAAGGCAGAACCTGCCCCGGTGCGGTGGCGTTCAGGCGGATGATGTGCCAGCCGTGCCGCGACAGAACGGGTGCTGCGCTGATGCCACCCTCCGGCAGGGCACGCAGGGCCACCTCGAATTCCGGTACGGTGTCGCCCGGTCCAAGCTGGCCCAGATGGCCACCGGACTCCTTGGACCCGCAATCGCTTTCACGTGCGGCGGCAGCGAACCCCTTGGCGTCCCCGTCAAGCCGCGCGAGCAGGGCCTTGGCCCGTGCCTCGGCCATGGCCCGCTGGGTCTCGTCGCGCGGGTCACAGGCGCTCAGGATATGCGAGACATCCCACAGCGGTGCGGACCGGTAGCGGTCAGGGTCCTTTGCCCATTCGGCATGAACGGCGTCTTCCGTCACGGGCGCGATGCTCAGCGCTTCGTCCAGAAGGACGCGGATCAGGGCTTCATCCTCGGTCTCGAAGCGCCCGGGTGCCAGTTCAATCGGATCGGGCACAAACCCACGTGCCCTTGCCTGCTGCAGCAGGAGCGCGCGGATCGCGAGCGCTTGCGCCGCCTTGCGCCAGGCGATGCCGGGCTTGTCCTTGGGGGCTGTGTGGTTCTGGGCCTCGGCGGCGATGGCCGCCGAGGGGATCGTTTCGCCATTCACGACGACATCGGGAAACAGGGTCATGTTCATCTTGCTCACTCCGCAGGCGTGGTGATTTTGGGGCCTGTCTTGCCCTGCCGTGCGTCATAGGCGCGGCGGCGTTCCTCCAACGGACGGGTCCGGCGCGAGCGCACGATCTGGTAGCCCGGCCGCGTAAGCAGATAGCGGAAGGGGGCGGCAAACCCGGACCAGATGTGGACGAGCCGGGTGAACGGGAACAGGATGGTGATGACCAGCCCGAGGAAGATGTGCAGTTTGTAGAGCCAATGCACGTCGACCACGGTGACCCAGGCGTTGATGTTCCAGGTCACGACGCTTTGCGACCAGGTCATGAAGCGGACCATTTCGGAGCCGTCCATGTGTTGCAGCGATTGCGTTATTGTCAGCAGGCCGATGGCAAGCTGGAACCAGATCAGGATCAGGATCAGGATATCCAACACGGTCGAGGTGGCCCGTATCCTCGGATCGGTCAACCGCCGATGGATCAGCATCGTGCCACCGATCAGCGCGGCAAGCCCGGCCGGCCCCCCGATCAGCACGGCCATCCACTGCTTCACGCCATAGGGAATTGAGAGGGCATCCAGCACCCAGACCGGCGTGAACAGCCCGACCAGGTGTCCAAAGAACACCGTGATGATGCCGACATGGAACAGGATCGAACCCCAGATCAGCTGCTTGCGGCGCAGAAGCTGGCTGGACGAACTTTTCCAGGTGAAGGGGTCGCGCTCGTATCGGGCGATGGACCCGACAAGGAACACCGTCAGCGCCACATAGGGCATGACGCCGAAGATGATGAAGTTGATGTCGAAATCGCCGAACATGTCATGCGCTCCTGTTCAGAATGGGATTGGCGGGTTTGTCCATCGCCGCAAGCATGTCGCGGACCTGCGGGCAGCCCGCAGCCGGGTCCGGGCCGAAGGTGACTTCGGTTTCCTCCCAGACCGCATCCAGCGCGGTCAGGTCGGTCGGGTCGTCATCGGGTTGCGCCAGCATTCCCGCAACGGCGTCGGCATCGGCCTGCGCCCCGGCAATCTGGGACAAAGCGGCGAACGCGGCGCCATACCCGCTCTCGCGCCGTGCCAGACGGGTGACAAGCGCGTCGAAGATATGGGCCGCGTCCGCCAAGGTTTCCTGTGCCTCGGCGAAGGGACGCGAGGCGAGGAATTCCAGCAGCACCGGCAGGTGGTCGGGCAGTTCCGTGGTGGCGGGTTCGAACCCGCCCGCGCGGTAGGTCTCGATCAGGCTGACCATCGCGCCCCCCCGGTCCCGGCTTTCGCCGTGGACGTGTTCGAAGAGGTTGAGCGACAGTGTGCGCGAGCGGTCGAAGAGCATGACATAGCTCTCCTGAACTTCGAACAGGTCGCCCTGCCCGAGTCCATCGGCAAGCGCCTGCAATGACGCCCGCGTATCAGGGGCAATGCGGGGGTCGGCGCCCAGAATGGCGCCGATCTCGGGCATAGCCTCTTGCAGTTCGACGTTCGGATAGCTGAGCGTCAACGACAGTGCCTTGAGTGTGCGGTCCATCATCAGAATGACTCCAACGGCAGGGCAAAGGACTTCTTCTTGCCGCCGAACAGACTGGTCTTGCCCGTCTCGCCGGTGGAACAGCCGTTGCCGTCGGTGAACCCGCAGCCGCCGCGGATGTCGGCGCCTGCCTCGTTTTGTTCACGGTGCGCCGTGGGGATCGCGAAACGGTCCTCGTAATCGGCGATGGCCATGATCTTGTACATGTCCTCGATCATCCGGC
>CAZTUG010000158.1:0-3952 GCA_964615955.1 uncultured Roseicyclus sp.
AGATCATCCAGTCGATGAAGAAGGCGAAAACCTCCAACCCGCTGATCCTGCTCGATGAAATCGACAAGATGGGTCAGGATTTCCGGGGTGACCCGGCCAGCGCGATGCTGGAGGTGCTGGACCCGGAACAGAATTCCACCTTCGTGGATCACTATCTAGAGGTTGAATACGACCTGTCCAACGTGATGTTCCTGACCACGGCGAACACCTACAACATGCCGCGTCCGCTGCTGGACCGGATGGAGATCATTCCCCTGGCCGGCTACACCGAGGACGAGAAGGCCGAGATCGCCCACCGCCACCTGATCCCCAAGCAGATCAAGAACCACGGCTTGAAGGCGAAGGAATTCACGCTGGAGCCCGAGGCCCTGCAAGAGATGATCCGCGTCTACACCCGCGAAGCGGGCGTGCGGAACCTGGAGCGGGAGATCGGCAAGCTGTGCCGCAAGGCGGTGACGAAGATCGTTCGCAAGGAGGTTGAAGAAGTCGTCGTAACCCCCGAAAATCTCAGTGATTTCCTTGGCGTGAAGAAGTATCGCTATGGCCTGGCGGAAGATGCGGATGCCATCGGTGTCGTCACCGGCCTGGCCTATACCTCGGTGGGCGGCGACCTGCTGCATATCGAGGCGTTGTCACTTCCCGGGAAGGGCCGGATGAAGACCACCGGCAAACTGGGCGACGTGATGAAGGAATCGATCGACGCGGCGGCCAGCTATGTCCGCTCCATCGCGCCGCAGATCGGGGTGAAGCCGCCGAAGTTCGACCGCATGGATATCCATGTCCACGTGCCGGACGGCGCGACGCCCAAGGACGGGCCGAGTGCGGGCTTGGCGATGGTGACCTCCATCGTCTCGGTGCTGACGGGCATTCCGGTGAAGCGCGACATCGCCATGACGGGCGAGGTCAGCCTGCGCGGCAACGCGATGCCCATCGGCGGCTTGAAGGAAAAGCTGCTGGCAGCCCTGCGCGGCGGCATCACGACGGTGCTGATCCCGCAGGAGAACGAGAAGGATCTGGCCGAGATCCCCGACAACGTGAAGGCGGGGCTGACGATCATCCCCGTTTCCCATGTCTCCGAGGTCCTGGCGCAGGCTCTCGTGCGCGCGCCCGAACCCATCGAATGGGACGAAGCGGCCGAGGAAGCCGCCGCCGCTGCCCGCGCCGCCCGCGGATTGGGCGGAGAGGGACCGATGGCGCATCACTAGGTCGAAAACGCCGACCGATTTGCCCCGTTGGCCATGTGCCGACGGGGCGCTTTCGTTCGGCGGCTGGATCTCACATGGGGTAGTAGCCGCCGCCGCCGCCCGTGTCGCTTACCGCGATGAGGATGAGCAGCAGCGCAAGTATGGGCACGAGAATTGCCTGTCCGGACGACGCCGTATCGTTCTCGATCTCGATCGTGGACATCTGGGGCACAAGCTGGTCCTGCGCATGCAACGGCCCCGACGCGATGGACAGCGCCACCGCCACTGGCATCAGATATTTCATGGAATGTTTCTCCCCTAGGTTACGCAGGGTAAAGCTGCCTCAAGAAACGACAACGATGCAAGAAAATTTCATGAAAAATGGCCCTGCCATGGGCGGCAGGGCCATCTGGGCAGACGTGTCGACGGGTGGACAGCGGCGCTGCTTCGCGCCACCGGATCAGTTGTGGTGCACCAGAAGCAGGAGCAGAACCGTGAAGATCGGCACGAAGATCCCCTGGTTGGACGCCGCCGTATCTTCGATGATCACCACCTCGGGCGTGTGCGGCTGGACATAGCCGCTCGCATTGGCGGTCGGCGCAAGAGCGGCGAGGCAAAGCGCAGAGGCGCAAAGCAGGTTTTTCATTGGTGGATTCCCCCAGGTTGGCGTTTCAGACATGTCGTGCGACCTGGCAGGGTCGCTCTCCGCCTGCGAGAACACACCAATGTGCGGAGCCGATCAACGCAGGAGCAGGGGGAATCGGGCTGCGGCTGACCTTGCACGGACCAAACGTGGCGCGGATGCCACGGAAAACGCCCGGTTGAGGCCGGAAGGCCGGTGAAAACCGTGGTGATCTTGTCACAGAGCCAACCCGATCCGGGTCGACGGCCGCTGATTCGTTGCGCGCTTGTCGCGTTGCGCCTCACCATCGGTCGTGAATGGTGATCCGGTTGTCGCAAGGATACCCGCGAGATGTTCGAGATCAATCGCCGTGCGCTCGTGCGCGGGGCCGTTTGCGGTCTGGCCGCGCCATTGCTGGCGCGGACGGCCCAGGCGCAGGGGCTGCCCTCGACCTTCGCCGGGCGCGGCGAGATCCTTCGCGGCGTGGATGCGACGGTCACCCGCATCGCGATGGCGCAGCCCCATGTCGCCATGACCTTCGATGACGGCCCGCATCCGAACCTGACACCGCAACTTCTGGACATGCTGGCGGCGCGCGGCATTCGCGCGACCTTCTATGTCATTGGCCGAAACGCCGCGCGGTATCCGCAGATCCTGCAACGCATGGTGGCCGAGGGGCACGAGATCGGCAATCACACATGGTCCCATCCCAGCTTGCATGGCCATTCCGACGCCTCGGTTCTCAACGAGGTCGACCGCACCAATCAGGCGGTCTATGCCGCCGTGGGTCGCCCGCCCGTCACCATGCGGCCGCCCTATGGCAATCTCTACGATCACCAGCGCCTGATGCTGTTTCACAGCCGCGGCATGCCGACGATCCTGTGGTCGGTCGATCCGCAGGACTGGCTCCGTCCGGGATCCTCGGTCGTGGCAAGCCGCATCGTGGGCGGCTGCCATGCCGGCGGGGTTGTTCTGGCCCATGACATCCACGCCGCAACCGTCAACGCCATGCCCGCCGCGCTTGACGGGGTGGCTGGGCGCGGATTCCGCTTCGTGACCATGTCCGAGCTGATCGGATGGCCCCGCTGGGATCGTCGTCGGTTGCGTCTTGTGCAGGCCGCCAGTTGAGGCTTTTGTCGGCTCAGGCTGGCTCAATGGTGGAAAATCCGTTAAGTTGTTCCCAGAAATGAAACAATCCGCGTGCGCCTTGGCGTGAACGTGGGGAAAGAGGCGAGCAAGATGGCGACAACAACCGGCACGAAGACCCGCAAGACCAGCACCAAGCGCAAGGCGACCTCCGCCGGACGCAGGCGCGGCACCCCGACAGGTGCGTCGAAGGCACCCGAGGCCGAGGCCGCGGCGGTGTCCGGCGTGGATGCGTCTGCCGATGCGCAGGCGGACGCGCCTGTTACCGATCCGGTTCCGGATCTTACCCTTGCACCTCATCCGGAGCCTGCGATGGCCGACCCGGCCCCCGACGCCAGCAGCGATGCGTCCTCCGATGACCGGTTGCGCCGCACCGACCTGATCGGCGCCATCGCGGCGCGGGTATCGCTCAAGCGGTCCGATGCGAAGATGGTGTTCGACGTGGTGCTGGACGAGATCGGCAAGGCGCTCGATGTCTCGGACGAGGTCATCGTGCCGCCGCTTGGCAAGCTGATGGTCAAGAAGCGCGATCTGAAGCCGGGCGGTCCCATGCTGACCCTGAAGCTCAAACGCGCCGATGCGGCCCCGACCGCCGGGGATGTTCCCCCCCTTGCAGAGCCGAACGAGGACAGCTAAGACCGCCGCGATCGGGTGATTAGCTCAGTGGTAGAGCGCTTCGTTCACATCGAAGATGTCAGGGGTTCAAATCCCTTATCACCCACCATTCTCCCTTCTTGTTGCGATGATCGGGCGTCGGGTCCGGTGCATGGCGTGGTCGACGCGGCGCGGCACGCTGGCGACGGATGGCCGCCCCTTGTCGGGTTGCACCTGCGGCGTCGGGTTGCACCTGCGGCCGCGTTCGGGAAAACGGTCGATATTGCCTCTTGCCCGCGCGGCGTGGCTCGGGCTATCCCACCCGGCGACGGGTGGTTAGCTCAGTTGGTAGAGCGTTTCGTTTACACCGAAAATGTCGGGGGTTCGAGCCCCTCACCACCCACCA
>CAZTUG010000159.1:0-3929 GCA_964615955.1 uncultured Roseicyclus sp.
CGCGTCGCGCCCGTGGCATTCCGGTGCTCCTGCGCGCCCTGACGCGCCCTGTCGCGCCCTGTCGCCACGCGCAGATCACGGCCAGGTCACGGGCGGTCTGGGGGGTCGATTCCGGCTGAGTGCAGAATGACACCCTAAGCGGCCAGGACGCGTCTTCCGTTCTCTCGGAGCTCTCCGTTAGGGCCGACATATCGGTAAATGGTGACAGGTTTGACGCCGAGCTCCTTGGCGAGTTGCGCGACGGAGGTATCGCGGTTCGACATGGCCGACTGCGCAAGGCGCACCTGGGCTTTGGTCAGCGCGAATTTACGCCCCCCTTTTCGCCCTCGCGCCCGGGCTGCCTTGAGGCCGGCGACGGTGCGCTCGCGGATCAGTTCCCCTTCAAATTCTGCCAGGGCCGCGAAGATGCCGAATATCAACCGCCCTGCAGCGGTGGTGGTGTCGATCTGCGCCCCTTGTCCGGTCAGGACGCGTAGGCCGATCTCGCGATCGGTCAGCTCCTGTACGATTGTCACGAGGTGTTTGAGATCGCGGCCGAGGCGGTCGAGCTTCCAGACGACCAGGACATCCCCTTTACGCAGGGCCTTGAGACATGCATCGAGGCCTGGCCGGGTGTCACGCTTACCTGACGCCTGATCTTCGTAGATGCCATCGGCTCCCACGCCCGCTTCGATTAGCGCGTCTCGCTGCAGATCGAGAGATTGACTGCCGTCGGCTTTCGAGACCCGGGCATATCCTATCAGCATGGATTTATCTCATACGGTCGTTTGCGATGCTCTTTGGCGCGGCCTTGCATATCCGGATCCAAGTAAATCTTAATATATATCTAAATCAAAGATACACAAACGCCCTGTAGAAAGCAAAAGAACTATGGCGCACCGCACCATCTTGACCGCGCGGCAACGCGCGACGCTGTTTGACCTTCCGACAGACGAGGCGAGCATCCTCTATCACTACACGTTGTCGGATGAGGACCTGGAGCACATCAATGTGCGCAGGCGTTCAGAGAACCGGTTTGGGTACGCGCTACAGCTATGCGCGCTGCGATATCCGGGCCGCCTGCTATCGTCTCGCGAGGTGATCCCTGAGTCAGTCGTCCGGTTTATCGGGGCCCAATTGGGCATGACCGGGGATGAGTTCCTTCCCTACGCCGCTCGGCGTCAGACCCGTCAGCAACATCTTCACGACCTCCGTCAGCTCTACGGCTTCAGAATGTTCTCCGGTCATCGCGCACGAGAACTGAAGACCTGGCTGGCGGGTGAGGCGGAGAATGCGACCTCCAACCATGATCTGGCCTGCCGGTTTGTCGACGAGTGCCGCCGGACCCGAACTGTCCTGCCGGGTATATCCGTGGTCGAGCGCCTCTGCGCGGATGCGCTTGTCGCGGCGGAACGCCGGATCGACAGCGCCATCGTAGCCCGATTGGATGAACCCCTGAAAGCCCGCCTTGATGCCCTGCTCACTGAGATGGTCGAAGGCAAGGTCAGCCGGTTTGTCTGGCTGCGCCAATTCGAGGTGGGGCAGAACTCGGCCGATGCCACTCGCCTGCTCGACCGGCTGGAAATCCTACAGGAGATGAATCTGTCGCCTGACATCCTCGCGGGCATTCCACCCCATCGAGTGACCCGCCTGCAGCGCCAAGGTGAACGCTATTTTGCCGATGGCCTGCGCGACATCAGCAGTGATCGCCGCCTGGCCATCATCGCGGTCTGCGCGGTCGCATGGCGTGCGGCGCTTGCCGATGCAGTGATTGAGACCCACGACCGGATTGTCGGCAAGACATGGCAGGGTGCCAAAAAGCTCTGCGATGCCAAAATCTCTGACGCAAAGACGGCGGTGCAGGACACCCTGCGCGCCTTCAAATCCCTTGGTGCCGCCTTGCTCGACGCCAGAAGCGATGGCGCGCCCTTGGATCAGGCGACGGAGCTGGCCTGCGGGTGGGAACGGCTTGAAGGGTTGGTTGCTACCGCCGCAGAGTTAACGGACACGATGGCCGCTGACCCCTTGGCGCATGTTGGGCAGGGCTATCACCGGTTCCGGCGCTATGCCCCGCGCATGCTGCGCGCGTTGGATATCCAGGCGGCGGGTGTCACTGCGCCTTTGCTGCAGGCCAGCACGCTGATCGCGGGCGATGAAAGACCCGAGGAACGACCGGTTGGCTTCTTGCGGCGCGGCTCGAAATGGCATCGCCATCTGAATGCCCAGGAGGAAGATGGCCACCGGCTCTGGGAAGTGGCGGTGTTGTTCCACCTACGGGATGCGTTCCGCTCCGGCGATATCTGGGTGCCTCATTCCCGGCGCTACAGCGATCTGAAACAGGCTCTGGTTCCCGCCGATGCGGTGAAGGACATACCAAGACTGGCCGTGCCGCTCGATCCGGAAGCCTGGCTTGCCGACCGCAAGGCACGCATGACCGACGGCCTGGCGCGGCTGGCCAAGGCGGCGCGCACGGGGGCCATTCCCGGCGGGTCGATCGAGAACGGCATCCTGAAACTCGACCGCTTGAGCGCCGCGGTGCCCGAAGGGGCGGACGAGCTGGTGCTCGATCTCTACGATCGGCTGCCCGCCATACGGATCACCGAGCTGATGCAAGAAGTCGATGCGGATATCGGCTTCACGGAAACCTTCATCAGTTCGCAAACCGGCGCGCCCTGCAAAGACCAGATCGGAATGCTGACCGTGCTGCTGGCCGAAGGCCTGAACCTCGGGCTCAGCAAGATGGCCGAGGCGACCAACACCCATGATTACTTCCAGCTCTCCCGCCTGTCGCGATGGCATGTGGAGAGCGACGCCATCAACCAGGCCCTCGCTATGGTGATCGAGGCGCAGTCCCGGCTGCCCATAGCCAAGTTTTGGGGTGGTGGCGTGACCGCCTCCAGCGACGGGCAATTCTTCCCCGCCGCGCGGCAGGGCGAAGCCATGAACCTCATCAACGCGAAATACGGCTCCGAGCCGGGCCTCAAGGCCTATACCCATGTCTCCGACCAGTTCGGCCCGTTCGCGACCCAGAACATTCCGGCCACCGTGAGCGAAGCGCCCTACATTCTGGACGGGCTGTTGATGAACGAGGCCGGGCGGAAGATCACAGAGCAGTATGCCGACACCGGCGGCTTCACCGATCACGTTTTCGCCGTAACCTCGCTGCTTGGGTTCCGGTTCATCCCGCGTATCCGCGACCTGCCATCCAGACGGCTCTACCTCTTCGACCCAGCGTCAGTGCCAAACGAATTGCGCAGCCTGATCGGCGGCAAGATCCGCGAGGGCCTTGTCGTCCAGAACTGGCCTCCCGTGCTGCGGTCCGCCGCCACGATGGTGACGGGCGTCATGCCGCCCAGTCAGCTGCTCAAGAAGTTCGCGGCCTATCCACGCCAGCACGAGCTGGCCCTGGCGCTCCGTGAAATCGGCCGTGTCGAGCGCACCCTCTTCATCATCGAGTGGCTCCTCGACGCGGACATGCAGCGCCGGGCTCAGATCGGCCTGAACAAGGGCGAGGCCCATCACGCCCTGAAAAACGCACTGCGCATCGGACGGCAGGGTGAAATCCGGGATCGTACCGCCGAAGGGCAGCACTACCGCATGGCCGGTCTCAATCTGCTCGCCGCCATCATCATCTACTGGAACACCAAGCACCTCGGTCAGGCCGTCGCCGCGCGGCAGCGGGCCGGGCTGAATTGCGACCCCGCTCTGCTGGCACATATCTCGCCGCTCGGATGGGCCCACATCCTGCTCACCGGCGAATACCGGTGGCGGCGGCAAGCAGGGGCAAGGTTGTGAAGTAATCATCCCTATATCTTGCCACCTTCACAGCCACCAAACGGGCGCAGCAAGCTCATCGTCACAACGAAGGCGACCACAGGGCTCAAACGAGGGGCAAATGATGGGGGCGGGAGCCTTAGGGTGTCATTCTGCACTCAGCCGGAATCGACCCC
>CAZTUG010000160.1:0-3901 GCA_964615955.1 uncultured Roseicyclus sp.
ACGCTGATCTGGCAGATCATGTTCTCGCCCCGCCAGGGCCTGATCGCCAATGTGGGGGTAGATTCCGGTAGGGGGCAGGATCGTATCATAAGGCGTTTTGGCGGTGCCGTCTGATGATGTCGGTGACTGTGTTTTTCGAGATACCTAGGTCTCGGGCTATCCACCGGTAGGAGCGGCCCTCGGCGACTGCTTGAATGACTTTGGGGGTGAGTTTGTCGGCTTTTGGTCGTTGGCCGGGTTGGCGACCGAGTTTCTTGCCGCGTGCGCGGGCAGCGGCGAGGCCGGATTTCACCCTTTCGCTGAGCAGATCACGTTCAAACTGGGCGATCCCAGCCAGCATGGTGGCCATCATTCGGCCATGTGGCGTTTCGACCTCGAAGGTCATGCCGCTCATGGCCACAACAGATACTTTCCAACCGGCAAGCCTATTTAGAGTGTCCAGCAGATCCTGAGTGGACCGCCCCCAGCGGGAAAGTTCACTAACCAGGATGGCGTCGATATGTCTGGCTTGCGCCAAGTCGAGCACCCGGTTGCGGGCGATGCGATTGGCGGACGCGCCCGAGGCTGTTTCCTTAAACACGCCAACCACGTCATAACCGCCACGTTCGGCAAAAGCCGTTAATTCTGAAATCTGGCGCTCACAGGACTGATCCGAGGTCGAAACCCGGGCATAGATGGCAGCACGTTGTCCCAGTTGAACCCCCTCAGATTTTGGTCTTGCAAGCCTTTGATTTTGCTGGTGCAAATTTTGTCCTGAACAGACTAATGGCTAACAAGGACAAAGTTATATGCCAAGACGCTCAATTTTGACGGCTCGCCAACGCGCGACGCTGTTCGACCTTCCGACAGACGATGCCAGCATCCTTTACCACTACACGCTGTCGGATGAGGACATCGAAGTCATTCGAACCCGTCGTCATGCACGCAATCGTCTTGGCTTCGCCCTTCAGCTTTGTGCGTTCCGGTATCCTGGCCGACTGTTGGTGTCGGGTGAGGTCATTCCAGAGGCCATAAGTCGCTTCATCGCCGCACAGCTTGGCGAAGAGATGGATGAGCTTTGCCGATATGCTGAGACCGACGTAACGCGGCGAAGGCATCTGGTCGACTTGCGCCAAGTCTACGGCTTCAAGATGTTCTCCGGCCATCGTGCGCGGGAACTGAACACCTGGCTGGCTGGCGAGGCGGAGAACGCGACGTCCAACCACGATCTGGCCCGCCGATTTGTCGAAGAGTGCCGCCGGACCAGGACCATCCTGCCGGGCATGTCCGTGATCGAGCGGCTATGCGCAGATGCGCTTGTCGCGGCGGAACGTCGGATCCATAGCGCCATCGTGGCACGGCTGGATGATGCCATGAAAGCCCACCTCGATGGCCTGCTCTCGGAGGTGGTCGAGGGCAAGGTCAGCCGGTTCGTCTGGTTGCGTCAGTTCGAGGTGGGGCAGAACTCAGCCGACGTCACCCGTCTACTTGACCGGCTGGAATTCCTGCAGGAGATGACCCTGTCGCCTGACATCCTCTCTGGCATTCCACCCCATCGGGTGACCCGCCTGCAGCGTCAGGGTGAACGCTATTTTGCCGATGGCCTGCGTGACATTAGCAGTGATCGCCGCCTGGCCATTATCGCGGTCTGCGCCGTTGCATGGCGCGCGGTGCTTGCCGACGCGGTGATCGAGACCCATGACCGGATCGTCGGCAAGACATGGCAGGGTGCAAAGAAGCTATGCGATGCAAGGATCGCTGACGCCAAAACCGCGGTGCAAGACACCCTGCGCGCCTTCAAATCCCTCGGCGCCGCTTTGTTGGTCGCCAGAAGCGATGGCGAGCCGTTGGATCAGGCAACAGAGCTGGCCTGTGGGTGGGAGCGGCTTGAAGGGTTGGTTGCAACCGCCGCTGAGTTGACGGACACGATGGCTGCTGACCCCTTGGCGCATGTTGGCCAAGGCTATCATCGGTTCCGGCGCTATGCCCCGCGCATGCTGCGCGTGCTGGATATCAAGGCGGCGGGTGTCGCGGCGCCTTTGCTGCACGCCAGTACGCTGATCGCAGAGGACGAGAAACCCGAAATACGGCCGGTGGGATTCCTGCGGCGCGGCTCGAAATGGCATCGCCATCTGAATGCGCAGGATGAAGACGGTCACCGGCTCTGGGAAGTCGCCGTGTTCTTCCATCTGCGGGATGCGTTCCGCTCTGGCGATATCTGGCTCTCCCAATCCAGGCGTTACGGTGATCTGAAGCAGGCCTTAGTCCCCGCTGAGGCGGTGAAGGACATACCAAGACTGGCAGTGCCGCTTGATCCGGAAGCCTGGCTTGCCGATCGCAAGGCGCGCATGACCGACGGACTGAAGCGGCTGGCCAAGGCGGCGCGTGCCGGAGCCATCCCCGGTGGGTCGATCGAGAACGGCATCCTGAAGATCGACCGCCTGAGCGCCGCTGTGCCCGAAGAGGCGGACGAACTCGTGCTCGATCTCTACGACCGGCTACCCGCCATACGGATCACCGAACTGTTGCAGGAGGTCGATGCGGATATCGGCTTCACGGAAATCTTCACAAACTCGCAAACTGGCGCGCCCTGCAAAGACCAGATCGGAATGCTGACGGTGCTGCTGGCCGAAGGCCTGAACCTCGGGCTCAGCAAGATGGCCGAAGCGACCAACACCCATGATTACTTCCAGCTCTCCCGCCTGTCGCGATGGCATGTGGAGAGCGACGCCATCAACCAGGCCCTCGCTATGGTGATCGAGGCGCAGTCCCGGCTGCCCATAGCCAAGTTTTGGGGTGGTGGCGTGACCGCCTCCAGCGACGGGCAATTCTTCCCCGCCGCGCGGCAGGGCGAAGCCATGAACCTCATCAACGCGAAATACGGCTCCGAGCCGGGCCTCAAGGCCTATACCCATGTCTCCGACCAGTTCGGCCCCTTCGCAACCCAGAACATTCCGGCCACCGTGAGCGAGGCACCCTACATCCTGGATGGGCTGCTGATGAACGAGACGGGGCGGAAGATCACAGAGCAGTATGCCGACACCGGCGGGTTCACCGATCACGTCTTTGCCGTGACCTCGCTGCTCGGGTTCCGGTTCATCCCGCGTATCCGTGACCTACCATCCAGACGGCTCCACCTGTTCGACCCGGCGTCAGCGCCGGACGAATTGCGCGGTCTGATCGGGGGCAAGATCCGCGAGGGCCTTATCGTCCAGAATTGGCCCGGCGTCCTGCGTTCCGCGGTCACCATGGTGACGGGCGCTATGCCGCCCAGTCAGCTGCTCAAGAAGTTCGCGGCCTATCCGCGACAACACGAGCTGGCCGTGGCGCTCCGCGAAATCGGCCGCGTCGAGCGTACCCTCTTCATCATCGAGTGGATACTCGACGCCGACATGCAGCGCCGGGCCCAGATTGGCCTGAACAAGGGCGAGGCCCATCACGCCCTGAAAAACGCCCTGCGTATCGGGCGACAGGGTGAAATCCGCGATCGCACCGCCGAGGGGCAGCACTACCGCATGGCCGGCCTCAACCTGCTCGCCGCCATCATCATCTACTGGAACACCAAGTACCTCGGTCAGGCCGTGGCCGCGCGGCAGCGGGCCGGGCTGAATTGCGGCCCCGATCTACTGGCACATATCTCCCCGCTCGGATGGGCGCACATCCTGCTCACCGGCGAGTACCGCTGGCGGCGGCAAACCGGGGGTAGGTTGTGAAGTAATCATGCCTATATCTTGCCGCCTTCACAGCCACCAAACGGGCGCACAGCGCTCATCGCCACCACGAAGGCGACCACAGAGCTCAAATTAATGGGAAATGGGGGGCGTCAGGGCCTTGTGATACGATCTTGCCCCATACCGGAATCTACCCCATATATTCAACGCTGGTCGACGCGATAAGTTTTCCAAGGCGAAATACACGGTGA
>CAZTUG010000161.1:0-3846 GCA_964615955.1 uncultured Roseicyclus sp.
CCAAGACCGCGCGGCGCATCCTGCCCGATGGCACCGAATACGACGCGCCGCTGGAAAACATCATGGAGGGCGACCGGTTGCGTGTGCGCCCGGGCGATGCGGTGCCGGTGGACGGGACGGTGATTGAGGGCCGTTCGTCGCTGGACGAAAGCATGCTGACCGGCGAGTCGATGCCGGTCGAAAAAGGCCCCGGCGACGCAGTGACCGGGGCCACCATCAACAAGAACGGCTCCTTGGTCATGGAGGCGGGCAAGGTCGGGGCCGATACGGTGCTGGCACAGATCGTGACCATGGTGTCGAACGCGCGCCGCTCGCGCGCACCGATCCAGGGTCTGGCCGACCGCGTGTCGGCGGTGTTCGTGCCGACGGTGGTCGCGGTGGCGGTCTTCGCCTTCATAGTATGGATGATCTTCGGCCCCGAACCCGCGCTGGTCTTTGCCATCGCCTCTGCTGTGTCAGTGCTGATCATCGCCTGTCCCTGTGCCCTAGGGCTGGCGACGCCGATCTCGATCACTACGGCAGCGGGACGTGGGGCGCAGGCGGGCGTGCTGATCAAGGATGCCGAGGCGCTGGAACGCATGGCGGCAGTCGACACGCTGATCGTCGACAAGACCGGCACGCTGACCATGGGCAGGCCGAAGCTGACGGACACCGTGGTCCTCGGCGATGTGACGGAAGCGGACCTTCTGTCGCTGGCGGCCGCCCTCGAACGCGGCTCGGAACACCCGCTCGCCGAGGCCATCGTCGAGGGCGCCGAGGCGCAGGGTGCCCCGCGTCAGGAGGCTGCGGATTTCGACGCCGTAACCGGCAAGGGCGTGCGGGGCCGTATCGGCGGCCGCGCGGTGGCGCTTGGCAATGCAGCGATGATGCAGGAGATGGGCCTGGACACGGGTGCGGCCGAGGCGAAAGCCGACACGCTGCGCACCGAGGGCAAGACGGCGATGTTCATTGCGGTCGATGGCGCGCTGGCGGGCATCGTGGCGGTGGCCGACCCGATCAAGGACTCAACGGCACAGGCGATCCGCGAACTGCACGCGCAAGGGCTGCGCGTCATCATGGCGACCGGCGACAACGAGCGCACGGCACAGGCGGTGGCGGGCAAGCTTGGCATCGACGAGGTCCGCGCTGGCATCCTGCCCGAGGCCAAGAAGGACCTGATCGACCAATTGCGCCGCGACGGCCACAAGATCGCCATGGCGGGGGACGGGGTGAACGACGCGCCCGCACTGGCCGCAGCCGATGTGGGCATCGCCATGGGCACCGGGGCCGATGTGGCGATGGAAAGCGCAGGCATCACCCTGTTGGGCGGCGACTTGATGGGCATCGTGCGGGCCCGCAAGCTCGCCCGCGCCACATTGCGC
The DNA here is from genome assembly GCA_964615955.1 of uncultured Roseicyclus sp. Lineage (GTDB taxonomy): Bacteria > Pseudomonadota > Alphaproteobacteria > Rhodobacterales > Rhodobacteraceae > Gymnodinialimonas. Next base: position 1,362 of record CAZTUG010000161.1, read on the forward strand.
AACATCAAGCAGAACCTGTTCTTCGCCTTCGCATACAACGCTCTTGGCGTCCCCATCGCGGCCGGGTTGCTCTACCCCGTGACCGGCCTTCTGCTGTCGCCAATGATCGCGGCTGCAGCGATGAGCCTGTCGTCCGTGTCGGTCATCACCAACGCGCTGCGGCTGCGTCGGGTCGATCTGTGAGGGAACGACCATGGCTGAAGAACCGAACCGCTGGGAAGACGTCTATCAGAGCAGGGACGAGGCCGAGACGAGCTGGTTCGAGGAGCGCCCGCAGGTCTCGCTCGACCTGATCGCCGCGACCTCGGCAACCGGCGACGCCGCCATCGTCGATGTCGGGGCGGGAGCGTCGCGGCTGGTGGATTGCCTGCTGGAACAGGGCTTCCACCGGATCACCGTGCTTGACCTGTCGGACGCCGCGCTGGCGAAAGCCCGCGCCCGGCTGCCCGACGATGCGCCCGTCGCATGGGTTGTGGCGAACATTCTCGACTGGCGACCGTCCTGGCCCTTCGATGTCTGGCATGACCGGGCAGCGTTCCATTTCCTGACCGATGCCGCCGACCGGGAGGCCTATCTGCGTGTGATGGACCGTGCCCTTGTACCCGGCGGCCATGCGATCATCGGCACCTTCGCGCTGGATGGTCCGGAAAAATGCAGCGGACTGCAGGTCGCGCGCTATGACGCGGCGCTTCTCGCGGAACGGCTGGGTCCGGATTACCGGCTGATCCAGTCCTTGATACACGATCACCACACGCCCTGGGGCAGCATGCAGCGGTTCCATTTCGGTCTGTTCAAGAAGAACTGAGGACTTGAAACTCCGGTAGAATGCACAAGCTACTTCGGTCACCAGACGTTAATGAGAAAATGAGCGGTTCGGCAGGGATTTTCTCAACTGATCCGATCCGACGAAGGAGATGTCTTCATGCAGTCCAAGATTTCGCGCCGCGGGTTGATGCTTTGCGCTGGTGCTGCCTCGGTCGCAGCCGTGGTCCCTGCGATGGCAGAAGTCAGGCCTGCCATCCATGTCCTGAAGGACCGCAACTGCGGCTGCTGCGAGGCCTGGGTGCGCATCCTGCGCGACGATGGCTTCGACGTCTCGACCGAGAACAGTTTCGGCACACTCCTGATCCGCCACAAGCTCGACAACGGAATCCTGCAAGAGATGATCTCCTGTCACACGGGCGAGACCGACGGCTATTTCATTGAAGGACATGTCCCGCCCGCCGATATTCGGCGGCTATTGTCCGAGCGTCCCGATGCGGTCGGCCTTGCCGTGCCGGGAATGCCCTACGGCTCGCCCGGCATGGGACCGGAAGACAGCCGCGAGGCTTACGACGTGTTCCTGATCCGCCATGACGGCAGCACCGAAGTGTTCGCACGCTACGAAGCGGCAGCCTGACCTCGATGGTCACCCTCAGAGCTGTGACGCCCAACGCGGATGCTCTTCGTCCACGACGAAGGGATGCGCGTGGCGCCGCGCGCCATGCAGGTGCGGGTGATCCAGAGGCAGGTTCTCGTGCGTGTGCTCGAGGGTATCGGCATCGCCCGATGGCCAGAGACGCAGGGCGGTAAGCGCGCCGATGCCAGCCAGTGCCGCCAGCACCCCCAGCGCAACAACAGGGCCGAACTGCGTCATGAGCCAGCCCGAGAGCGGATAGGTCACCAGCCAGCAGGCATGGCTGAGCGCAAACTGGGCAGCGAAGAGCGCGGGGCGATCCTCGGGATGCGCGGACCGGCGCAGAAGGCGGCCCGAGGGGGTCAGCACCGCCGAATAGCCCAAGCCCACCAGCAGCCATGCTCCGAGAAGGACGGGCCAAGCGAGGCCGAGAGCGGCCAGCTCTCCAGCCAGCGCCAGCAGCGTCAGCACCATTAGCGCGGCGCCGGCCACCATCACAGGGCGGTCCGGTATCTTGTCCAGCACCCGCGGCAAGAGCAGTGCCGCGATCATCGACCCAGCGCCGAAGGCGAACATCGTCCAGGCCAGCGCGGCGGCGTCTAGCCCCAGCGTGCTGCGCACCAGCACCACCGAATTGACCAGCACCATCGCGCCTGCAGCTGCGGCGGCCATGTTCAGCGCCAGCAACCCGCGCAGCCGCGGCGTGGCCAGGTAGATGCGGATGCCGCGGGTCGTGCGGTCGTAGATGCCGCGCGGCTCGGACGGTTTCGGGCTGGGCAGCAGGACCGAGACGACGAGGGCAGCCGAGGCGGCAAACCCCACCACCGTTCCAAGGAACAGCGAATTGTAGCTCACAACCGCGAGCAGAAGCCCGGCCAGCATTGGGCTGACGATGTTCTCCAGATCGTAGGCCATCCGCGAGAGCGACAGCGCGCGGGTGTAGCGGGCCTCCTCGGGCAAGACATCGGGGATCGTCGCCTGGAAGGTCGGCGTGAACGCCGCCGAGGCCGATTGCAGCAGGAAGATCAGGACATTGCGGCGCGACAATCAGGATGCGACGGGCGCGACAATCAGGATGAGAGATCGGCG
>CAZTUG010000162.1:0-1916 GCA_964615955.1 uncultured Roseicyclus sp.
AATTGGGCTTCTGGTAGAGCGTCAGGGGGCTGCCCACCTGCGCGATCCCGCCGCCTGCCAGCACGACGATGCGCGAGGCCAGCGTCATCGCCTCCACCTGGTCGTGGGTGACGTAGATCATCGTCGAATCGGGCATTTCCTCCTTGAGTTGCGCGATCTGGATGCGGGTGGCGACGCGCAGGCTGGCGTCGAGGTTGGAGAGCGGTTCGTCGAAGAGGTAGACCTTGGGATCGCGCACGATGGAGCGCCCGATGGCGACGCGCTGGCGTTGCCCGCCCGACAGCGCCTTGGGCAGGCGGTCGAGAAAATTCTCTAGCTGCAGCTTTTGCGCCGCCGCCTGCACCTTGCGGTCGATCGTGGCCTTGTCGTCGCCCGCGATCTTGAGCGCGAAGGCCATGTTGTCGCGCACCGTCATGTGCGGATAGAGCGCGTAGGACTGGAACACCATGGCGATGCCCCGCTGGGAGGGCGGCACATCGTTCACGCGCATGCCGTCGATATCGAGCGTGCCGCCGGTGATCTTTTCCAGCCCCGCGATCATGCGCAGCAACGTGGACTTGCCGCAGCCGGAGGGGCCGACGAAAACGACCAGTTCGCCCTGTTCGATGTCCAGATTGATGTCGCGCAGGACCTGGACGGTGCCGCCATAGGTCTTTTCGACATCCTTGAGTATCAGGTTAGCCATGGGTCGTCTCCCTCCCCTTGTCGTCTTGTTGGTCTTGTTGGCCGGACCTCATGCCGCCTCCTCCGCGGCGAAGAAGGCCTGGTAGGGCGGCAGCGTCACCTGCCCGTCCCGGTCCAGTTCGACGGTCGTGAAGGGCGCGCCGCGATCGGGCGTCCAGTTGCCCGGCGGCAGATCGACGGGCTGCGCCGCCTCGCCGAGGTTGAAGGCGCAGAACAATCGTTGCCCGCCATGGGCGCGCACGAAGCCGATCGCGGTGCCGGAAACCTCGATCTCCGTCAGGCTGCCCTTCACCAGCGCCGGATAGGCCCGCCGGAACTGGATCATCCGGCGGTAGAAGCCAAGCGTGCTGTCCGCGTCCGCGACCTGGTTGCCGACCGCGCGCACGAGGTGTTCCATCGCCATCGGCAGCCACGGCTTGTGATCCGAGAAGCCGCCGTTCTGGTTGTCGCCGACCCATGGCATCGGGGTGCGGCAGCCGTCGCGGCCCTTGAACTTGGGCCAGAAGCGGATGCCGTAGGGGTCTTGCAGGTCCTCGAAGGCGACATAGGCCTCGGTCAGGCCCAACTCCTCGCCCTGGTACAGGCAGATGGAGCCGCGCAGGCACAGCAGCAGCCCGGCATAGAGCCTGCGCGCCTCCTCGCCGAGGTTCCAGCGGCTGGCGTGGCGGACCACGTCATGGTTGGAGAATGCCCAACAGGCCCACCCATCGGCGACACCTTGCTCGTAATCCGTCAGAACCTGCGCCACGCGGGGCGCATCGGGGACGATGGCGGACAGGAACTCGAACGAATAGCACATGTGCACCTTGTCGTTGCCGGAGGTGTATTGCGCCTGGATCTGCATGCCGCGCTGGGCATCGCCGACCTCGCCCACCGCCGTTGCCGCCGGAAATTCATCGAGCAGCGCACGGAAGCGTCTGAGGAAATCGAGGTTCTCGGGGCGGTTCTTGTCGTAGAGGTGATCCTGCCAGTTATAGGGATTCACCTCGGGCGCGATGGTGGCGTTGCGCAGCGCCGGGTCGAGCGCGGGATTGTCGCGCAGGTCCTGGTCGTGGAAGTAGAAGTTGATGGTGTCGAGGCGAAAGCCGTCCACCCCGCGATCCAGCCAGAAGCGGGTGGCGGCCAGAAGCTCGTCCTGCACCTCGGCGTTGTGCAGGTTCAGGTCGGGCTGTTCCTTGAGGAAGTTGTGCAGGAAATACTGCCGCCGGCGCGGTTCCCATTGCCAGGCCACG
>CAZTUG010000162.1:1926-3707 GCA_964615955.1 uncultured Roseicyclus sp.
AATACTGCATCCGGTCGCCGGACCATTCCCAGGCCGAGCCGCCGAAGATCGACAGCCAGTTGTTGGGCGGCGATCCGTCGGGCTTGGCATCGGCCCAGACATACCAGTCGGCCTTGGGATTGTCGCGGCTGGACTGGCTTTCCTGGAACCAGGCGTGCTGGTTGGAGGTGTGCGAGAGCACCAGGTCGATCAGCACCTTCAGCCCGAGTTCATGGGCGCGGTGGATCAGCGCGTCGAAATCGCCGAGCGTGCCGAACATGGGGTCCACGTCCCGGTAATCGGACACGTCATAGCCGAAATCGAGCATGGGCGAGCGGAAGAACGGGCTGATCCAGATCGCATCCACGCCGAGATCGGCGATGTGGTCGAGCCTGTGGATGATCCCCGCCAGATCCCCGATCCCGTCGCCATTGCTGTCCTGAAAGGAGCGCGGATAGATCTGGTAGATGACGGCGCCGCGCCACCAGTCGGGATCGGCGGCGAGGATGGGTTCTTGCGGAATGGTTTGCAGAAGGCTCATTGCGTCAGGATTTCCTATTTCACCGACCCGGCCAGCAGGCCACGGACCAGGAAGCGTTGCATGGAGAAGAAGACCACCAGCGGCACCGCGATGGAGACGAAGGCGGCCGTGGCGAGGATGCCCCAGTCGCCGCCGCGCGAGCCCAGAAGGTCGTCGGCGATCTTGACGGTCATCACCTGCGAATCGCCGGTGGAGGGCAGGAACACCTTGGCCACCAGCAGGTCGTTCCAGGTCCACAGGAACTGGAAGATGGCGAAGGAGGCCAGCGCCGGGAACGACAGCGGCAGGATGATCTTGGTGAAGATCTGGAAATCGGTGGCGCCGTCGACCTTGGCGCTTTCGATGATGTCGCGCGGCAGGCCGACCATGTAGTTGCGCAGCAGGTAGATGGCGAGCGGCAGACCGAAGCCGGTATGGGCGAGCCAGATGCCGACGAAGCTTTGCCCGATGCCGATCTGGTTGTGCAGGTTCAACAGCGGCACGAGCGCCAGTTGCAACGGCACCACCAGCAGGCCCACCACGGTGGCGATCAGCAGGCCGCGGCCCGGAAACTCCATCCAGGCCAGCGCATAGGCCGCGAAGGCCGCGATCAGGATCGGGATGACCGTGGCGGGGATCGTCACCGTCAGCGTGTTGATGAAGGCGCGGTCCATGTTGTCGGCGGTCAGCACGGTGCGGTAATTGTCGAGCGTGAATTCCGGCGGCGTCATGGCGGAGAAATAGACGCGCGGGCCCGACGCGCCCGGATCCTCCAGCGTGCGGTAGATGTAGGAGCCGTCCTCGAAGACGGTCAGCGTGCCGCCATCGCGATCCACGGTCTCGGTTCCCGGCGCGATGCCGTCGGGTTCGCGGGCACTGAGACCGAAGCCCGCGATGGTGGCCGCGCCCGAGGAGAAGACCTCGCGCACTTCGGCGGACTCGAAGATGTTGCCCTCGATCACATAGGCGTCGCCGTCGCGCGTGGGCGTGGCATCGGCGCGGGTCCGGTAGGTCAGTTCCACCGAGAACGGCGCCACCCACCAGCCCGAGGCGGAGATCTGGTCGCGGTCGCGAAACGACGACACGAACAGCCCCACCGTCGGGATCAGCCAGGCCAGCACGATCACGAAGACCGCGATGTTGGTGACGATGGAGAGACTGCTTTTCTGACCGGCGATATTGTCCATGCTCCGTCTCCCTATCGCATTTCTTTGCGGGCTTGCGCGATGTTCCAGATCATCACCGGCAGCACGACGAGCATGATGACGAAGGCCACGGCGGT
>CAZTUG010000163.1:0-3644 GCA_964615955.1 uncultured Roseicyclus sp.
CTCATCGTCCCCTGCTACAATGTCGAGAAATACCTCGAGGATTTCATCGCCTCGGTCCTCGCGCAGACTTACAAGCATCTCGAGATCATCCTCGTGAACGACGGTGCGAACGGCGCCACGACGCAGGCGCTGCGGGCCGCCGTGCCGCGGCTCGAGGCCGAGGGCTATCGCGTGCTGCTGATCGAGCAGGAGAACAAGGGGCTTGGCGGGGCCGTCGATACCGGGCTCAAGCACTTCACCGGCGAATTCCTGATGTGGCCCGATCCCGATGACTGGCTCCTGCCGCACTCCATCGAACGCCGCGTCGCGCTGATGCGCGAAAACCCCGACATAGGGCTTCTGCGCAGCAATGCGCAGCTCTTCATCGAGGAGCGGCATGAATTCGACGGGCATTTCATGCCGGTCGACGTGGCGCCGCATCACCCCGCATCGCTTTTCGAGGATTTAATCTTTCAGCGCCAGTTCTATGCCCCGGTTTGCCACATGGTGCGGTCCGACATGTTCCTTCAAGTGCATCCCGACCGGTCTATCTATTTTGCACCGGCATCTTCGCAGAACTTTCAGTTGCTGGTGCCGCTGGTCGAGGCCTTTCCCGTCCTTCAGGTGCACGAACCGCTCGCCGTCTATCGCGTGCGTGAGGACTCCCGGTCGCGTGCTCCAACTAAAACCCATGAGACGCTCATGGGGCGGCATGAGCAATTATATGACCTGACACTGCACACTCTGCCGAAGCTCAGCACCTATTCCGAAGTGCGCGCCGAACGGCTGAAGAACCATCACTGGCGCAACAAGATGCTGCCCACGGCGATCCGGGCGAAAAGTCTTGCGCGGGGCCTCGACCTGGTCGCGCAGGCCGATCTGGCGGCCTGGCGCAAGGCAATCGTCCGGGGGCTCTTCCGGCTGCGCTGCAACCCGATGTTCGATGCAGTTGATACCCGCACAGGACGGATCCTGTCGCGGGCTGTCGCGCGTCTTTCCGATATGCTGGTGCGGGTTCCTCCGGACGAGATCTATTGGGGGGCGGGGCCGTTGTGGAAATAGAACTGAGCGCCCGGGCCGTTCTGACCCGCGTCATCGAGGGCGGCTATTGCGTCGGATGCGGGGCCTGTGCGGCGCTCGATCCCCGTATCGCGATCCGCTTCGATGAAATGCAGCGCTTGCAGGCCAAACTGCCACAAGGCGATGGGATCCGCCCAGAGGCTGCGGCGGCCTGTCCCTTCGCCGATGGCGCCATGGACGAGGACAGGCTTGCCGGCGCGCTGTTCACGGCGCCGGGCATGATCGAGGATGCCCGTATCGGCCGACACTTGGCCACCTTCGTCGGTTGGGCAGAAGAAGGCGAGATGCGCGCGCGCGCATCCTCAGGGGGGATCGGCACCTGGCTTCAGGCCGAACTTCTGGACAAGGGTCTGGTAGATGCGGTGATCGATGTCACCGCGGCAGACACGACGACGGGACAGAGACCCCTGTTCCGCTTCACCGTGGCCAAAAGCCGGACCGAGATCATCGCCAATGCCAAGACGCGCTATTACCCGGTCGAGATGTCGGGGGTGATCCGGCATATTCTCGAGGAGCCTGGGCGCTATGCGGTCATCGGCGTGCCTTGTTTCGCCAAGGCGTTGCGCCTTGCCGCCCACCAGGAACCCCTCCTTGCAGAGCGACTCCGCTTTGTTCTGGGCATCGTCTGCGGGCACATGAAATCTGCCGCCTTTGCCGATGCATTGGCGTGGCAAATGGGTCTGCCGCCCGACCGGATGACCGGGATCGACTTTCGGACGAAACTGCCCGACCGGCCTGCATCGCGCTACGGCGTTACGGTGGAGGACCGCAAGAATGGTGTGCCCCGGAACACGACGCGCCCGATGGAGGGGCTTGTCGGCGCCAATTGGGGACACGGCCTGTTCAAACTGAAGGCCTGCGAGTTTTGCGACGATGTGCTCGCCGAAACTGCAGATGCCGTAGTGGGCGATGCCTGGCTTCCGGCTTATGACGCCGATCCCCGCGGAGCCAATGTGGTGGTGGTCCGCCATCCGCGCCTTCTCGCCCTCTTGCAGGCGGGTGCGACGGAAGAACGGCTGCATCTGGATTCGCTCGGTGCGGATGCCGTGGCGGAAAGCCAGGCCGGCGGGCTCCGGCACCGCCGCGACGGGCTTGCCTATCGGCTCTGGCTGACCGACCGGACGGGAGCCTGGCGACCGCGAAAGCGGGTGTCTGCAAAATGCGATCATCTCGATCCGCACATGCAACGCGTCCATCGCCAAAGATTTGCGCTGGGACAAGCGAGCCACGCACTTTTCGCCAAGGCGCGCGCCAAGGGCGATTTTCATGTCTTTTTATTGGAGGTTATGCCCCTGATACAACAATTAGACAGCTTGATGGCGCCCTCTCTCGCGCGGCGCGTCATCAATCTGATCGAACGCAAGGTTATTCGTGTTGGCGGAAGTCTGCTGCGCAGAAAGTGGAAATAAGGAATCCGACATGACATCTGCCATGCCCTTCCTCTTCGTCGGCAATGGCCCCTACCGGAACCGCGGCTGCGAGGCGATCGTGCGCGGTACAATGGAGATCCTTGCCGGAACTTTTGGCGCCGACATCACCGCACGCGCGGGTGTCATGGCTTCACCAGAAACGGTGGCGCTGCAGCAAGCAGATGAGATCGACCCGCGGGTGACAAACTTTTCCGTGTCCCATGTGGGTCGGAGGCTGACGCCGAAATGGTGGATGGCGCAGGCCAATGCCCGGCTGGGCATGTCGTTCCAGCACCATACCCGCGATCTGATCGGCCCCGCCAAAGGCGTGCGCGCGGCGCTGCAACTGGGCGGCGACAATTACTCGCTCGATTACGGACGGGTCATGGATTACGTCGCCGTGGATAGGTTTCTGCAGCGAAAGGGCGTTCCCGTCTTCCTCTGGGGGGCCTCGGTCGGCCCCTTCGACAAGGAGCCCGAGGTGGCGCGCATCCTGCATGCCCATCTCAAGACGCTCGACGGGATCTTCGTGCGCGAGACGCGGAGCCTCGCCTATCTGGCCGGGCACGGGATCTCGGACAATGTCCACCTGGTGGCCGACCCGGCCTTCGTGATGCAGAAGACGGCACCGTCAGAGGATGTGCAGGCTCTGGTCACCGAAGATGCGATCGGCGTCAACATCAGCCCGCTGGTCGCCCGCTTTGCCGGGGCCGCAGGCGTCGATGAATGGCGGGAAAAGGCGGCAGGGATGATCCTTGCCTGCGCCCGACGCACCGGGCGGCCGATCCTGCTCGTGCCGCATGTGGCCTCGCCGCTGCCGGACGAGGACGATTACGCCTTCCTGCAGAGCCTGCAGGCCAGGCTGACGGCAGGGCACGGTCTATCGGTTGGCATCGCCCCGGCGCTGCGCGCGGCCGAGCTGAAATGGATCATCGGGCGCTGTGCGGCCTTCGCCGGCGCCCGCACCCATTCCACGATCGCGGCCCTGTCGAGCCATGTCCCGACACTGAGCCTCAGCTACTCCGTCAAGGCGATCGGGATCAACGAGGATGTCTATGACCATCTCGACTTCTGCCAGTCGGTCAAGACCATCACACCCGACCGCTTCGCCGACAGCATGGTGCGCCTGCTCGACGAGGGCGCCACGATCCGCGCGCATCTGGATGTGCGGATTCC
>CAZTUG010000164.1:0-3629 GCA_964615955.1 uncultured Roseicyclus sp.
AGATGTTGCCGCCGCCGATCACGAGGCAGATCTCCACGCCCAGATCGTGCACCGACTTGATCTCGGCCGCGATCCGCTCGACCGTGGGCGGATGCAGCCCGAAGCCCTGGTCGCCCATCAACGCCTCGCCGGAAATCTTCAACATCACCCGGCGGTATTTCACCTCGGGCAGGGTCTGGGCGGGATCGGGCTGGGCGGGATCGGGCCGGGCGGGCGCTTCGGGGGGCGTGGACATGGGCGGCGGAACCTCGTTTGCTCTCGGGGCGCACCATGGTCTAAATGCGCCGCCGGTTCAACGCCCCATGGCAGCGCGGGACGGACACGCGCAGAGAACTTGAAGAACGATCCATAATACATTGATAGATATAGAAACCATCCCGAAGGACCGCCCCGTCCTGATCGCCGGGCCCACCGCGTCCGGCAAGACCGCGCTGGCCATCGCCATCGCGCGGGCGCAAGCGCGCGCCGTGGTCAATGCCGACGCGTTGCAGGTCTATGACGGATGGCGCGTGCTGACCGCGCGCCCCACGCCGGACGAAACCGCCGCCGCCGCCCATCACCTCTTCGGCCATGTCCCGTTCGAGGAGACCTATTCCACCGGCCGCTGGCTGCGCGACACGGCCCCCCTGCTTGCCGCGAACCCCGTCATCGTCGGCGGCACCGGGCTCTATTTCCGCGCCCTGACCGAGGGGCTGGCCGACATCCCGCAAACCCCGCCCGCGATCCGGGCCCGCGCCGATGCCCTGCCCTTCGACCGCCTGCTGGCCGAACTCGACGCCGCCGACCCCGTCCTCGCCCGGCGCATCGACCGCCGGAACCGCGCCCGCATCCAGCGCGGCTGGGAGGTGCTTGCCGCCACCGGCCGCCCGCTGTCGGACTGGCAGGCCGACACGCCGCCGCCGCTGCTGCCGCTGTCGCGCGCCACCGCGCTGCTGCTCGTCGCCGACCGCGACTGGCTCAATGCCCGCATCGCCGCGCGCTTCGACCAGATGCTCGCGACCGGCGCGCTGGAGGAGGCACGCACCAACCTGCCGCGCTGGCCCGGCGCGGGCGGCGCGCGCAGCGCCATCGGCGCGGCGGAGCTGATCGCGCATCTGCAAGGCCACATGACCCTCGACGCGGCACGCGACGCCACCATCACCGCCTCGCGCCAATACGCCAAGCGCCAACGCAGCTGGTTCCGCTCCAACATGGGCGACTGGACACCCCTCCGCCTGCCATGACGCCGCGCGCGCGCTCCCCGCAGCCGCCTTTCATCTTGGCAGAAAAAGTCAAACTCTCGCCCCTGCCCCCGCGCCGCGCCGCCGCCGCTTTGCGCTTGCGCCGCCGCGCATCCCGGCTAGGCTGACGGCCATGTTCGAAAACTCCCATCGCCCCCTTGTCCACGCCGTCTCCTCGCTCGGGAAACTGCGCATGCAGGGCGCGTGGCGGGTCGAGGATCTGCATTCGTCCCCGCGCAACCGGCTCTACTGGATCACCCGTGGCCAGGGCCGCGTGATGGTGAATTGCGTCACCCGGGGCTATGGGCCCAACACCGCCGTCTTCGTGCCCGCCCGGGTGCCGATGGCGCTGGAACTGGCGGCGCAGACGCAGGGCCTGCAACTGGCGCTGCCGCAGGATGCCAGCCTGCACCTGCCCGACCATCCGTTCCACCTGCGGGTCTCCAACATCGAAAGCCAGGCCGCGATCACCTCCCATATCGAGAAGATCGAAGGCGAACTGGCCGCCCGCGCCCCCGCGATGACCAGGGCGCTGACGGCCTATTCCCTGCTGGTCTCGGCCTGGATGGCGCGCGAACTTGCCCGGCAGGAAGACACCAGACCGCGCGAGCGTCCGCACCGGCTCGCCGAATTGTTCGCCGAGCGGATGGAGGCGCAATTCCGCACCGGCAAGGGCGTGGCGGACTATGCCGCGCAATTGCAGATCACGCCGACCCATCTCAGCCGGGTCTGCCGCGATGCGTCCGGGCGGCCCGCGCTGGCGCTGCTGAACGAACGCATCATGCACGAGGCCCGCCGCCTGCTGCTGGAAACCGACCTGCCCGCGCGCGAGGTGGCCGAACAACTCGGGTTCTCCTCCGCCGCCTATTTCACCCGCGCCTTCAGCCAGGCGACAGGACGCACGCCCTCGGCCTTCCGAAAACCCGCCCTGCGGGCCTGAAATTTACCTTGTTTCGGCGTCGTCAGCCGGGTCGGGGAAGGCTGGTGACGAATGCACGGTTGCATCCGGGGGCGATGTCGGTTTTGTTGGCAACAGATGTCGCAAATGGACAAATGGCGACGCTTCTGGTCATTGACGGCTTTCCGCAATCGGGTTGCTAATGAACCAAGCGTCCGCCGTTCGACCCGCTCCGCCGCGGAACCGGGCTCGCGCAGACAAGGGCGACATGACCAGAACAAACAGACGTCACAGGGAGACGACACCTATGCAAGACCTCACCCATACGGCCCCGGCCGGGGGCCTCAAGACCCATCCGGTCGCACAGATGTATGCCGCCGAGCACAAGGCGGGCCACATGGACCGCCGCGAATTCCTCGTGCGGTCCACCGCACTTGGCCTCAGCGCCGCGGCGGCCTATGCGCTGATCGGTGCCAACCCCGCGTTGGCCGATGGGCACCGCGCCGTGCCCGCCCAGGGCGGCACGATGCGCATCCAGACCCGCGTCTACGCCGGCAAGGACCCGCGCGTCTATGACTGGTCCGAGCTTGGCAACCTGACCCGCGGCATCGTGGAATACCTGGTGCAATACAACCCCGACGGCTCGTTCGAGGGCGTGCTGCTGGACAGCTGGGAAGCCAACGACGACGCCACCGTCTACACGCTCAACCTGCGCCAGGGCGTCACCTGGAACAACGGCGATGCCTTCACGGCGGAAGACGTTGCGGCGAATTTCGTCGGCTGGTGCGACACTTCGGTCGAAGCGAACTCCATGCCCGCCCGGATGGGCGCGCTGGTCGATCCCGATACCGGCCAGGCCCGCGACGGCGCCATCGAGGTGGTGGACGCGCATACCGTGCGGGTCAACTTCCCCGCACCCGATATCGCGCTGATCCCCGGCCTCGCCGATTACCCGGCGGCGGTGCAGCATCGCAACCATATCGGTGAAGACCCGCTCCAGCACGGCGTCGGCACCGGTGCCTACATGCTCGAAAGCATCGACGTGGGCGTCTCGGCGGTTCTGGTGCGCAACCCGGATCACACCTACTGGCGCGACACCTACCTGGACCGGATCGAGATCCTCGATGTCGGCGAGGATCCCGCCTCGTGGTTCGCCAGCGCCGAGGCCGACGAATTCGACATGACCTACCAGACCACCGGCGATTTCGTCGACCTGTTCGACGCCATCGGCTGGGAACGTTCGGAAGTCGTGACCGCATCCACCTACGTGATGCGCATGAACCAGAACAATGCGCCCTACGACGACGTGCGGGTGCGGCAGGCGGTGAACATGGCGGTCGACCGGCAGGTGATGCTCGATCTCGGCTATGCCGGGCTGGGCACGCTGGCGGAAAACCACCATGTCTGCCCGATCCACCCCGAATATGCGGAACTGCCCGAGCCCGTCTTCGATCCGGCGGCGGCCTATGCCCTGCTTGAGGACGCCGGCCAGACCGATCACGTGTTCGAGA
>CAZTUG010000165.1:0-3565 GCA_964615955.1 uncultured Roseicyclus sp.
TATCGAGGTGCAGGTCTTCGGCGACGGCAAGGGCCGCGCGGTGCATCTGGGAGAGCGCGACTGTTCGCTCCAACGCCGCCACCAGAAGGTCTTCGAGGAGGCCCCCGGCCCGTCGATCTCGCCCGAGACCCGCACGGAAATCGGCATGATCTGCGCCAATGCGGTGGCCGCGCTTGGCTATGAGGGTGCCGGAACCATCGAGTTCCTCTATGAGAACGGCGAGTTCTATTTCATCGAGATGAACACCCGGCTTCAGGTGGAGCACCCGGTGACCGAGGCGGTCTTCGGCGTCGATCTGGTGCGCGAGCAGATCCGCGTCGCGGCCGGTCTGCCGATGTCGTTCCAGCAAGACGATCTGCGCGTGAACGGCCATGCCATCGAAGTTCGGATCAACGCCGAGAAGTTGCCGAACTTCTCGCCCTGCCCCGGCCGCATCAGCCAGTATCACGCGCCTGGCGGCCTCGGCGTGCGGATGGACAGCGCGCTGTACGACGGCTACCGCATCCCGCCCTACTACGACTCGCTGATCGCAAAGCTGATCGTCCATGGCCGCGACCGCCCCGAAGCACTGGCCAGACTTCACCGCGCGTTGGGAGAGTTGATCGTGGACGGCATCGACACCACCCTGCCGCTCTTCGCCAAGTTGTTGCAGGCCGAAGCCGTGACATCGGGCGACTACACGATCCATTGGCTGGAAGGCTGGCTCGCCGAAACCTACGGGGTGTGACAGCCGCGCGGCCTTGCCGGTTCGCACCACGATCGCGGTCGGGTTCAGGCCGTCGGGTCGTGCGCCCGTGATCGAAGTTTCTTCCTCCATCGGGGAAGCGGCGCGAACTTGGGCAGCCCCGGGCGCGGGCCCGGGATCGGCCAGACTCGAGTTGGGCCATTGCCAAGTTTCCTTGGCCAAACCCCGCATCATTTCCTATCTTGCGGGTATGGCCCACGATATGTTCCCTGACACGCGCCCCGTCCTGACGCCCGACCTGATGGTCAGGGCCTATGCGGCCGGCATCTTTCCGATGTCCGAGTCTGCCGATGACCCCCACGTCTTCTGGGTGGATCCCCAGCGTCGGGGCGTGATCCCGCTGGATGGGTTCCACATTTCACGCTCATTGCGCAAACGGATCCGGCGTTCCGACTACAGGGCGCGCGTCAACACCGATTTCGCCGCCGTGCTGGCCCATTGCGCGGATCGCGAACCGACATGGATCAACGGGGAATTATCCGCCTGCTACATGGCGCTCCACGCACGCGGCCTGGCGCATTCGGTCGAGATCTGGGACGCGCAAGGCCTTGCCGGGGGCGTCTTCGGCGTTACGCTTGGCGCCGCATTCTTCGGGGAAAGCATGTTTTCCATCCGCAAAGATGGCTCCAAACTGGCGCTCGCGCATCTGGTTCATCGTCTGCGTGCAGGCAGGTTCACCCTGTTCGACACGCAATTCGTGACCGACCATCTGACCACCCTTGGCGCCATCGAAATCCCGCGCAGCGCCTATCGGGCCGCGCTGGGCGATGCTCTGGCGCGATCGGCGGACTTCCTGGCCCTTCCCGAAAGCGCATCCCTCACCGCCTAGCTTGAGCAGCCCATGACCCAGACATCGTAGCGCGCATGCTCCAATGCGTTCAGCGCGGGGCTGGAGGCGATCATCCATCCGTCGAACAGGGTGGCGCCCGCAAGGTCCAGCACCTCCAGATGGGCGAAGGCGTCGCTTTCGGGGTCGGCGGTCGGGTATCGGCATTCGATCGCCCGGATCGCGATCCGCCCGAACACGATCGTCTGGCCCATCGACAAGTCGACATCCGTGGGCTGACCCAACAACTTGTCGAGTGCGCGAAGGGCTACGGTCACACCCTGTTGGGTTGCGGGCTGGCTGATGGAGGTGACTGGCCCCGTGACACCCGGGAAGCTCTCGAAGGTGCCTTGCGCATTGGCCCCGAGGTTCAACTGGATATCGCCGCTTCCGCTGTCGGGCAACAAGCCGCCACCCTCGGACAGGGTCAGGCCGGGATCGCCGCTGCCATCGCCAAGGTCGAATTCGAACGGGTCGAAGATTTCCTCGCCGTCGAAGTTGTCGAATTGCTGCGCCATGGCCGGGGCAATGCAAGCAACCACCCCTGACATCAACAGGGCAAGCCATCCCGTCCCCTGCGGTCGCATCAGCCGCCTTCGCCGCCGCCGACGAACCGCAAGAGCAGCGTGATCAGGCTGACAGATGATTGCGTATCGAGGATTTCCCCCCCGGCTTCGAGATTGAACGGCGAGCCGCCGGGAATGATCTCGACGAACGAGCCGCCAAGCAGCCCTTCGGACGAAATGGCAATGGCACTGTCATCGGGCAGGACAATGGCGGGATCGATGCTGAAGGTCGTTTCTGCAAGGAAGCTCTGGGGATTCAGTTCCATCCCCGTCACCGCGCCGACCCGCACCCCGGCAAGGCGCACTTCCGTGCCGATGCTGATGCCCTCGGCAGAGCGGAACGCGGCCATCAACTCGTAGCTGTCTCGGGCAGCGGAGCCGCCCGGCCCGGTTGCATAAAAGAAGAAACCGACCGCAGCAGCCAGAACGGCGCCCCCGGTGACGATTTCGACTATGGAATAATCAGCATCAGCCATGGCACCGGAATAGCGGGCGCGGCGCGGGAGGCCAAGGGGCGGAATGCATGTCGGCGGAAATCGGGCTCCAGCGGACCGCGCCGCACCTGAGGCCAGGCTTATTCCGGGCTCCAGGCCTCGTAATCGCGCCGGTCAGCGGGTTCGGTCCGGCGGATGGAGCCGGCCGGCGCATAGGCCTGCCCCGTGCCGGTCAGGTTCGGCAGGTGCGGCTTTTCCCATACCTTGTGAACCACCGGCTTGTCGGTCGGCGCTTCGTCCCAGGTGCGGTGCAGCCAGCCATGCCATTCGGCGTCTATCCGGCTTGCCTCGGCTTCGCCATTGAAGATGACCCAGCGTCTGGCGTCGTCGACCGTGTGGTAATAGATGTTGCCCTGCCCATCCTCTCCCACACGCACACCCTTTCGGGCGGTGAAAAGCTGGGTGCCGATGGTCTGACCGTTCCACCAGGTCACGAGGCGATTGAGGAAGCTGAGCATGGCAGGTCCTTGCTTGGTCGGTGTCGGGACGATCCGGATCAGACCGCTTGTGCCCTGATGCGCGTCGGGCGTCCAGTGCCATGGGGTCGCGCCGGTCGGGGGTGATCGGGGGTCCCGCCAGCCCTGCGACGAACCATGCGGACGGTGGCGACCGGGAAGCCCGTGGTCATCGCGCCATCAGGTTGACGGACGGACCGGCAGTCGATGGCCACGCTCCCGTGTCTGGGAACAGTCGCCGCCGCCTCGACCATACGGATGAGTGCGTTCCCAGGCTCCCCGAGCGCAGAACAAACGTTTCGCCTGGTGCCCGTCGGCTGGAACGACCGGCCCTCGATAATGCGGGGTGATTGCAGGCCACAGTCCCGATGGCCTAGAAGCGGGGCGACGTCTTTTCAGGGAGTAGAGACAAATGACCGACGCCCCGACCTACGGCTTCGACACCCTTCAGATCCACGCGGGCGCCCGCCCCGACCCGG
>CAZTUG010000166.1:0-3557 GCA_964615955.1 uncultured Roseicyclus sp.
CTGCAGGTTCTTCAGCGGCGCGAATTGCTGCGCCAGCGAAGGGGCCTTCGCCCCGGTCCTGCGTCGCTCGACCAGCGCGGGGTCGTCCTTGGCGAGGACGAAGAACAGGACCCCGATGATCGCGAGCCCCGCCGCCCAGACGTAGGCCACGCCGTGCCAGCCATAGGCGACCATGACGAACGGCGCGACGAACTTGGTGACGGCCGCGCCGACATTGCCCGCCCCGAAGATGCCCAGCGCCGTGCCCTGGCGGCCCGCTTCGTACCAGCGGCTGACATAGGCCACGCCGATGATGAAGGACCCGCCCGCCAAGCCGATGCCGAGCGCCGCGACCAGATACATCACATAGCTGTCCGCCAGCGTCAGCGCCCATGTGGCCAGCGCCGTCAAGATCATCTGGCTCGAGAAAACCAGCCGCCCGCCGTATTTCTCGGTCCAGACGCCGAGAAACAGGCGGGTGACCGATCCGGTCAGGATCGGGGTGGCGACCAGCAGGCCGAACTGGGTATCATTCAGGCTAAGCTCGGCCTTGATGGCGACACCGATGATGGAAAAGATCGTCCAGACCGCGAAGCAGGCGGTGAAGGCGATCGTGCTCAGGCTCAGGGCGCGTGTCTGATCGGCGCGTGAGGCCGTAGCGTGGGTCTGCATGGCGGGTCTCCGGCAAGAAGTGCGCTGTCACCCCAGCGTGGGGTTCAAGGCCAGACCTGAGGCCGGAGCAGCCCGCATGACTTGATCTAGATCACGAAACCGCAAAAGGAATTATGAAATAAATGGCTTACAGAAATATGTCATCCGCTGGTCTGCGGTAGGTCAAGGCTACTGCGGCGCTGATCAACCAAATGATTGACTTTTATCAATCGATTTGATGATATTTGTTAAGCGCGTGAATTCAGGGGGATGACATGCCCGATTCAGAATACCGGGACATTCGAAAACTCGATCTCTTTGCGCAGATGGCGGATGACAATTTCACGTCCTTGATGCGTGGCGCTTATGTGCAGAATTTCCCTACACAGATCGAATTGATCACCGAAGGAGAGCCGAGCGATTTTCTTCACATCGTCATTTCGGGCTAGGTCGATCTGTTCTCGACGTGGAATGGGCGGGATACCAGCATGGCGACTGTCCGCCCGATCTCGACGTTCATTCTTGCCGCGACCATCAAGGATGCGCCTTATCTGATGTCGGCGCGCACGCTGGAAAAAAGCCGGATCGCGTTGATCCCCAGTCAGGATGTACGCGCGATCTTCGACGCTGACAGCAACTTTGCCCGCGCCATCGTCACGGAGCTGGCGCAATGCTATCGCTCTGTTATCAAGGCTAAGAAGGATCTTAAACTCAGAACCTCGCTCGAACGGCTGGCGAACTACTTGCTCAGGCTTCAAAGGCACGTCGGCGGCGGGGCTACGTTCGAGCTGGATTTCGAGAAACGCCGTCTTGCCTCGGTGTTGGGCATGACCCCCGAAAACCTCAGCCGCGCCTTCAAGGGCCTGCAACCCTACGGCGTGACCGTGACCGGCTCCCGCATCACCATCGGCAATCAGGGCGATCTTGAACGCTTCGCAAAGCCCAACCCGCTTATTGATAACTTTTCAACGTAAAGGACAGACAGATGACCAAATCCATGCCTGGCGCCGCTTGAGACCTCGCCGAGGAATATCCTGATGTCTGGAAGGCCTATGCCGCCTTGGGCAAGGCAAGCGCCGACTGTGGCCCGCTGACGTCACGGGAAAAAGGTCTCGTGAAGCTCGCGCTCGCGATTGGCGCTGGTTCCGAAGGTGCGGTGCACTCACACACACGGCGCGCCATATCAGAGGGGATCGAGCCTGCGGCGATGACACAGGTCGCGATGCTGGCGATCGGCCCGCTTGGCCTGCCTCGTGCCGTTGCCGCGAAGAGCTGGATCGAAGATATCAAGGAATGACGTTCAGGGAAGAGGGCTGACACCGAAAAGAAATGGATGCGCCCAGAGCAGCGCCCCGTAAAGCGCAATGCCTGCCGCAAGCCTCAGGAGAGTGCCCACCGACGGGGACGCCGAGAGGAGCGGCGCGTCCGCGACGCGATCACGCATCCGTTGCCACTCTGGCCCCATCTCGCGGCGTTTGCGCCGGTCGATCAGTCGGCCTCCCAGCAGCGCGAAGGCGGCGAAGGTGCCGAACAGGATCACGTGGGCCAGATCTCCGTTGGGCACGACATGGGCCGCCGCCCAAAGCGCCAACGCCAGAAGCAGCGGATGACGCGACAAGCGAACGATGCCGGGCCGTGCTGGGTCGAACTGCTCGTTGCGTGCACCCCCGAACGAGAAAGGGTTGGGTCGGCCGATGGAGAGCACAAGGATCAGGCAGACCGGCCCCATGACCGTCAGTGGGATATGAACCTGCCATGGCGTCCAGTCCCAAAGGGTCACATGCGGCGCGCGGCCTGCCGCCGCGATCAGCCACGCCAGCACCGCAAGTGACAGGGCGGAGTAGGCCAGTGTGAAGCCGGAAGCGCCAAGCCGCGCCTGAAGCCAGGGCCTGAGCGGCGGCCGCACGGGCAAGGAATGCGACAGAAAGAACACGACATAGGCGAGGGCGAACTCGAACCAACCCATGGATGCGCACCTCAGATCCGCTTGGCAGCAGGCTGGCGCAGCAAAAGCGCGCCATAGATGACCGCAAAGCCGCCGAAGGCAAGGGTCCAGAACAGCCCCGCCACAGTGTTCAAGGGGCCGGAGAATTCAGGCCATACGCCGCCCGCGACTCGCGCAAATACGGACAGGATCAGGGCCAGATAGATCGTGACTGTCCCCGCTCCTGCCCTCAGATCCTGCCCAGTATGGCCAAGCGTGGCGCGTGTCATCACGGCCAGTGTCATCAAACCGACTGCACCGGCCATCCAGAAATGCTGCGCGCCCGCCATCCCGAACGAGCCGGGCAGCAGTATTTCCACGGCTAAGGTCAGCGCCCCCAGCGGCACGAAGGCATAGCCCGCGTGCAAAACCGTTACCAGCGGCTCCGCAAAAGTCCGATGCCCCGCCCAACGGGACAGTCGCAGCGCGTGCAACACGCCAGCCAGCGCAAGGGCCACCCCGGTCAAAGCCCCAAGCGGCAGGGCGACCCACAGTACGAGCGCCAGTGCCAGCACCACCAGCGCCGCCTTGTCGAAGGACTGCATCGGCGGCACGGGCATGACGGCGCTGCGCCGTTTCACAAGCCAGTTGCGGGTGAAGGACGGCACCACACGGCCACCGATCACGGCGATCATCATGATGCCCGCGCCAAGGCCCAGACGCAGGCCGTAGCCCTGGGCCGCGTAACCGCCCTGTGCCGCTTCCCAGTGGAAAAGGGCGTTCCCAAGGATGAAGACCCCCAGCATTGCGAGCACGATCAGGTTGCGCCAGTTCTTGCCCGCCACGATCTCGCGCGCAATGAGAGCCGCAAAGACAACCGGAAACGCCAGATCGGCCACGGCCACCAACACATCTGGCAAGCCGGCTGAGACCGCAACCGCCACACGCCCCACCAGCCAAAGGCCGGCAAGCATCCCCAGCCGCCAGCCGACGATCGGCAAGC
>CAZTUG010000167.1:0-3521 GCA_964615955.1 uncultured Roseicyclus sp.
ACCAGTTGATCGCCCCGTGCAGCAGGATTGCGGGCAGGACGCTGAACTGCGTGTTCACCGACAGGCGCGCAAAGACCACCGACAGGGCGACCGTGCTTGCCAGAAACAGCCCCATCGGCAAGTCGGCCTGCGCCGTGCCGGGCATCCAGAACAAGGGCAGGTGCCAACCCCCCCAGAGGACGCCGATCAGGACCGCCGCCCATCGCCAGCCCAGAACGTCCGTCAGCACAGGCAGCGCGTAGCCGCGCCAGCCGAATTCCTCGCCCAGGGGACCGCCGAAAACCGTGATGAGGGCGAATTGCGCGACGATGATCAGGATCGGACCCTGAACAGGCATGGGGGGTATCGTGCCGCCGGAAACCGCATGCAGGCCAAGTGCGATCCCCATTGCCAGCGGTGCGGCAAGCACCGCAAGCGCATACCATCCCCATCCAAGCCGCCAGCGCAGGCAGCGTGTGAGCCAGCTTGCGAAACCCGCCTTTCCCTGAAAGGCCAGGACCGTGACGAAAGCGCCCATGCCCGGGCCGAAGGCTGACGCCAGGAACAGTGACCCGCTCAGACCCGGCGCCGACGCGCCGATCAGAGTGACGACGCCCCACAACCCCCAGGTCCAGCCGAAGGTCAGCGCGCAGAACGTCAGAAGCGGCAATGTCAGACGCGCAGTGCCATGCGATCCCTCGACATGAGCGCGGCTAGGCGTCGATGCGACGACCATCAAACCATCACCGCATCGACGGGCCTGCGCACGGACATGGGCATCGCCGGCGCGCGGCCAAAGCGCATCACGATATCGGGCCGGCGCCCCTGCAGACCGACCAGTGCGGCGAGGTCAGCCCGCAGTCCCGGAACTTCGACGGGTTGGTTGATGTGGGCGGTCTTCAGCCCCAGTGCGGTCGCCTGCAACGAGAACCGCTGGCACGCGCGGCCTGCTTGCACCCAATGCTCCGGGTCGGAACGCGCCGCCACAAGGACCGCAATCCCCGAGGATGTGTCGATCTGGCGCGCGTATTTCGTGTTCTCGGTTTCGACGGTGAACACCAGATCGAACAGACGCGGCCCCAGCCAGTCGGGTAGGGCGGGATTGCCGCTGGCGGGGCTGTAAAGACCGTCGCCCAAGGCCATCGCGGCATTGGGGCTGAAGCGCAGCCAGTGCTTCAACTCGGCCACAAACGCCGGGTCCGCCAACTGGGCAGTATTGCCGGCGATGACCAGATCGCGCAGCCGGTCGATCTGGCGCCGCGCTGTGATCAGGACCAGATCGACGCCGGGCATGGCCGCCGCCGCCTCCAGCAGGCGCAGGTCGGCAGGGCTGACCGCGCTGCCGTCATAGTCTGAGCGCGTAGATTGCCTCAGGGGGATGGCATCGAACAGGGCGGCATCGTCACCAGTGCTGGTGCCGAACTCGTAGCGCACCGCACCATCCCCTGCCAGGTCGAACAGGGTCTCGCCCCCGCGCCCTGCGGCACCCGCTGCAAGCGACAGGTTCTCGGCCGCACAGCCGAGGCTGGCGAACAGGTGGTGGTCATCGGGGTCGACGGCAGGCGTGCGGCGCATGAGGTCGGGCAGGATGTCGATGCCCCGCGCGTCCGTCAGGAACCGCCAGGGCTGCGTGTTGTGCCCATTCGCGGCGAGCGTGGCATAGCGGATCAGGTCGCGGTTGGATGCGGGGACGGGAAGCGGCTGTCGCTGGACATCGGCCCGGGTCGCCATCTCGCCCGCCGATCCCATCTGTCGCCAACCCAGCCAACCCGCACCGCCAAGCCCGGCCAGCACCGCCCCGCCGGTGATCAGCATGCGCCTTCGACGGATCGTCATGGCGCCGCCTCGTTGCGGCGCAGCAACATGCCGCGCGGCAGAACGAAGGCCGCCAGCGTGCCGATCCCCAGCATCGTCAGGCCCAAGACGAAGAACCAGCCCGCCACCGGCACCAGCCAGGCGAGTCCAGCAAGTAAAGCGCCAAGGCAGGCCAGCCCGAACTTGCCCGCGATCCCGTCCGGCATCGCGCGGCCCGCCGCCAACCACAGTCCGACGCCCAGCACATAGGACCCCAGCGCATAGCCCGCGAAAATCGCCACGGCGGTGACGATCAGCATGACCGGCAGCAGGACGACACCAATGATGGTCAGCATCAGCACAAAGCCCGATCCGGCCAGCGCCGAGGTCACCAGGAACCCCGACCAGATCGCCCGGCCCGGATGCGCCAGCGCCAGTTCCCGCCAGCCTTGCACCGCCTTTGGCGCAATGGCGATCACCATGGCCACGATCAGGCCCGAGATCAGGACACCCAGCAGAAAGCCACCGATGATCTGCCAGACTGACGGCTGCATAGACATCATGCCGGACCAGTCGCCCTCGTCATAGTTCGCCCGCTGCTCGATCGTGACCCGCGCCGCATCAGCAACGGTCTCGGGCACGCTGACGCTTTCGGGATCCTCGGCATAGATCGTCAGCGTCCCTGCAACCATTGCTCCGGGGCCGAACACGATGTCGTCGGCCACCAGCACAGTATCGCCCGTGATGGCACCGGTCATATTGACATCGGCCCCGACGATGAGGGCATAGCCGCCGATGGACCCCACCGTGATCTCGGACCCGGTGGCGCGCAGGTTGCCTACAACGGCCTGCGTGATCACCTCATAGCCCGTGACGGTGGCATCCCCATCCACCATCCCGGTGACCTCGACCCGGTAGCCTGCCGCGAACAGATCGTCCGCTATCGCGCCCTCCACCGTCACGCGCCGCCCGGCCAGATACGCCGACCCGGCGACGGGGGTCGCCACGACCACGCGATTGCCGGCCATGAACAGGTCCTGCACTGCTGGTCCGTCGAACCGCAGGGTTTCGCCCGCCTCGTATCGGTCCTGCCCGATTGTGAGCAAAGACGTCTCGGCAAGGGCCGGGCCCGTCAGAAGGCAACAGACCAGGATCAGGGATCGCAACATGACTGACATCCTTTTGAAGTTGGCGTCATCATAGAAGGATGACCATCAGTCGGTCGTAACCTGCGTCAGTCCCCTGCCGCCCCGTCCGCCAGCCGGACACGCCTGACCAGCACGGCCTTCCGCAGGATCGCGCGGGCGTGCTGCCGACGGGGGCGGCCTGCCAGAGATCCAGACACGCGACAGACCGCCAATGCCAAAGGCTGCCATGCGAGGAACTACCGCACCGCCGGCGATCAGAAGATTGCGCCGGCTATTCCGAGGCAACACCGTCGAACTCTTCGTCCGAGCTTTCGGCTTCGGCCTTTGACGTCTGAGCCAACCGGTCGAGATGGTGGGGCGGTCCGTAGAGCGTGTAGACATGCAGGCGCTTGCCGCCGGTGTTGGTCAGGTTGTGGACCGCCCCGGCAGGCACGATGATGCAATCGCCGTCCTTGACCTTGTGGGTCACGCCGTCGATCACGGCATGGCCCTCGCCCTTTTCTATGCGAATGAATTGGTCATGGCTCGCGTGGGTCTCGGATCCGATGTCCTCTCCGGGTTTCAGGGCCATCAGCACGAGTTGCAC
Source organism: uncultured Roseicyclus sp. (assembly GCA_964615955.1). GTDB lineage: Bacteria > Pseudomonadota > Alphaproteobacteria > Rhodobacterales > Rhodobacteraceae > Gymnodinialimonas. Next base: position 3,508 of record CAZTUG010000167.1, read on the forward strand.
ATGATGCCCGGTGT
>CAZTUG010000168.1:0-3481 GCA_964615955.1 uncultured Roseicyclus sp.
CATGGCTGATGTCGCCCACGGTGCGCGACAGGATGAACTCCGCCAGCCCGCCGATCAGCGCCGACATGAAGATGAAGATGAAGACCCCCACCGCGACCCCCAGCACCAGAAGGGCCGTCTGCGCCTTGCTGGCGGTCAGATAGCGGGTGGCGATCTTGAGCGCGTAGAGCATCAGGGCGCCCCCACGCGCACCGCTTGCCCGTCGGTGATCCCGGTCGCGTCCAGGATCAGCACCTCGCCCGGGGCCAGTCCGGCGGTCACGATCAGCCGCGCGGCGGGCCAGTCGATCACCGATACGGGGCGGCGTTGCGCGGTCCCATCGGTGATCACGAAGACCGCGTCGCCCGCCTCGGTCGTCTGGATCGCCGCGCGCGGCACGGTGATCGCTGCATCGAGGCTGTCCACGATGATGTTGATCGTGACCGTCAGGCCGACCGGGGCAAGCACCGGCGCGTCGAAGCCGAGTTCGACCGCAAGGCCCCCGGTCGCCGCGTCGACCCGCTGCGACACACGCGCGACACGGCCATCGCGCCGGGCCGTCTCACCGGCCAGTTGCATCACTGCGGGCAGGTCCGTGTGTATCTGGGTGGCGTAGGCCTCGTCGACATCCGTCCGGGCGACCAGTTGTTCAAGGTCGGCGATCGTCATCAACAGGGTCGAAGGGTCAATGCTTTGCCCAGGCTCGACATTCAGCGCCAGAATCGTGCCGGTCATGGGCGCGCGGATGGTGTGGTTGTCAAGCTGCACCCGCGCCTGATCGACCAGTGCGGTGGTCCGCGCCACTTCTTGTTCTGCCGATTGAACGGCGCGGGCGGCAGCCTCGAGCGATGAACGGGGGACGTTTGCGCCAAGTGCCTCGGTCCGTGCAAGCGTGTCCCGTGCCTGCGCCTCGGCCACCAGGGCAGCGTCGAGCCCCGCCACGGCCTGCCGCACCATGGCGTGCTGGGCCGCGGCGCTGATCCGGGCCAGGTCTTCGCCCCTTTCCACGCTGTCACCCTCGGTCACTGGCACATCCGCGAGCGTGCCACCGACCAGCGCACGCACATCGATCGTATGGAGAGCGGCAATCCTGCCGTTGACAGCCAGAACCCGTGCTGCGGGGGCGAGGGCAGCAGTTTCCACTGCAACGACAAGCGGCCCGGTTGCCCACGGTTGGACATAGAGGCCCAAACCCGCGGCCCCGGCAAAGACACCGCCAATTGCCCAGGTCCAGACGCGCCGCGATGGCCGACGGACCGGAGCCGCAGGTTGCGGACGCACTGCTGGCAAACGAGGCTCACCGGTCCTGGTGGACGCGACGGCGACCTTGGCTGAAGGGTCGGATCCCTTTTGTCGTTCCCGCGTTTCCATCTGCCTATCCAAGCCCGCGAACAGCCCGGACGGGACGGAAGACGGTTGATTGGATCATGATATCAGCTCGGTTCTTGCCATGTGCTGATCTGCATCAAGGCCCGCACCGACAGCCCCATGCGATGTGGGAGGCTGGTGGTCCTGCCGGGAAGGGAAGGCTGACGGATGACTGTCGATCCTTACGAGACGCTCGGCCTGACCAAATCCGCCACACCGGATGACATCAAGAAGGCGTACCGCAAGCTGGTGCGCACCAGCCATCCTGACCTGCACCCCGACGACGCCGGGGCGGAGGCGCGGTTCAAGGCCATCGCTGCCGCCCATGACCTGCTGAAGGATCCCGACACCCGTGCCCGTTTCGACGCGGGCGAGATCGATGGGGCGGGCGCTGAACGGCCGCAGCGCCAATATTATCGCGATTTCGCCGAGGCCGGAGGAAATCCGTACCAGCAACGGCGTGGGTTTGAGGCGCAAGCAGATCCAGCCGATATATTTGCGGAAATCCTGCGCCAGAGAACGCGTCAAGCCGGTGCGGATTTCGGAAGTCGCGGGTTCTCCGCGCCCGGCCCGGACCTTCGTTACGCGCTCGAGGTGCCGTTCCTCGACGCCGTGCGCGGGGGCGAGATGCGCCTCACCCTGCCGGATGGGTCCGGCATCGCGGTCCGCATTCCGAAGGGCGCGCATGACGGCCAGACCCTGCGGCTGCGCGGCAAAGGCGGGACCGGCTACGGGGATGGTCCGCCGGGCGACGCGCTGATCACCCTTTCGATAGGCCAGCATCCCGTGTTCCAGCGCGAGGGTGACGATATCCGGATCATCCTGCCCATAACCATCGACGAAGCCGTTCTGGGGGCAAAGGTCACCGCGCCGACCATCACGGGGCCTGTCAGCCTGAAGATCCCCGAAGGTGCAAGTTCGGGCCGGGTCCTGCGCCTGCGGGGTCGCGGCGTGGCACGGGCGGGGGCAAGCACCGCTGGCGATCAACTGGTGGAGTTGAAGATCGTGGCGCCGCCAGTGATCGACGCGGCCTTGCGCGATTTTCTCGCCGAGTGGCGCAAGACTCATTCCCACGACCCGCGCGCGGACATGTTGAACGAGGCCGCGTCATGACCGACCACCTGACCGAAGAAGAGGTTCTGGCCGCCATTCCGCTGCTGACGCGCACCCGCCTTGTGGTGTTCATCGAAACCGGGATGGTGATCCCGGTGCGGCAGGAGACCGAGGAGACCTCGGCCCATGTCTTCCGCCGGGTTGATTTTGCCCGGCTTCGATTGCTTTGCGATTTAGCAGACGCTCTTGATCTGCACGACGACGCGCTCGGTGTCGTCGTCACGCTGATCGACCAGCTTCATGCGACCCGCGCGGATCTTCTGGCCATCGTACGGGCCGTAGAGACCGAACCGCCCGACATCCGCGCCCGTATTGGTTTGGCCGTCCTCCAATCACGGGGATGATCTTGCTTCGTCGGTCTGCGAGCGGGTAGCTTCAGGCACTACCAAACCCGGAAACCCATGCTTGCTGCGTCCATCGGCGGGCTCGACGCCCTCGTCCTTGGGGCAGGGAACGGCGAGAATCCCGCCCTCTCGCGCCAAAGCATTTGCGAAAGACTGCGCTGGATGGGGATCACGCTAGACACCACCTCGGGGTCATTGCTCGCCAGGATCGCAGCCCGGATCTTCGGCATCGGAGTCGTCTGGATGTGCAGAGAGATCAACATGATCGCCTCCCGTCCCACCCCGCGCGCAGGATCGATCCTGCCAGGAAAAGTGCGGTCCGACGAGGATCGATGTGATCATCCGGGTCGGGACAACGACCCGCGCTGGCTTGGCCTGCAACCTACGCCGGAAGCTTACGTTTGGCGCTGCGTTGTTAATTTGCCCCAGAAGTGAGCCAACTACGATGACGGATTTCGGTTCATGCTGGGGTAAAGGGCGGGCCAGAGAGGCATCGAGCGAGACAGTCGCGGCCCTTGACCTTGGTGCCGATGACTACGTCACCAAGCCGTTCGACAGCGAGGAGCTCATGGCCCGGTGAGCTACCCCCCGAAAACTGGACACTGACATAAGCTACGATTTTCAGTTTGCTGATCTTCAACACGGAGGAGATCAGAGATGTCGAAACGCAAACAACA
>CAZTUG010000169.1:0-3431 GCA_964615955.1 uncultured Roseicyclus sp.
CCATCGGCGATCAGGTGACCCCGATTGCGACAGTCCCTGGACTGGACGCGCTGGAGATCGACCCCGAAGGCGCTGCAGCCGAGTACCGCGAACGCATCGTCGGGCCGATGCGCGGGGTGCTGCCGGAGAAGGCGTTGAAGGGGATCGAGGAACAGCTTTCGGGCGCCTGCACGACCGAGATCGCGGCCTTCGACGAGTTCACGGCCCTTCTGACCGATGACGCCGTGACGGGTGCCTACGATCACATCCTCTTCGACACCGCCCCCACCGGCCACACGATCCGGATGCTGAAACTCCCCGGCGCATGGACGGGGTTCCTGCAAACCGGGGGCGATGCGTCCTGCCTTGGCCCGCTGGCGGGGCTGGAGAAACAGCGCGCGCGCTACGCTGCGGCGGTGGACAGCCTGTCCGATGCCGCCCGGACTCGTCTGATCCTTGTCACCCGCCCGCGCGCAAGTTCGCTGGCCGAGGCCGCGCGCACCAGCCGGGAACTGGCTGACATCGGCATCCGCAACCAGCACCTGGCCGTCAACGGGCTGATGCCGGACGCGGATATGGGGGATGCGTTGGCGGCCTCTCTGATCGCACGCGACCGCGCGGCGCTGGATGGTATGGATGCACATCTGGCCGCCCTGCCGCAAAGCCGCTTTGCGCTCAGGCCCGAAAACCTCGTGGGCCTTGATGCGCTGCGCCGGATGAACACGCCGGTGGTGCTGGCCAAGGCCGCACCGCGCACCGCCGACAGCGACCTTCCTGCTCTGGCCACGCTGGTCGATGGAATCGAGGCGTCTGGCAAAGGGCTTGTGATGACCATGGGCAAGGGCGGCGTCGGCAAGACCACCATCGCCGCCGCCGTGGCGGTGGAACTGGCCGCGCGCGGGCATGAGGTGCTGCTGACCACCACCGACCCCGCCGCCCACCTGACCGAGACGCTGGCGGGTGACGTGCCGCACCTGACGGTCAGTCGCATCGACCCTGCGGCCGAGACCCAAGCCTACCGCGACCACATCCTGACGACCAAGGGCGCGAGCCTCGACACGCAGGGTCGAGCGATGTTGGAAGAGGACCTGCGCTCGCCCTGCACCGAAGAGATCGCGGTGTTCCAGGCGTTCTCCCGGGTGATCCGTGAGGCGGGGCGGAAGTTCGTCGTCATGGACACTGCACCCACTGGCCATACCCTACTGCTGCTGGACGCGACAGGCTCCTACCACCGCGACGTGCTGCGGCATGCGGGCGACAATGCCAGCCACATGACCACCCCGATGATGCGGCTTCAGGATCCCGACAAGACCAAGGTCCTGATCGTGACCTTGGCCGAAACCACGCCGGTTCTGGAAGCGGCCCGCCTGCAAGAGGATCTGAAGCGCGCCGGGATCACGCCATGGGCCTGGGTCGTCAACGCCAGCCTTGCCGCGACCGGCACAACGCATCCGATCCTCGCCGCCCGCGCGGCGACCGAAGCCCCCGAGATCGCCACCGTGCGCGACCGGCTGGCCAGCCGTCACGCGGTTGTGCCGATGCTGGCGCAAGATCCAGTCGGCGCGGACCGTCTGCGCGCGCTCGTCGGCCGGTCAGTGGAGATGGCGCAACAATGAACCTGCCCGAAACACCGCTTGTCAGCGCCGACTGGCTGGCCGCGCGACTGGATGCGCCGGGCGTCGTGATCGTGGATACCCGCAAGGGCGAAGGTTACACGAGCGCGCATATTCCCGGCGCGCGCAAGCTTGCGCTTGACCCGCATCTGCACCACCCCGGCCGGGTGGAAGACCCGGACGTGGTCGCCGCAGCGATGGGGCGCCTCGGCATCGGCCCGGACACACTGGTCATCGCCTATGACGACGGCAACACCCTGTTCGGCGCGCGGCTGTGGTGGGTGCTGCGCCACTATGGCCACGCCCGGGCCGCGGTGCTGGATGGCGGTTGGGATGGATGGGTGGCCGCCGGCCTGCCGGTCGAGGACGCCCCCCCCGCCAGACCCGGAACCCGGGAATTTTACCGTGCGCGTCGTGCCTGACCTGCTGGCCGAAACTGCTGATGTACGCGCGGCGATGGATGACCCGGACCGGCAGATCCTCGATGTACGCGGCAGTGCCGAGTGGCTGCGGCAGGCGCCCACGGAAATGTCGATGGCCGGCCACATCCCCGGCGCGTTGCACATGGTCTGGACCGACGTGATCGACCCGGCCAGCCATCGTTTCCGCCCGGCGGATGATCTGCGCGCCCGCTTCACCGTGCTGGGGCTGCGCCCCGAGGCCGAAGTGATCGTCTATTGTCAGGGCGGCATCCGCGCGGCGCATACCGTTCTGGCGCTGAACGTCGCGGGCTTTGCCCATGTTCGCAATTATGAGGGGTCATGGGCCGAATGGAGTCGGGCGAAAATGCCGGCGGTCATTGAACCCGCCCCGGTACAGAACTGAACGAAGGAAAGACGCATGTCGGCATTTGAACGCTATCTTTCGATCTGGGTCGCGCTGGCCATCATCGCCGGTCTGGCGCTTGGCCAGGCAGCGCCGGGCCTCGTCAGCTTTCTGGCCAGTCTCGAATACGGCTCGGTCAACTTCGTCGTCGCGATCCTGATCTGGTTCATGGTCTACCCGATGATGGTGGCCGTGGATTTCCGGTCGCTGGCGCGGGTGCATGAACGGCCCAAGGGCATGATCATCACGCTCGCGGTGAACTGGCTCATCAAACCCTTCACCATGGCAGCGCTCGGGGTGCTGTTCTTCGATTGGGTCTTCGCCCCCTTCATCGAGCCGGGAACGAGCGGCCAGTACATCGCGGGCCTGATCCTGCTGGGAGCCGCACCCTGCACGGCGATGGTGTTCGTCTGGTCGCAGCTGACGAAGGGCGATCCGAACTACACGCTGGCGCAGGTCTCGCTCAATGACGCGATCATGGTCTTCGCCTACGCGCCGATCGTCGCGCTGCTGCTGGGCGTCACCGACATCACGGTGCCGTGGGAGACGCTGGTGCTGTCCGTGGGCCTTTATGTCGTGATCCCGCTGGCGGGCGGGCATCGTCACGCGCGTGATGATGACCCGCGGGGCGGCCAGCTTGGCCGAGGCCGAGGCGGCGGTCGGGGCCTTCACGGCAAAGGTGAAGCCCTTTTCCATCGTGGGCCTGCTGGCGACGGTCGTTTTGCTGTTCGGCTTTCAGGGCGAGGTGATCCTCAGCCAGCCGCTGGTGATCGTGATGATCGCGATCCCGCTGCTGATCCAGTCCTATGGCATTTTCGGGATCGCCTATTGGGCGGCAAAGGCCTGGCGCGTGCCGCACAACGTGGCGGCCCCCTGCGCGATGATCGGCACGTCGAATTTCTTTGAACTGGCTGTCGCCGTGGCCATCGGGCTCTTCGGGCTGAACTCCATCGCAGCATTGGTCACCGTGGTCGGCGTGCTGGTCGAGGTGCCGGTGATGCTGTCGCTGGTGTG
>CAZTUG010000170.1:0-3428 GCA_964615955.1 uncultured Roseicyclus sp.
GGGGGGGGGGGGGGCGGGGGGGGGGGAGGGAGGGGGGGGGGGGCAGAGGGCTGGGGGGCAGAAGGGGAGGCGGGCAATTCCGAATTGATCTACCATTGATTTACCCTGAGGATCCGCAGGCGTACCATTCCGGTCCGGATGCCGTGCCATTTCGCAGCCGTCAGGCTGCGATCATGACTGGTGCGCTCGGCGAGACTCGAACTCGCACGGGTGTTACCCCACAGCGACCTCAACGCTGCGCGTCTACCAATTCCGCCACGAGCGCACGTGCCAGGTAGTGGAGCGCTCTCTAGCCCCTCGCGCGCCCGTTGTGAAGGGGGTCCGTCGACCACGCGCAGGGTTTTTTCCGCCCGGATCGGTGCCACGGAAAACGGCGGGCCAATGGACCCGCCGCTTCAGTCTTTCATGCTTGAAATACGGTCAGTTGTTCACGCTCAGCGGCGCGATCACGACTTCCGGCTCCTGGCTCAGAACGACTTCCGGCACGACCGGCACGGGCACGATCCGCGGGGCGACCGGGACCTGCACCGGCTGCACGACATTGACCGGTGCGGGCGTCACGGTCGGACGCGGAACCGCCTGCGGGGCCGGAGCCACGACGTCTTGCGGCGCGAAGTTCAGCGTCGGCACCGGCGCGCCGGTCGGAACGACCTGTGGCTGACCGCCAAGGGTAACCGCCACGGCCTGGCGGATCAACGGCAGACGACCGGCATCGGAGGGACTGAAGACAGCGGGCGCTCCGCGTTCGATCGCATTGAGACTGACCTCGAACCATTCATGGGCGCGGTAATCGTCCACCGCCACGCCGTAGCCTTCGCGCAAATGGTGCCCCAGCAACTCGCCGTAAGCGGGCTCACCGGCTGCGGCGAGGATCAAGGACGAGCCCATCGCCATGGTCATGTTGTCGGTGCTGTATCCGATCCCGAGGCACACCCGCGCGGTTGCGGCAAGCTCTGCGCTCGGGATGCCCGTGGAATTGGCAAAGCCCTGCGCCGAAGCCACGGCCTGCTGCGGCGTCACTGTGCCGATCAGCGCGGTCTGCTGGGCGATCGCGCCCGCGAACCCCTCGCATTGCGCACTGATCTGCTCGTAGGTCAGGCCGGTGATCGCTTCGGTCAGGTCATGGCCCTGGTTCACGGCGGACGCCCGCGCGGTGCAGAACTGCTCGGACAGGGCGAAGCCGGGATTGCTCAGGTTGCCAAGCGTCATCATCCCGCCATTCGCCTGTCCCTGCAGCGCGACCGCGGCACAATGCGACGACAGGACCGGCGCACCGGCGGACCCGGCGAACAGGTTGGGGACAGGGCCAGCCGCCGGCGCGGCGACCGTCGTGACGGGCGCGTCGGTGCCGGGTGCGGGCACGACAGTGGTGGTGCCCGGGTTCACGATGACGGTGGTTCCGCCACCGGGCTGACCGGCATAGGTCGGACCCGCCGTTCCATTCAGAACACCACGATAGGCGACCAGAAGCGGCGTGCCATAGAGCCCGGTCTGGCTCTGTCCGCCATTCGTGGCCCACAGATAGGCACCGATCAGGTATTGCGCCTGCGGTTCGGGGAAGGAATTGCCATTGACCGGGTGGCCCAGTGCAGCCTGGTAACGCTCCACGGCGCGGCGGGTGGCAGGGCCGACCTGGCCATCCACATAGCCGGCGTCGAAGCCGAAATAGTTCAGCGCCGTCTGGACCTGCCGTCCGGCTTCCGTGGCCGGGATCGCCGCGCGGACGGGCTGTTGCGGATTGGTCGGCTGACGCGGCGGAGCTGGCTGCGCGGTCGGCGGCGGCGGCGGCGCGGGCTGGATCACGGTCGGGCGCGGCTGGTTCCCGGCGACGATGGCGGCACCGACGGCACCGCCCAGAAGCAGCGCACCCAGCACGTCGCGGGCGTCCTGCGCCTGCGCCGGTGCGGTCGCGATGGGGGAAATGGCAATGGCAGCGATCAGGGACGCGCTGGTCAAATATCTGGCAAACATTGTAAAAACTCTCCGCAGGCAGGAAGGTGCAATCTCTCTGCCGTGGATACTAACAGAGAATCGCCAGATTCCGAGGCGGGAATCCCCTACCTCCGCGCCAGCTCGGCCGACGCAACCCGTGTATCTGCCTGCCGCGATACGCCGCGCGATGGCATGGCGGATCCCGGTCCACAGCGACCACAGGGGCAACACCGACAGCCGGTGGATCGGGCTGAAGGGCCCCAACAAGACGGACATCAGCGCGGCCGCGACGTGGATCTGCGGGTAAAGTGGCATGTTCACCAGGGGGGCAACAGGGCGGCAAGGGTCATTGTCGGGTCTCCGGTCGCGTGGCGCGCGCCGAATGCTGGCACGGGCCATGGTGTTGGGATAGGGATGCTCCCGGATCGTTCGAAGCGCGCGGATCGCGCCAGCCCTGATACGCCAATGGCAAGGATGCACACGTGAGTGACCGGCAATCGCAATCCGCGCTTCGTGAATGGCGACGGCGGGACGGCACCCCGACGAGCGGAGTGATCATGGTGGCATTGGCCGCCCTGCTCGACCGCCTGCCGCTGGACAAGCGCGGCCCCCTCCTCGCGCACTCGGCCGAGGACCACTACACCCGCATGCGAACCACGCGCGGCGAGGATTTGCTGCTGAACCGCCTTGCCGATGCGATCGCCGAGACCGCGCCGCCCCCCGGACTGCGGGTCCACCTCTCCCACTGGATCGCCACGGCCCACGTCACCGCCGCTACCCGCGACGGCGACCGCGCCCTGCTCGCCATGGCCCATGGGCCCGATATTCCCGTCAGCCGCGGCAACGTTTCAGTGCTGCGGCAGGCGGGGCTTCCGCCACGCCTGGCCCCATGAAGGCCCCCTATCCGAAATCCGCACCGCCTTGTAGAACCGCGCAATGCCCGAATGGATCACCTCACCCGGCCTCGTACCCTATGACCTCGCCGTGACGGAGATGGAGGCGCGTGCCGATGCCATCGCACGCGGCGATGCCGGCGAGGCGATCTGGCTGCTGGAACACCCGCCCCTTTACACCGCCGGAACCTCCGCGAACCCTGCCGACCTGCGCGACCCGGACCGTTTCCCGGTCCATGACACCCGGCGCGGCGGGCAATATACCTATCACGGGCCAGGCCAGCGCGTGGCCTATGTCATGCTGGACCTCAACACGCGGGGTCGCGACGTGCGCGCCTTCGTGCAGAACCTCGAGACCTGGGTGATCGCCGCACTTGCCGAATTCAATGTGCGGGGCGAGATCCGCGAGGGCCGTGTCGGCGTCTGGGTCGCGCGCCCGGAGAAGCCGCCGCTGCCCGATGGCACCCCGCGAGAGGACAAGATCGCCGCCATCGGTGTGCGCCTGCGCAAATGGGTCAGCTTCCATGGCCTGTCCATCAACGTGGAGCCTGACCTGTCGCATTTCGACGGCATCGTGCCCTGCGGCATCCGCGGCCACGGGGT
>CAZTUG010000171.1:0-3427 GCA_964615955.1 uncultured Roseicyclus sp.
GGCCGGTACTCTAACCAACTGAGCTACAACCGCTCACCCTTGCGCGGGGTCGACCCCGGCGTGAGGGGCGGTGTAAGCGGGCACGCCAGCCCCGTCAAGCGCCCAGAGGCGCGGTTTCGCGGCTTTCTGGAGGAAGCCCCCGAATTGGTTCTATCCACGCCGGATCGGGCGTCCGGCGGCCGGGCCGTCTCCGGGGCGCGCACGTTCGCGCGCGAAGACATAAAGCCCCGCCAGCGCGATCAGGGCCGAGCCCGCCAGCAAGACCCAGCCGGGACGTTCGCCGAAGACGAGCCAGCCCGCCACGATCGCGATGGGCAGCGCCACGTATTCGAACGACGCCACAGTGGCCGCATTGCCGATGCGATAGGCCTGCGCCAGGCACAAGCCGACCGCCGCCGCGATGCCGCCGAGGACGGCGAATTTCCAGATGTCTTCGGGCGCGGGCCAGACCCAGGCGCGCAACAGGAAGGTCATGCTCTCGCCCTGTGCCGCATCGACGAAGCGGCCATCCCCCGCCACCAGGTAGAACAGGCCCGACACCACCAGGAACGCGACCTGGATATAGATCGTCATCGCCACGGCAGAGGACGCCTCCCCCAATTTGCGGGTCATCACCTGCATCCCGGCATAGCAGGCCGCCGCGGCGATCGGCAGCAGAAGGGCGGCACGCGGGACATCGGCCCAATCCTCGGATCTTGCCCCTTGCGGCAGAACCATCACCACCACGCCCGCGAAACCGATCAGCAGGGCAGTCAGGCGATGCTTGCCGACCCGTTCCCCGAGGACCGGGATCGCCAGCACGGTGATGAACAGCGGCGCCGCGAAGAAAAGTGCGGTTGCCACGCCAAGGGGCATCGCGACCAGCGCCGCGAAGTAGAGCATGTTTGCCAGCACGATCAGCAGCGCCCGGACCAGGTGCAGCACCGGGCGGCGCGTCTGCAACAGGACCAGCCCGCCCTGCTGCCAGAGCACGACACTCGCGACACCCAGTCCGATGGCCGAGCGGGTGAAGACAAGCTGGTGCAGCGGGTAATCGCCGGACATCTGCTTGAACAGCACATCGTTGCCCGACAGCAGGACCATCCCCAGCAGGATCAGCCCGATCGCGCGCGTCGGCGTCGCGTCCGTCGAGACAGGCACCGGGGCACTTGATCGGGGGGCCAGCGGGGTGCTCATGTCGCGACCCCGCTCAACCGATCCACCAGGGCCCTGGCATCGCGCCAGCCGACGCTGACGGCGGGGACCGGAATGCCGAGGATCTCGTCGGTGAACTCCACGCTCTCCTTGCCGCCCCAGCCGCGATAGATGCGGCGCGCATCGTGATTGGCCGACAGCACCTCCAGCGTCAGGGCGCCGGGCATGGACAGGACCGCGACGGCCGACATCAGCGCCCGCCCGACGCCCTGGGCACGCGACACGGGCGCCACGTGCAGCGCGTCGAGAAAGGCGCAGCCATCGGGTCCTTCGTCGAGCATCGCGGCAAAGCCCGTCAGCCCGTCCCCGTCGCGCACCACGAAAACGCGGCTTCTGGCCAGCACGCCGTCGCGCCAGCGGTCCTGCATATAGCCGCTCAACCGTGCACCAAGGGCGACCTGCGGCAGGATGCCGGCATAGTCGCGCCGCCAATTGGCCTCGTGCAGGTGCGCGATGTCAGGCAGGTCGGAGGCGATGGCGGGGCGCAGGTCCATTGCCGGATTGGTGCCCGTCCTCCGGGTCGCGCGCAAGACCTCACGATGGGCCACGGCAGCGCCACGGAGGTGCACCGCCGGACAGCCGGGGCAACGGGACCGGCACCACGCGCACTTTGCCTGCGGTGCGGACACGTCCCGAACCCGGGCCGACCGGACCGTTACGGCAAGGGGATATGCTCCGCATCGTCGCCGGGGGGCAACTGGAACCGCCCATGGGCCCAATCGCCTTGCCGCCACGCCTCTTTCGCCTCCTCGATCCGCTCCTTCGAGGAGGCGACGAAGTTCCACCAGATATGGCGCGGGCCGTCCAGCGTGTCGCCGCCAAGAAGCATCACCCGCGCCCCCTGTCCACCCGCCGTCATCGACACATCGTCGCCGGGACGGAACACCATCATCCGGCCCGCGTCGAACGTGTTGCCCGCAATGGTCACCGCACCCTCCACCACATAGGCGCCTCGATCCTCGTGGCCGTCGGGCATCGGCAACCGCGCGCCCGGGTCCAGCCAGGCATCGGCGTAGAACAGGCGCGATGGCGTGGCGACGGGGGCCGTCTCGCCATAGGCGGTCCCGAGGATCAGGCGCAGGCGCTTGCCCTCGCCCTCCAGAAGCGGAAGGTCGGACCTGGCGGCATGGGCGAAGGCCGGGGCATGATCCTCCGCATCCCTGGGCAGGGCGATCCATGTCTGGATCCCCGCAAGGGAGTAGGGACGGCGCAGCATCTCGCCATCGATGCGTTCGGAATGGGTGATGCCATGGCCCGCCGTCATGAGGTTCACCGCCCCCGGCTCGATCCACTGATCGGTTCCGAGACTGTCGCGGTGATGAAACTTGCCCTTGTAGAGGTAGGTGACGGTCGCCAGCCCGATATGGGGATGCGGGCGGATATCGACCCCCTGCCCGGTGATGAATTCCGCCGGTCCCATCTGGTCGAAGAAGATGAACGGCCCGACCATCTGCCGTTTCGGCGCCGGCAGGGCGCGCCGCACCTCGAAATCGCCCAGGTCGCGGGCGCGGGGCACGATCACGGTGTCGATCGCATCCACGGCGTCGCCGGTGGGTGTGTGCGGGTCGAGGGCGGGGTTCCAGCTCATGATGATGCCTTTCGCGATGGGTTGGTCCCGTATACCCGATCTGCATGGGCGCGCGAATTAAAACAAATCGCACGTCTTTCGTGCTGTGACGCGCAGGTCAGATCGCTTTCAGTCCGAACAGCTCCACCCCCGAAATCGGCCGCTGCGCCTGCGCCAACTGGATGCCGGTGATGATCCGAACGACCGCCCAGATGAACCAGAAAAGGATCACCGCAAGGCCGACGAGGATGAAGCTGAGCACGATCCCGGCCACCAGCATCAACAGACCCCACCAGAAGGTGCGGATCTGGAAATCGAGGTGGCTGTCAAGCACCGGATCGCGGCCCCGTTCGACATAGGCGTAGACAAGGCCGCCAATCGCCACGAAGGGCACGAAGAAGCTGCCCGCATAGACGAGGTAGACGATGATTGCGGGTTGCAGCGGATTGCCATGGCCGGGGGGCATGATCGGATCGGGCATGGGCGGGCTCCGTCTGGGCGACAACCCGTCCACGCTGGCAGCGACCGCTCTTCGCGTCAATGCCGGGGTGCGCCCGGATCAGGGCAGAACGGGGCGCACGCCCTGGCCATGCGCTGCGCACAGGGTCAGTTGGTGGGTGGTGAGGGGCTCGAACCCCCGACATTTTCGGTGTAAACGAAACGCTC
>CAZTUG010000172.1:0-3411 GCA_964615955.1 uncultured Roseicyclus sp.
GGCAGATGGGCAATTCCGAGGTCGGGCACACCAATATCGGCGCGGGCCGGGTGGTGAAGATGGACCTTGTGGAGATCAACGACGCGATCGCGGCGGGGGAGTTCGCCGGGCGGCCCGCATTGACGGCGTTCATCCAGACCTTGCAGCGAAGCGGCGGCACCGCGCATCTGATGGGGCTGGTCAGCGATGGCGGCGTCCATTCGCAACTGACCCATCTGGAGGCGGCCCTTGCCGAGATCGCGGCGGCGGGCGTGCCGGTGGCGGTCCACGCGATCACCGACGGGCGCGATGTCGCGCCGTGCTCGGCGGCGGAATTCGTGGCGGGGCTGGAGCGTCGCCTGCCCGAGGGGGCGCGCATCGTGACGGTGCTGGGGCGCTATTTCGCCATGGATCGCGACAACCGCTGGGACCGGGTGGAACGCGCCTATCGCGCGATGGTGCATGGACAGGGCGATGGCGCGGCGACGCCGGGAGCGGCGGTGATGGCCGCCTATGATGCCGGCAAGACCGACGAGTTCATTCCGCCAAGCGTGATCGGGGACTACGCGGGCATGGCGGACGGCGACGGGATCTTCATGCTCAACTATCGCGCCGACCGCGCGCGCGAGATACTGGCCGCTCTGGGCGATCCGGGCTTCGAGGCCTTCGATGTCGCGGGCCGTCCGGAGTTCGCGGCGAAATTGGGGATGGTCGACTATTCCACGGCCCATGACGCCTACATGACGACGGTGTTCCCGAAGCAGAAGATCGCGAACACGCTGGGGGAATGGGTGGCGAAGGCGGGGCTGCGGCAGTTCCGCATCGCCGAGACGGAGAAATATCCCCACGTCACCTTCTTCCTCAATGGCGGCGTGGAGGTGCCGGAGGTGGGCGAGGATCGCTGCATGCCGAAATCCCCCGCCGTCGCGACCTATGACCTGCAACCCGAGATGTCGGCGGCCGAGGTGACGGAGCATCTGGTGGCCGCGATCCGGGACCGCTACGACCTGATCGTGGTGAATTACGCGAACCCCGACATGGTGGGCCATACCGGCGACCTTGCGGCCGCGATGACGGCCTGTGCCACGGTGGATGCCGGGCTGGGGCAGGTGGTCGCGGCGCTGGACGAGGTCGGCGGCGCGATGATCGTCTGCGCCGATCACGGCAATTGCGAGATGATGGTGGACCCGGTGACGGGTGGGCCGCATACCGCCCACACCACGAACCTTGTGCCGGTGATCCTTGTCGGCGGCCCCGAAGGCGCTGCGCTGCGCGACGGGCGACTGGCCGATCTTGCGCCAAGCCTGTTGCAGCTTATGGGGCTGGAACTGCCCGCCGAGATGACCGGGAAGAGCCTGCTGACATGAGGATGCGCGCGCTGTTGCTTGCAGCGGTTCTTGCCGCGCCCGCCGCCGATTTGGCTTCCGCGCAAGGCGACCCGGCGGCGACCGCGCGCGAGGCGGGCGTGATGCTGGAGAACGCGGCGCAGGCGCTGGCCGATGCCGATGGCGCCCGCGACCAGGTGGAGGCGCTGACCGAGACGGTCCGCGCCTATGAGCGCGGGCTGGAGGCCTTGCGCGCGGGCCTGCGCGACGCGGCGGTGCGCGAGGCGACGATCCTTCTGGTCTTCGAGGCCGAGCGGCGACGCCTGGGCCAGCTTCTGGGTGTGCTGCAACGGATCGAGGATGCCCCGGCCCCCGCCACGCTGCTGCACCCGGAAGGTCCGCTGGGCACGGCGCGGTCGAGCATGATCGTGGCCGATGTCACCCCCGCCGTCGCGCGGCAGGCGGCGGCGCTGCGCGAGCAGGTGGAGGAACTGGCCGCCCTGCGTGCGGTGCAGGTCGGCGCTGTCGGGCAACTGGAAGCCGCGCTTCAGGGCGTGCAGCAGGCCCGCGCGGCCTTGAGCCAGGCGATCGCGGACCGGGTTGCCTTGCCCGAACGCTTCGCGTTGAACCCGCAAGCGATGCGCCAGATCCTCGAAAGCGTGAACAGCCTGGCCGGGTTCGCCGCCATGCTGGGTGAAACCACGGCCGACACCACCGCCGCCCTGCCCGAGTTCGAGGCCGCGCGCGGTGCCGTGCCGCTGCCGGCGCTGGGTGCGGTGCTGCGGCGCTTCAACGAGGCGGACGCGGCCGGCATCACCCGGCCCGGTGTTCTTTTCGCGGTGCCACGGCAGGCCCTGCTGACCGCGCCCTGGCCCGCCAGCATCCGCTATGCCGGGCCGCTTCTCGATTACGGAAATGTCATTATCCTCGAGCCGCAGGAGGATTATCTGATCATCCTGGCAGGGGCAGGCGACCTGTTCGTGACGCCGGGCGATCTTGTCGCCGCGAATGCCCCGTTGGGCCTGATGCCGGGGGAAGAAGGCGCCAGTGGCGCGGATTTGATCGTTTCCGATGCGCTTGGTGGTGGCGCCGGGCTGTTGGAAACGCTTTATATGGAACTCAGACAGGGCGGGAGCCCGGTGGACCCGATGGAGTGGTTCGCTATTGACTAGGCGCCACGCGGGGTAGCCCGGACCGGGCAGGACAATGAAGGACGACCAGCGATGAAGAAATTTTTGATGGCCGCCGCGGGTGGTATTGCGAGCGGCGTTCTGCTGAGCACGCAGGTGGCCGGTCCACTCATTGCGCAGGAGGCGGCGAACAACTCGACCGTGTATGAACAGCTTGATCTGTTCGGCGACATCTTCCAGCGCATCCGCCAGAACTACGTGGAAGAGGTGGACGAGGCCGACCTGATCGAAGCGGCGATCAACGGCATGCTGACCTCGCTCGATCCGCATTCCTCCTACATCTCGGCCAATGACTTCGCCGACATGCAGGTGCAGACGCGCGGCGAGTTCGGCGGGCTCGGCATCGAGGTGACGCAGGAAGACGGCTTCGTGCGCGTCATCACGCCGATGGACGACACCCCCGCGATGGAGGCCGGCGTCGAGGCGGGCGATTTCATCACCCATGTCGATGGCGAGGCGCTTCTGGGCCTGACGCTGGAGCAGGCGGTGGACCTGATGCGCGGCCCGATCGGCAGCGACATCGTCATCACGCTGGTGCGCGAGGGGGAGGCCGAGCCGTTCGACCTGACCATCACCCGCGACCGCATCCAGTTGACCGCCGTGCGCGCCCGGCTGGAGGGCAACACCGCGATCCTGCGCGTGTCCACCTTCAGCGACCAGACCTTCCCGAATCTGCGCGACGGCTTGCTGGAACTGATCGAGGACGTCGGCGGCCTTGAGAACCTGAACGGCGTGGTGCTGGACCTTCGCAACAACCCCGGCGGGTTGCTGACCCAGGCGATCCGGGTCAGCGATGCCTTCCTGGAGCAGGGCGAGATCGTGTCCACCCGGGGCCGCGAGCCGCAGGACGGCGAGCGTTACAACGCCACGCCGGGCGACATGATCGAGGGGCAGCCGATGGTGGTGCTGATCAATGG
>CAZTUG010000173.1:0-3363 GCA_964615955.1 uncultured Roseicyclus sp.
GAGACCGTGACCCCGTCCTTGACGCAGGCGCGCCAGTTCTTGGCGTTCATGGTCTTGCATTCCCAGAGCGCGGGGAAGCGCAGACCGAGTGCTGCCGGGGCGTCGGCGATGATCCCGTCGACATGGCCACGGATGCGGCCACCGGCGACGGAAAAGCCGAACTGCTCGCCATCGGGGCGATTGCCCTTGCGGGTGTAGAGGTCGATACCGGCCGCACGCAGCCAGCGGATCGCCAGATCCTCGAGCTGATGCCCGATCTCGAAGATCCGCAGCGTCTGGCCGCCGAAATCCGCGCCCTCGTCCTTTGACGCGCCCGAGAATTCGAACTGCAAGGCGCGCTCGCAGGCATGCCCCAGCCGGGACGCGCCGAGATATGTCCGGGGCGGCGTCGCCTCTCGTTCGGCGATGAGTGCTGCGTCGACCAATGTGTTGATCCGGTCGGCGATGGAGGGCCGCGGGTTGAAATCCAGTGTCAAAATGGCACCTCCGATGATGTGGCGATGCGCGACATCTCGGCCCCGTAACCTTCCAGCACCTCCTCGATCAGCGCAGTGACGTCGGCGGTGGTGAGATCGCGGAGCCGCTTGTCCCAGCCGATCTGGTCCATGGTCTGGCCCAGCCGCTTCATCACCAGCGCGATGGCGAGGCGTTCTTCCTCAGTCGTTCCCTGCATGGTCAGTCCTTTGCGATGGCGGGCCGCAAACCATGCCTGGCAAGGCATCGAGCAGAACCAGCGATGTTTGCGGGGGCGTGTATTGGTCGGGTTGAAAAAGCCGAAGCCTTTGGCGGGGCGCAGGCAGACGGCGCAGGGTTGAATGCGCGGATGCCAGTGGCGCGCGGGTTCCGCAGCCGGTTCGGGTGGCGATACGATGTGCGCACCAAAGTTCACGCTGCCCTCCCGATGTCCGGGCTGGCGCGGCCGACGAGTTGGCGGATTTCGCGCTTGTTGAAGCCGAAGGTCATCAGCGCCGAGGCGCGATAACGGGTCAGGCCGTAATCCTGGCGGAACGCGGGCGGAAGGTATTGCAGCTGCTTTTCGGTTGCGGCCTGCTTGAGCCAGCCCTTCGATTTGAAGGCGCTTTCGTCGGTCTCGTATTCGTTCAGCCAGTCATCGGCCTGTGCGAGGCAGACCGTCCGCTCACCCACGCCCAGCAATCTAGGCGCACGACCCTTTGATCCACCGACGGCGTGCCACCGGCCGTCCAGAAAGAAGATCCCGCCCCAGGCATTGAAGCCGTTGGCCATCAGGGCGGCATCATCGCCGAACAGATCGACCCAAGCGAAGCTTGACCGCTTCAAAAGGTCGATCTCCGACATGATGAAACCCGACAGCGGGGTGGCATCATCGCCTTCGCCGGTCTCCGGGACCTCACGCGGGAAAGCTTCGCCGCACAGCGGGCATTCTGTGGCCGCGAGCGGGATTTCCGCTTCGCAGGCCGGGCAGGTTTTGGTCGGGGCCTCACCGGTCTCGGTCTTGCCGTCCAGATCGACATCCTGTTCCAGCGTGCCGTGGATCAGGCTCGACGTCCCGAAATCCAGCACGATGCAGTCGGTCTTGACGATGCAGGGGTGTTCCTCGGGATCCACCGTACGCAGGCCCCGCCCAACCATCTGGATCATGGTCGATTTGTAGGAACTGGGGCGCAGCAGCACGACGCAGGATGTGGGCGGATGATCCCAGCCTTCGGTCAGCACCGCGACATTCACGATGACGCGGATTTCGTCCGAAGCGTATGCGGCAAGAATCCGACGGCGCGTGCCGGCATCGAGATCGCCATGAATAACTGCCTCTGAGATACCCGCGCCGTTGAAAGCAGCCGCCACGTTTTCTGCATGGGCGACGGTGGAACAGAACACGACAGTGGGTCGCTCGCTCGCTTTCTCCTGCCAGTGCCGGACCACCTCGTCGGTGACCGGCGCGCGGTTCATGATCTGCGCGACTTCGGTCATGTCGTAGTCGGCGGCGGTCTTGCGGACGGCGCGCAGCTGTTCCTGGACGCCGACGTCGATGATGAAGGTGCGCGGCGGCACCAGATGGCCCGACGCGATCAGTTCGCCCAACCGGACCTGGTCGCCAACATTGTCGAAGATCTCGCGCAGCCCCTTGCGGTCCCCCCGGTTCGGTGTGGCGGTGACCCCGAAGATCCGGCAGGCCGGGTTGGCGCCCCGAACATGGTCGATGATCCGGCGGTAGCTGTCAGCCACCGCGTGATGCGCCTCGTCGATGACCAGCAGGTCCAGCGTGGGCATTGCGGCAAGATTCGCGGGTCGCGAAAGGGTCGGCACCATGGCAAAGGTCGCCCGACCGGCCCAGCTCTTGGTCTCGGCATCGAACACCGAGCTGGAGATATCAGGTGCGACCCGGCCGAACTTGGTCCGGTTCTGCGCGGTCAGCTCGTCGCGATGCGCGAGGATGCAGGCCTTGGCGTCGCTCCCCTCAAGGGACTTCGCGACGACCGCCGACAGGGCGATGGTCTTGCCGAACCCCGTCGAGGCGATGCTGAGGGTGTTGCCGTGATCGCAGAGCGCAGCGAGACTGCGCTCCACGAAGAGGCTTTGACGGGGGCGAAGGCGCATGGATCAGACCCTCACTGCGCCCACGACGGACGGCCGGGCACGCCCGTCGACGGCTGTGGTGCCGCGGCAGGTTGCTGGACTGCTGCGGCGGGTTGTCCGGCGAAGGACGGCGCCAGCCCCATGTTCTGGGCGTAATCCCGGTGGTCCGGCGTCACCGCGCTGCGGATCTCGTTCTTGTCGTCGCCGCTGGCATCGGTGCCGACGTCGATCCGGGCGAGGAATTCGATCCCGTCGAGGTCCTTGAGCCCGTTGATCCGGCGCGCGGACTGCGCCTGCGGCGACTGGTCCTTGTCGGAAATCCCGCGCGCCGAATTCAGCATGCCGCGCACGAGGCTGCGGCCCATGTTGGCCCAATCCGGGCCCTTGGGGCTGTAGAGCCCGATCAGGGTGAAGATCTTGCGTCGGGCGTATTGGCCCTCGGTGACGGTGAATTCGCCGTTCAGATAGACCGCCCCGGTCGAGCCGCGCGTGGCATAGCCGCCGGTCCAGCCCTGTGCTGCATCGTCGAACCCGCCCGGCCGGATGGTCAGGCGCACCTTGGCCAGCGTGCCTTTCGGGATGAGGTTGGTGTTGCTCTGCGCGTCGTTGAAATCGTTCCAGGACCCCATGGGGTGCCTCCTTCTGTGATCAGGATTGCGGGTGTTCGGGCGTGGCTGCCTCGACGGGCGGCTGATAGGTCAGCCGTTCGGTTGCCGGGGCGGCGGGCTTGCGGATCTTGGCCATCAGGCGGCCGAGGTGGGGTTCTTCGACCGGGCCGAGGCGGCCGGAGCGGTCCTTGGCCGGAAA
>CAZTUG010000174.1:0-3357 GCA_964615955.1 uncultured Roseicyclus sp.
TCCCTGTTTCTCTCAAACAGGATTTGCTTTGTCGCCTTTTGCTTTGCCGGGATAGAACCTTTGCCGTGGATCGGCACCACGCTTGGCACGGGAACGAGTTTGTTCCTGTGGCCCGCGATGATCTCCGTGTCCGTCCACCCCTGTTTACGGCGCTTCCTGATTGCGGTGGGGGTGGCCCCCTGTTTCGCTGCTAGCTGGGAGGCGGTGTAGCTGCGCCCAGTGGTGAGGCAGGTGAAGATCAGGCTATCACCCTTGTTGCTGTTCTGCGTGGCCTTATCGGCCCATCGCACCTTGCCGGGTGCATACTCGGGATCGTCGTTGTTGATCCGGTCGACGGTCGCCTTTTTTGTCGGTTTCGGTCCGACCAAGCGCAGGAAGTCCTTGAAGATGCGAAAGTCGGGATGCACCACCGCCCCACAGGTCTTTACCCGCTGCTTCATGTTCCTGTGGTTGTTGGCCTCGCCTTCATACTTGGCCCGCAACTGCATCTTGGACATGTTGTCCAGATCATGCCAGAGCGCGATCCACGCGGGATCATCTGGCATTTTCTTTACTGCGAAACCATCTGACTGATGTTTGCTTATGACCGGAACCGGAACGTTAGGCGCAACGCCTGCATCCCCCTGAACGTTCGGGGTTTTCTTCGCGAGTTTCGGCCACTTGTTCGGTTTCGAGGTCGGAGCAAGTCCTAAAGCAACAACCACTTCGACCGACGCGGCGTCAAGCGAAGCGCCTGCTCGGGCCGAACGGTTCCTAAGTCTTGGCGCACGTTTGGGCCGCGGTTTGGTGAGAGATGTTTGTGGAGATTTGCCGGTCATTGCATGCCCTCCAGCCGAATAGAGTCACTCGAAATCTGAATGAGCGAGTCGTTGGCACAGTTCAAACCCCAAGTTCTTGCCAGCGACAGGGAGTTTTTCAGGGGGTCTTGGTCCCTGAGTAGGGACTTTTGTTCCTTTTCGTTCCTGTCGGCGCTTATGTGCGCCTGAGAGGGGTTCAGGAATTTATGTTTTATATCAGGGGGATAATTGGTCGGAGCGAGAGGATTCGAACCTCCGACCCCCTGCTCCCGAAGCAGGTGCGCTACCAGGCTGCGCCACAGCCCGACCGTGCCGCGCGGGATAGCGGGCGCGCGGGCGCAATGCAAGGGGGAACGGCGCGCCGACCGGCGGATGGCACACCGCAGCGGATCATTCTGGATCGGGCCCGCGCTTTTCGTCGGGGACGTAGACCGCGACACGGGGGGCGGAGGGCATGCCCGCCCGCGACCGGGTGCGCAGGACGGGCGTGTTCGCCGACTGCCCGCCCATGCTTTCGCGCAGGACGATGTAGAGCCCCGAGGCGATGATGATCGCCGATCCCGCGATCGTCGCCCAACTGAGGCTTTCGTCGAAGAGCAGGAAGCCGAAGAAGGTCGCCCATATGATCTGCGAATACTGCATCGGCGCGACGGTGATGGCCGACGCCGCCTTGTAGGCCGCGATCACGCAGGCGGTGCCGACCAGCGCCAGCGCCGCGATCACCGCCTGGGCGCCAAGGTCCAGCAAGGGCATGGGTTGGTAGACGAAGGGCAACGCCGCGCCCATCAGCACGAAATTCGCCACCATCGGATAGAGGATCAGCACGACCGAGCGTTCTTCCCGCCCGATCTTGCGCACGATGACGGACGCGAGGGCGGAACTGACCGCGCCGACAAGGGCGGCAAGGTGGCCAAGGGACAGGTCCGTTTCCCCGGGGCGCAGCACGACGATCACGCCCGCGAGGCCCACCAGAACGGCCAGGCCGCGCCGCCAGCCCACCTTTTCGCCCAGAAGCGGGATCGCCAGCACGGTGATCAGCAGCGGCGCGGCGAACAAGATCGCGTAGGTCTGCGCCAGCGGCAGGACGGAGAAGGCATAGAACACGGTGAAGGCGGTGACGACCGAGGCGAGCGTGCGGGCCAGCGACCACCACGGATGGGTCGGCAGCAGATTCGCCTCCGTCTGGTCCCGCAGCAGCAGGACGGTGACGAAGGGAAACCCGAACAGGACGGAGAAGAACACGATCTGGAACGGCGAATACGACCCGCCAAGATACTTGATCAGCACGTCGTGGGTGGCGAAGACGGCGAAGGCAACCAGCGCCAGCAGGGCGCCGCGGAGGTTGGAGCTCGGTGGCATGGGTCAATCGCGGATCATTGCTGACATCCTTGGTAGCGATAACAGCCTGTGCCCGAGGTTCAAGGGGTCAGGGGCAAAGAGCGGCTTGCCAATCCTGCGTCGGCGTTCGGTAACAGCTGAATAGCCGTTCGGTGGACAGCACTTCCCAGCCATCGGCGGTGTATTGCACCACGTAGGCATCCCGGATCCCGGCGACGGAGTCATCGAGGAAGCCGGTTTCCTCCACCGTGACACCAAGGGCGAAATCCTCGGTCGGGGCGATGGTGATCCGAAGGTTCGGCCGCCCTTCGCCGAAATACTCGAACGCCATCAGCGCGGGATCGGTGAAGGCTGTCAGGTCGGGCACGACATCGCCGGTTTGGGGCGTGTCGGCATGGGTGGGGGCAGCAGCAAGCAGGGCGCTGGCGAAAAGGGCGGCGCGGATCATCGGGAAACCTCTTTTGGTCAGGACTGTCCCGATGGTGTCACAGCGCCGCCGCCTTGACGAGGGGATCAGGCCGCCAGTTTGGCGATGATCGCGTCGCCCATTTCGGACGTGCCGATCGGGGCGCCGCCGTCCGCGCCCATCAGGTCGGCGGTGCGCAGGCCATCGGCCAGAACGGCCTCGACCGCGCGCTCAAGGCGCGTCGCCTCGTCCCCGAGATCGAAGGAATAGCGCAGCGCCATGGCGAAGCTGAGGATGCAGGCGATCGGGTTCGCCTTGCCCTGCCCCGCGATATCGGGGGCGGAGCCGTGGACGGGTTCATAGAGCGCCTTCGGGCGGCCATTCTCCATCGGGGCACCCAGAGACGCGGAGGGCAGCATGCCGAGCGATCCGGTCAGCATCGCGGCGCAGTCCGACAGGATGTCGCCGAACAGGTTGTCGGTCAGGATCACGTCGAACTGCTTGGGGGCGCGGACCAGCTGCATCGCGCCGTTATCGGCATACATGTGGCTGAGTTCGACATCGCCGTATTCGGCGGCGTGCACCTCGTTCACCACCTGGCGCCAGAGCACGCCGGATTCCATCACGTTGGCCTTTTCCATCGAGCAGACCTTGTTGCTGCGCCGCCGCGCCAGTTCGAACGCGGACCGCGCGGCGCGGGCGATCTCGGATTCGGTGTAGCGCTGGGTATTCACGCCGACCCGTTCATTGCCCTCGCGGTGGATGCCGCGCGGTTCGCCGAAATAGATGCCCGAGGTCAATTCGCGTACGATCATC
>CAZTUG010000175.1:0-1465 GCA_964615955.1 uncultured Roseicyclus sp.
TGGACGAATTCGCGCAGCAGGTAGTTGGTGCCGGTATGGGGCGGCTCGAACGCCTTGACGGTGCCGATTTGGCCGAGGCCGGTGGCGGTTTCCATGTCGGTCCCCGACGCCTTGAAGCGGGTATCGCCGAGGATCCACGCGGCGACGGTCGCGGCGCCTGAGGCCAGCAGCAGCGCGATCGCCAATCGCACCTGCCCGGCCAGAAGCGCGCCGCCCGCCAGTGCCAGCGTCAGGAACATCGCCGGTGTCAGCGGCGTGTGCCAGCGCGGGACGGTCTTCATCTGCGCGTAGATCATCGAGGTGGTGAAGACGGTGCCGAGGCTGAGCGCCGCGCCGAGATAGCCCAGCGGCTGAAGGGCGGCGTTCAGGAACACGAGGCCCGCGCCGTAGGCGGCCATCACCAGCAGGGCCGCCACGGCGCAGACCCCCTCGCGCGAGAGCCAGCTTGTGCGCCACTGCGAAAACGCCTTCCACGCCCGTTCAGGGTGGCCGAGGTGGAAGGTGGAGGCCAGCAGGCCGCCCACGGCCAGCAGGTAGGCGATGGCGAAGAAGGCGAAGGCGGTGAAGCCGGAGACCTCGGGCAGGCCGAGGCCGAGGAACACCAGCAGGCCGAAGCCCGCGCCGGACAGCGTGGTGAAAAGGATGACGGAGGGGGCCGGGTGCATGGTCAGCCTCGCCCGGTCTTGGAGGATTGGCCGGGGAGTTTGTCGAGAGCGCGGTCGAGCCAGCCGAGGAAGCCGCCGGGGTTTTCGGTGACCGGCGCGAGATACGGGGAGAGGATGTCGAGGTCCGGCAAGGTGTCCTTGGGGCGGGGGGGGAGATACTTGTTGACGGGTTTGGTGCCCTGTTCGGGCATCAGGTCGAAGCCGCCGCGTTCGGCCACGAGGTGGGAGACGGCGCTATCGGGGTCGCCGAGGTCGCCGAAATGGCGCGCGCCCGAGGGGCAGGTGCGCACGCAGGCGGGGGTGCGGTCGATCTCGGGCAGGGTCTGGTTGTAGATGCGGTCGACGCAGAGGGTGCATTTCTTCATCACGCCTTCCGCCGCGTCCATCTCGCGCGCGCCATAGGGGCAGGCCCAGGCGCAGAGACCGCAGCCGATGCAGTCGGCCTCGTTCACCAGAACGATGCCGTCCTCGGCGCGTTTGTAGGAGGCGCCGGTGGGGCAGACGGTGACGCAGGGTGCGTCCTCGCAATGGAGGCAGGATTTGGGGAAGTGGATGGTTTGGGTGGTCGGGTGCGGCTTGGCGGAGGTGGCCAGCGGCGTGACGGCGTAGGAATGCACGCGGTTGAGGAAGGTGCCGGAGGGGTCCGCGCCATAGGGGTCCTGATCGGAGAGCGGCGCGCCGTAATTCTCGGTGTTCCAGCCTTTGCAGGAGATCACGCAGGCATGGCAGCCGACGCAGGTGTCGAGGTCGATGACGAGGCCGAGTTTCTTTTGGGTCGCGGGGGGAAGCTGGGTCATCAC
>CAZTUG010000175.1:1565-3351 GCA_964615955.1 uncultured Roseicyclus sp.
ATGTCGCCCGCTGGCGCGGGCGGTGTGTGGGGTATGTCGCCCGCTGGCGCGGGCGACCGGGCGGGGGGCTGCGCGCCCCCCGGACCCCCGCGCGAGGGGGGCTGTCTGCCCCCCTTCGATCCCCCCGAGAGGTTTTCTGCCAAGATGAAGGAAGGTCATTGCCGGACCTTCCACGCGAGGTTGGCGGGGCCCTTGGGGACCGGCGATCCGATCGGGGGCAGGGCGGGCAGGGTTTCGGCGGGCGCGGCGGCTTTTTCGAGACGGACCTTCAGGTCGAACCAGGCGGCCTGGCCGGTGATGGGGTCGGAATTGGCCCAGCGGAGGCCGTCGCCGCGCGGCGGCAGCAGCTCGTGGATCAGGTGGTTGAGGAGGAAGCCGCGGGTCGCCTCTGGGGCGTCGATGTCGAGTGCCCAGGCCCCCTTGCGCTTGCCGATGGCGTTCCAGGTCCACACGGTGGTGTCGTTCAGGGCGGCCATTTCCATAACCGGCACGGTGATCGAGCCATGGGGGGAGGTGACGCGCGCCCAGTCGCCGTCCGTCAGGCCGTTGGCCTGCATCAGGCGGGTGGGCAGGTAGAGCGGGTTATGGCCGTGCAACTGGCGCAGCCACGCGTTCTGGCTGCCCCAGGAGTGATACATCGCCATCGGGCGTTGGGTGAGCGCGGTGATGGGATAGTCGGCGGCGAGGTTCGCCGGGGCGGGATCGGACCAGAACGGCAGGGGGTCCATGTTTTCGGCGACTTGCGCGCGCAGGTGGTCGGGGGGCTGGATCGGCCCGTGGCCAAGCGCCGCGCGGCGGAATTTCTGCAACGGCTCCACGTAGAGCGAGAACAGGTAGGGTTGCGGCGCGTCGTAGAAGCCCATCGTCACGGCCCAGTCCTGATAGGCGCTGTTCCAGGGCTTCATGTAGCGGGCATTGTCGGGGACATGGGTTTCGAAGAAGCCGCCATTGTCGATGTAGCGCTGCAACTGGTCGGGGTTGGGCGCGCCCCGGCCATGGTCGCTGCCGTCGCCGCGCCAGCCCGCCAGTGGACCGATGCCGGGTTTGCGTTCGTGGGTCACGATGTAGTCGGCGTAGTCGGCGTATTTCGGGCTGCCATCGGCGTTCACGAAGCCCGGCAGGCCAAGCCGCGCGCCGAGATCGCAGAGCACGGACTGGAAGCCCTTCACGCCTGCATGTCCGGGGCGATCCGGCGCGACCACGGGCCAGCGGATCGCATCCGCCGCGCTGTCGGCCTCGGAGATCGGACGATCGAGCAGGCTGATGCAATCGTGGCGTTCGAGATAGGTGGTGTCGGGCAGGATCAGGTCGGCATAGGCCACCATCTCGGAGGCATAGGCATCGGAATAGAGGATATGGGGGATCTTGTAGGTGCCGTCGGCCTCGGTGTCCGTCAGCATGTCCATCACGCCGCCGGTGTTCATCGAGGAGTTCCACGACATGTTGGCCATGTACATGAACAGCGTATCGATCCGGTAGGGATCGCCCGCGTGGGCGTTGGAAATCACCATGTGCATCAGCCCGTGGCTGGACATCGGGTTTTCCCAGGTGAACGCCTTGTCGATCCGCGCGGGAGATCCGTCGGCCTTGAGCGCAAGATCCTCCGGCCCGTGGACGAACCCCAGATGCGGGCCGTTCAGCGGCGCGCCGGGGGTCATGCCGACGTGGGGCTTGGGATGGGCTGTCGCGGGCTTGGGGTAGGGCGGCTTGAACCGGAAACCGCCGGGCACCTCGACCGTGCCCAGGATGATTTGCAGCACGTGCAGGGCGCGGCAGGTCTGGAACC
>CAZTUG010000176.1:0-3324 GCA_964615955.1 uncultured Roseicyclus sp.
GGCCTCCGGATCGTCGCCGTTGACGTGGAAGATCGGCGCTTCGACCATCAGGGCGATGTCGGTCGGATAAGGCGACGAGCGCGAGAAATGCGGCGCCGTGGTGAAGCCGATCTGGTTGTTCACGATGATATGGATCGTGCCCCCGGTGCGGTGCCCGCGCAGGCCCGACAGGCCCAGCCCCTCGGCCACCACGCCCTGCCCCGCGAAGGCGGCGTCGCCGTGCAGCAGGATGCCCATCACCTTCACGCGGTCGCGGTCGTTCTTCTGGTCCTGCTTGGCGCGGACCTTGCCCAGCACCACCGGGTTCACGGCTTCAAGGTGCGAGGGGTTGGCGGTCAGCGACAGGTGGACATTGTTGCCGTCGAATTCCCGGTCGCTCGACGCGCCGAGATGGTATTTCACGTCGCCCGACCCATCGACATCCTCGGGCTTGAAGCTGCCGCCCTGAAACTCGTTGAAGATCGCGCGGTAGGGCTTGCTCATCACGTTGGCCAGAACCGACAGGCGGCCCCGGTGCGGCATGCCGATGACGATTTCCTCGATCCCGAGGGCGCCGCCGCGCTTGATGATCTGCTCCATCGCCGGGATCAGGCTTTCGGCGCCATCAAGACCGAAGCGTTTGGTGCCCATATACTTGACGTGGAGGAATTTCTCGAACCCTTCCGCCTCGACCATCTTGTTCAGGATCGCCTTGCGACCGGTCGTGGTGAAGGCGATTTCCTTGCCGTAGCCTTCGATCCGTTCCTTCAGCCAGGCAGCCTCGAGCGGGTTCGAGATGTGCATGAATTGCAGTGCGAAAGTGCCGCAATAGGTCCGGCGCACCATTTCGAGGATCTGCCGCATGGAGGCGGTTTCGAGCCCCAGCACGTTGTCGATGAAGATGGGCCGGTCCATGTCGGCGTCGGTGAAGCCGTAGCTTTCGGGATCCAGTTCCGGGTGAACGGTCTGGTCGCGCATGCCGAGCGGGTCGAGATCCGCGACAAGGTGGCCCCGGATCCGGTAGGCGCGAATGATCATCAGCGCCCGGATGCTGTCCAGAACGGCGCGCTGGATCTGGTCGTCGGTCAGCTTGACGCCGAATTCCTCGGCCTTGACGGCAATCTTGCGGCCTGCCTCGCGCGCCTCGGCCGCGGGCGGCGCGGGCCATTCGCCGGTCAGCGCGGCGGTCAGGTCGTCGCCCGGCACCGGCGGCCAGTCGCGGCGCGCCCAGGACGGGCCCGTGGCCTCGGCCTCGGCATCGCCCGCATCTCCCAGGGCCTTGAAGAATTCGGCCCAGGCGGCGTCCACGGCGCCTGGATCGCGCGCATATTGCGCGTAGAGCTGTTCAAGGTATTCCGCGTTGTGCCCCTGCATGAAGCTGGAGGCGCGGAACTGGTCGTTGGGGGATTGGTCGGTCATCGGTCAAGTCCTCGGATTGCGGGGAAAGGGGACGAAGCGGGGATGAGCGGGCGCGTCAGTGCGGCACATCGTGATTGCGGCACCTCGGGGACCAGCGTCACAGGCACGGCGGCCTCCCGCACCGCCGGCGACACGAGGATCGCGTCCTCGCCCGCGAAGCGGGAGGGCAGGCGCGGCGCGGCGACCCGTCGGGATGGAGATGACACGCCCACGCCATCATTGCGATGGCCCGGTCGCATGGGTGACAAGGATTGCTTCCCGCCCGCTGAGGGGGGCGAGGACGCGGGCGGGGCCGGTAAAACGCATCGCATCGACGCGCAACTGGCGGGTGTCGGGACCGGCTTCGGGCGTCACCTGGTTGAAGACGAAGGCGACCAAGCCGTCAGACCCGAGCGGCGCATCACCAAGAATGGCGCCAACGCCCGGCACGGAGCGACCCGCGAAGACGCATTGCAGCAATGCCGCGCCCTCGCCCGTTGGTTCGATCCAGATCGTTGCGGACAGATCGCCCCGTGTGAAGACTTGCACAAGGCTGACCCGTTGCGGCACCGCGGCGGCAACGCGGGCGACGAAGATTTCGGTTTCCTCGACGGTCTCGAAAGGTCCCTCGAGACGGATCAGTGCCTGGTTGGCTTCTTCCGGGGCCTGGGCCGCGGCCGCGCGGGCACTGTCTTCGCGCAGATGGGTCCACCCGGCATCCCGCATGGCGGCAACCACGGCCGTGTCCGTGGTGTGGGCCGACAGACAGGGGGCATGAACCGTGTCGCCATCGCCCCCGGCGAAGTTGAACCAGCCCATGGCCTGACCCGGTTCCGTGCCGAGGACCAGGGCCGCGCCAAGTCCTGCGATGCGGAGAATGCGCCTTGTGCGATCGCCTGTCATCATGCCAGTGGATCCTCTCCGTATTGGTTCGGGCCGGACGTGCCCTTGGTGGCCATCCAGATGATGATGAGGAGGCTCGGCAGGGTCTGGATGCCCGACAGGATGGACGACGTGCGGTTGAGCTCTTCGATATCCGCAAGCAGACGGTCGAGTTCGGCGTTGGAGACGCTCGAATCGAAGGCCACGCGCATCAGTTCGGCCGATTGCGGGCCGACGACCTGAAAGACGACGATCGACATGACGGTCACGAAGACGAGGACGGCGATGAACCACCATCCGGGCCGGTCGCAATCGTGCATCCGGCGCACACCGCAGGCCAGAATCGGCAGGTAGTTCAGAAGATACCAGAAGGTCGTGATCGGGATGACGTTGATATAGAAATCGCTCAGGGAACCGAAATTGTCGGCCATGAAGCCTGCGAACTGGTCGAAGGGCGGCCAGAACAGGATCATGTCGACGGTGAACGTCACGATCGAGCCGAGACTGATGAACAGGATATACCACCAATAGGCGGACCGCGGATCGCGGCCGCGGAAATTGGTGCAGTGCACGATGTTGTGACGGATGGCGTCGGAAAAGGTCATGGCAAGCGCTCCGGAACGGCGTTGGGGTCAAATGCCGCCGGTTTGACCACAGAACGGAGCGTTTTGCAGGTCAGGGTTCCCGCACTTCGGGGCGCGGTGCCGCGCAGGCTCCCCGCCACAACCGCAGCCAGCCGGGCCGCCGCGCTGGACGCGGCAGCCGGACGACCGACAACGGGAGGCAGGGAGCGCTGCATTACCCGATCGCCTTCAGCACCGCCTCGCCGAGGCCTGCGGGGCTGTCCGCCACCACGATGCCCGCGCTGAGCATGGCTTCGATCTTGTCTTCGGCACCGCCCTTGCCGCCTGCCACGATGGCGCCGGCATGGCCCATGCGGCGGCCCGGAGGCGCCGTGCGGCCGGCGATGAAGCCCGCGGTGGGCTTGGACCGCCCGCGCTTGGCCTCGTCCTTCAGGAACTGCGCCGCTTCTTCCTCGGCCGATCCGCCGATCTCGCCGATCAT
>CAZTUG010000177.1:0-3315 GCA_964615955.1 uncultured Roseicyclus sp.
AACTGCGCGTAGGTGCCGGCCGCGCGGGCGATCTGGCCGCCCTTGCCCGGCTTCAGTTCGATGTTGTGGACGATCGTGCCGATCGGCAGACCGCTGAACGGCATCGCGTTGCCCGGCTTGATGTCCGCTTTCTGGCTGGCGACGACCCTGTCACCGACGCCAAGGCGCTGGGGCGCGAGGATATAGGCCTGCTCCCCGTCGTGGTACTGGATCAGCGCGATGAACGCGGTCCGGTTGGGATCGTATTCGATCCGCAGGACGGTTGCGTCCACGTCGAACTTGGTCCGCTTGAAATCAACGATGCGGTAAAGGCGCTTTGCCCCACCGCCGCGACGACGCGCCGTGATCCGTCCGGTATTGTTCCGTCCGCCCTTCTTCGTCAAACCCTCGGTGAGGGCCTTGACGGGACGTCCTTTCCAAAGCTCCGAACGGTCGATCAGTACCAGCCCACGCTGGCCCGGCGTCGTCGGCTTATACGACTTGAGTGCCATGTTAACTGTCTTCCGTTTGCTTGGCGGGTCTGCGCGGCTCGGCCGCGCGTTCCCTGATGTTGTAGGCCCCCGTAGGTGCCCGGATTGATATGCGATTGATCTACCCTATCCGGGTGCCTCTCTCGCAAAACGAACGGCCCCGGACGAATCCGGGGCTGTGTCGATGGCGTCTGTTAGGGGGTTGCCGGGAGAGGGTCAAGCGCCTTCCGCGCCAACCTGCTCACGCTGTTGGACACAGAAAAACCCCGGCCGCTTGCGCAGCCGGGGCTTCGATGTCTTGCAAGACAGGAGCAATCCCGCCCCGGGCGCGTCTCAGAGGCCGGTGGACACGTCGATCGTGTTGCCCTCTTCAAGCGTCACATAGGCCTTCTTCACGTCCTTCCGGGTGCCCAGCTGGCCGCGGAACCGCTTGACCTTGCCCTTGGTGATGGACGTGTTCACGGCCTTCACCTTCACGCCGAAGACAGCCTCGACCGCCTCCTTGATCTGCGGCTTGTTCGCGGCGATATCGACCTCGAACACGACGGCCCCATGTTCGGACGCCATCGTGGTCTTCTCGGTGATCAGCGGCTTGCGGATCACGTCGTAATGTTTTGCTTCAGCGCTCATTTCAACCGAGCCTCCAGTGCTTCGACACCCGATTTCGTGATCACCAGGGTGTCCCGCTTCAGGATATCATAGACGTTGGCGCCCATGGACGGCAGGACATCGAGACCTTCGATGTTGCGCGCCGCAAGGGCGAAATTGGCGTCCACATCCGCGCCGTCGATGATCAGCGCCCGCTTCCACCCCATTTCCTTGACCTGCTTGGCCAGGGCGGAGGTTTTCGCGCTGTCCATCGCAATGGAGTCGAGAATCACGAGGCGGCCCTCGGCGGCCTTGGCCGACAAGGCATGACGCAGCCCCAGCTTGCGGAACTTCTTCGTCAATTCGTGGCCATGGCTGCGCGGGGTCGGACCCTTGTAGATACCACCATGGCGGAAGATCGGTGCGTTCCGGTCACCATGGCGTGCGCCGCCGGTGCCCTTCTGGCGGTAGATCTTCTTGGTGGAATAGCTGGTTTCCTTGCGGGTCTTCACCTTGTGGGTGCCGGCCTGCGCATTGTTGCGCTGCCAGCGAACGACACGGTGCAGGATATCGGCACGCGGCTCGAGACCGAACAGGGCCTCGTCCAGGTCGACCGAGCCGGCCGTGTTGCCGTCAAGTTTGATAACGTCGACTTTCATATCATTCACCGTCCTTCTGATCTGCAGCGTCGGCAGCGGGTGCATTGGCCTCGGAGGCTTCGGCGGCTTCCATCGCGGCCTGTTCGGCTGCGGCGGCTTCCGCTGCTGCGGCTTCCGCTTCGGCGGCGGCGGCGGCTGCGGCTTCCTCGGCGGCCTTGGCGGCTGCGGCTGCGGCCGACCGCAGGGCGGCGGGCACGATTGCACTGTCGGGGAACGCCTTCTTGACCGCGTCCTTGACCGTCACCCAGCCCCCCTTGGACCCCGGCACGGCACCCTTGACCATGATCAGGCCACGGTCGCTGTCGGTGCGGATCACCTGCAGGTTCTGGGTCGTCACGCGGGCAGCGCCCATGTGACCGGCCATCTTCTTGCCTTTGAAGACGCGGCCCGGATCCTGACACTGACCGGTCGAGCCATGCGAGCGGTGCGACACCGACACGCCGTGCGTCGCGCGCAGGCCGCCGAAATTGTGCCGCTTCATGGCACCGGCGAACCCCTTGCCGATCGAGGTGCCCGTGACGTCCACGAACTGACCTTCAAAGTAATGGTCGGCGATGATTTCCTCGCCCACGTCCAGCATGGCAGCCGGATCGACGCGGAATTCCACCAGCTTGCGCTTGGGCTCCACGCTGGCCTTGGCGAAATGCCCGCGCATCGGCGCCGTCGTCCGCTTGACCTTGGCCGTGCCCGCGCCAAGCTGAACGGCGGTATAGCCATCCGTCTCGGGCGTGCGCTGTGCCACGACCTGCAATTTATCCAACTGAAGAACGGTCACAGGGATCTGCTTGCCGTCTTCCATGAAAAGGCGGGTCATCCCGACCTTTTTCGCGATTACACCAGAGCGCAACATGTTCCGTAGCCCTCCTTAAACCGAGATCTGCACGTCGACACCGGCGGCGAGGTCGAGCTTCATCAGCGCGTCCACGGTCTGCGGCGTCGGATCGACGATGTCGAGAAGGCGCTTGTGCGTCCGGATTTCCCACTGGTCGCGCGACTTCTTGTCGACATGCGGCCCACGCAGAACCGTGAACTTCTCGATCTTGTTGGGAAGCGGGATGGGCCCGCGCACCTGTGCGCCCGTGCGCTTGGCGGTGTTCAGGATTTCCTGCGTGGAGGCATCGAGAACACGGTGGTCAAACGCCTTGAGGCGAATGCGGATCGTCTGGCTGGCTACGGCCATTGTATCACCCTTCTCTGGAGGGTCTCTTCCGGATTGGAGGATGGGCGCTCATCGCACATCCTCGTCGCGGCGGATTGGTCCGACTTGTTTCGCAACAGACAAGGGGCACGCCTCGCGCACCCCTGTCGGATGACGGGCGTATAGGGGGAATCAGTGGGTGGGGCAAGGGGGAGTTTTGCCGTGCCGCCATGTGTCTCGACATCGGGCCAACTGCCCCGTGCACCCCACCACGCGCTTGCGGGGCGGCTGTGCCGGGGGGGGGCGTGAATGGGTTGACGCTTCGTTACCGGAAACGGGTTTGTTGTTTTCGAGCAATAGTTTAACCCCCCTTGCCCCGCGTGACAAACAGGCGCGCGACCTCAAAAAGGCCCGGAGCGTCTGCTCCGGGCCTTGCTGTATTCTCGATCGGGCGTTCGAT
>CAZTUG010000178.1:0-3269 GCA_964615955.1 uncultured Roseicyclus sp.
TCCTGCCCGCCTATGGCACCTATACCGGCGGGCTCTCCAGCCACGACGCGGTGCTGGCAAGCCTCATGGGCCCCGAGGCGCGGGCGATCCTGATCGGGCCTGTCCCCGTTGCGGTGCCGATGCCGCGCTGAGCGGTCGTGCGGCCCCGGTCAGTCCGTCAGGACCCCCGCCGCCCGCAGCGCCTCGGCGCGGGTCTGGCTCACCGGGATATCGATCCCGCACTGCAGGACGATGCGGTGCCTGCGCCCGTCCTGCACGATCTCGCGGATCGCCGAATGGGCAACCCAGTGGGATCGGTGGACCATCGTGCCGTCCAACCCCTCCAGCTCCTGCAAGGCATCGGAAAACCGGAGGCGCACCCGGCTCTCGCCCATCGAGGTGAGCACATCCAGATGGTGACCGTTCGCCGAGACGCGCCACACCTCGCCCCGCTTGTCGGGATCGAGCCGCCGCAGGAAGGCAGGCTCGTCTCGCCGCGCGGGCGTCGGGGCGGCGTCGCGCGCGCCACCGGAACTTGCCTGCGCCGCCCGCATGTAGGCGCGCAACACGACGGGCATCAGGCAGATCAGCAACCCGATGGCCATGTGCTCGGCCAGCACCAAGGGCCGATGCACATCGAAGCCCATCACGAAAAGATTGAAGGCCCAGATCGGTGGCGCGATCACCGCCGCGATCACCACCGCCGAAATCAGGTCCAACGTCACGGGCGAGCCCTTCAAGAGCCGCCACACCGCTGCCCGCAGCAGAACCGCCGGCGCGATAAGGACCATGATCATCCCGCCCCAGTAGACCAGCCTTTCCACCAGCGAAAACCGTTCATAGGTGGAATACGGCCCGACCAGGGCGGCCAGCAAAGCAACCAATGCGCCAAGCCCGAACCGTATGATCCAATCGCGGCGAACGGTCCCTGTCGCGTCGGGTTGTTGGGG
Organism: uncultured Roseicyclus sp.; assembly: GCA_964615955.1. Taxonomy (GTDB): domain Bacteria; phylum Pseudomonadota; class Alphaproteobacteria; order Rhodobacterales; family Rhodobacteraceae; genus Gymnodinialimonas. Next base: position 930 of record CAZTUG010000178.1, read on the forward strand.
CGGCATGGCTTGTTTAGCTCTTGGCATCGTTGTTCGAACGAGGATAAGGGGGGCGATCCCCATGCCGCAACTTACTTTTTGTTAACGCCTTCAGGTGCAACGATGATCGACAGCCGCCGCCGCGCCCTTATCGAATCTTTCGAGCGGATGGGCCTGATGAAAACCCTGAATGTGCGCGTCGAACGGGTGGAGCCGGGCCTCGTGGCGCTCTCCATGCCCATCAGCTCCGCGATCAGCCAGCAACATGGCGTCGCCCATGCAGGCGCATCCTTCAGCCTTGGCGACAGCGCGTCGGGCTATGCCGCCCTGACGATGATGCCGGACGGGGCCGAGGTGATGACGGTCGAAATGAAGATCAACCTCATTGCACCTGCCATGGGCCGCAGGCTCGTCGCAACGGGCGAAGTGCTGAAATCCGGCCGCCGCCTCAGCGTGACACGTTGTACCGTTCAGGCCGAACTGGAAGACGGCACGCTGCGCGACGTGGCCCTGCTGCAAGGCACCATGATCCCGGTCTGACGCCCTTGCGGTGCGATGGTTCCGGTCTGACGCTCCTGCGGTGCGATGCTTCCGGTCTGACGCTCCTGCGGTGCGATGATTCCGGTCTGACGCTCCTGCGGTGCGATCATCCCCGCCCGACGCACCTGCGGTGCGATCATCCCCGCCCGACGCACCTGCGGTGCGATGATTCCGGTCTGACGCACCTGCGGTGCGATGATTCCGGTCTGACGCACCTGCGGTGCGATCATCCCCGCCCGACGCACCTGCGGTGCGATCATCCCCCCACCCCTCAGCGTCAGGCGGTCAGCCCCTCCGGTTCCGGCAACCCGTTCGCCCGGCAACAGGCGGTCAGGGTATTGGCCAGCAGGCAGGCGATCGTCATCGGCCCGACCCCCCCCGGCACCGGCGTGATCGCCCCGGCAACGGCCGCGCAACTGTCGTAATCCACGTCCCCGACGAGCCGCATCCTGCTCGGGTCCTCCGCACGCGGCACCCGGTTGATCCCCACATCGATCACCGTGGCCCCGGGCTTGATCCAGTCGCCGGGGATCATCTGCGGCCGCCCGACAGCCGCCACCACGATGTCGGCCCGGCGCACCACGCCCGCCAGATCCTTCGTGCGCGAATGCGCGATGGTCACCGTGCAACTATCGCCCAGCAGCAATTGCGCCATCGGCTTGCCGACGATGTTGGACCGCCCCACCACGACCGCCTCCATCCCCGACAGGCTCTCGTGATGATCCCGCAGCATCATCAGGCACCCCAGCGGCGTGCAGGGCACCATGGCCTTCTGCCCCGTCCCCAGCAGCCCGACATTCGAGATATGGAACCCGTCCACATCCTTCGCGGGATCAATCGCGTTCAGGATCGCGTCGCCGTCGATATGATCCGGCACCGGCAACTGGCACAGGATGCCGTGGATCGCCGGATCGGCGTTCAACGCCGCGATCAGCGCCAGCACCTCAGCCTGCGAGGTCGCGGCCTCCAGCCGGTGCTCGACCGAATGCATGCCGACCTCGACCGTCTGCTTGCCCTTGTTGCGGACATAGACCTCGGACGCCGGATCCTCGCCCACCAGCACCACGGCAAGGCCCGGCACGATGCCGTGATCTGCCTTCAACGCCGCCACCTGCGCGGCGACCTGCGCCCGCACCCGGCCCGCAAAGGCCTTTCCGTCAATCACTTCAGCCGCCATCAAGGCACCTCCTTGCGGGATGGCGGGTGGGGCGTCGTGCCCGCACGCGCGTCCACCCGACAGCCCGGGATCAGAACAAGCCTTCGATCTGGCCCTCGTCGTTGAGGAAGATCGACTCCGCCGACGGCACGCGCGGCAGGCCCGGCATCGTCATGATCTCGCCGCAGACGACCACCACGAACCCCGCCCCGGCGGACAGCCGCACCTCGCGCACCGGCACCGAATGGCCCGTGGGCGCGCCGCGCCGGTTCGGGTCGGTGGTGAAGGAATACTGCGTCTTGGCCATGCACACCGGCAGGTGCCCGTAGCCCTGATCCTCCCACAGCTTCAACTGGTCGCGGATCTTCTGGTCCATCAGCGCCTCGTCGGCGCGATAGATGCGCTTGGCGATGGTCTGGATCTTCTCGGCCAGCGGCATCTCGTCGGGATATATCGGCGCGAAATTCGCCACGCCGCTATCGGCCAGCGCCGCCACCTTCTCGGCCAGCGGCGCGGACCCTTCCGAGCCCAATTCCCAGTGGCGCGACAGCACCGCCTCGGCCCCATGGCCCGCAACATAGGCCTTGATCGCCTCGATTTCCGCCTCGGTATCGGTGACGAAATGGTTGATCGCCACCACCACCGGCACGCCGAACGATTTCAGG
>CAZTUG010000179.1:0-3262 GCA_964615955.1 uncultured Roseicyclus sp.
TTTCAGGGCGACCATACGCCTGCGCATACCGCGCCGACGCGGCGCTTGGAAGCCATGTCACGCCGGTTCACGGTGCGCGGCGCCCCCCCTGTGTCAGCGACGCGGTGTAGCTGGACCAGGTCGTCGTGCGATAGCAGGCGGGAGGTGGCTTGCGCATGGACCGCGTCTCACGCCTTGTATTCGCCAAATGAACCCTTGGTCATCGGACTTTTGCAACAGCGCCGTGCCGCATCGGTGCAGATTTCCGACCGGATCACGCCCAGGCGTAGTTGAAACTGACGCTGATGCGCTCGTCCTCGGCCATGTTCATGGGCACCTCGTGACGCAACCAGCTTTCCCAGAGCAGCACCGCGCCGACCCTGGGGCGGATATAGACGAAACTGCGCAGATCCTCGGGCGCGTCGCGGTGGCGCGGCGGGGCCGCCATCATCATGGGCAGGCGCGGGTCTTCCAGTTTAAGCGCCGAGGTCCCTTCGGGCATCGCCACATAGGTCGTCCCGGAAATCACGCTGTGCGGGTGGATATGACTGCCATGGGTGCCGCCCTGCGGCAGGATGTTGATCCAGATGTCTTCCAGCTTCAGCCCCCGGTCGCCAAGGTCGAAGGCGAGCGCGGCGGCGAAGGCCATCACATGGGCATCGAGCGCCTTGACCAGATCCCCGAAGATCGGAAACCGCCACGGCAGATCGGTCAGCGACGCGTAAGAGGTGTAACCGGGATAGTCATTGGCCGCGCACCAATCCTGCCCGGCCTCGTCATCATCGGCGATCGAAAGGCACGATGCCTCCAGTTCACTCGCATCGATGACGGGGGCATGGTCGGACAGGTCCGCCTGATACAGGCGCGTGACGAACAAGGGTCGAATGCGGGACATGGGATGCCTTTCAGCCGGGGGTCATGGACCGGTGATATGCCCTTCGTTGCCGCACGAAAACTTCCGCCACGAAAAACCCCCGCCGCATCGCTGCGCCGAGGGTGAAATGCATGGGCGCGCGGGACCAACCCGAGACGCGCTTACCAGTCCTCGCGGACGACGAGCCGGGTCTTGATCGGCAGCTTCATGGCCGCAAGGCGCAGGGCCTCGCGCGCCGTGGCTTCGGTCACGCCGTCGAGCTCGAACATGATCCGACCGGGTTTGACCTTGCAGGCCCAGAAATCGACCGACCCCTTGCCTTTACCCATCCGAACCTCGACGGGCTTGGACGTGACGGGCGTATCCGGGAAGATCCGGATCCAGACGCGGCCCTGACGCTTCATGTGGCGCGTCATGGCCCGCCGGGCGGCTTCGATCTGGCGCGCGGTGACGCGCTCGGGCTGAAGGGCCTTCAGGCCGAAGGTGCCGAAGGTCAGGTCGGACCCGCCCTTCGCGTCGCCGCTGATGCGGCCCTTCATCATCTTGCGGAACTTTGTCCGTTTCGGTTGCAACATGTCTCAGCCCTCCTCAGCGGTCGCGGCGCGGGCGCGAGGCTCCGCCGCTTTCCTGAAGCTCCTGCTGGCGACGGTCACGAGCCTGCGGGTCGTGTTCCATGATCTCGCCCTTGAAGATCCAGGTCTTGATGCCGATGATGCCATAGGCCGTCTTCGCCTCGGCATGTGCATAGTCGATGTCTGCCCGCAGGGTATGGAGCGGCACGCGGCCCTCCCGATACCACTCGGTCCGGGCGATCTCGGCGCCGCCAAGGCGGCCCGCGACATTGACCCGGATGCCAAGGGCACCCATCCGCATCGCGTTCTGCACCGCACGCTTCATGGCGCGGCGGAACGATACCCGACGCTCCAGCTGCTGCGCGATGCTCTCGCCCACCAGTTGCGCATCAAGTTCCGGCTTGCGGATCTCGACGATGTTGAGGTGCAACTCGGATTTGGTGATCTTGGCCAGTTCCTTGCGGAGCGCCTCGATATCCGAACCCTTCTTGCCGATGATCACACCCGGACGTGCCGAATGGATCGTCACGCGGCATTTCTTGTGCGGACGCTCGATGATGATCTTCGAGATCCCCGCATCGCCCGGCGAACGCTTGTCGCGCCGGGTGACGAAGTCCCACCAGCCATGCTTGATGTAGTCGCGGATCTTGATGTCTTCCAGCAGCAGATTGCCGTAATCCTTGGTATCTGCATACCAGCGGCTGTCCCAGGTCCGGTTGACCTGAAGACGCATGCCGATGGGGTTAACCTTGTGTCCCATTATGCGGTCTCCTCAACCTGACGGACCTTGATGGTCAGTTCTGCAAACGGCTTCTGGATCTTGCCGAATTTGCCGCGCGCACGCGGGCGACCGCGCTTGAGCGTCATGTTCTTGCCGACATAGGCTTCGGCGACAACCAGTTCGTCAACGTCCAGACCATGATTGTTCTCGGCATTCGCGATGGCCGACTGAAGGCATTTCTTCACGTCGATCGCGATGCGCTTCTTCGAGAAGGTCAGGTCGACAAGCGCCTTCTCGACCTTCTTGCCACGGATCAGGCCGGCCACGAGGTTCAGCTTCTGCGGGCTGGTCTTCAGCATCCGCAGCTTGGCCATCGCCTCGTTGTCCGCCACGCGGCGGGGGTTCTTTTCCTTGCTCATTTGCGCTTCGCCTTCTTGTCAGCGGCGTGACCGTAATAGGTCCGCGTCGGCGAATATTCCCCGAACTTCTGGCCGATCATGTCCTCGGTGATGTTCACCGGAATATGCTTGTGGCCATTGTAGACGCCAAAGGTGAGGCCCACGAACTGGGGCAGGATGGTGGAGCGGCGCGACCAGATCTTGATGACCTCGTTACGACCGGATTCCTTGGATTTTTCTGCCTTCTTGAGGACGTAAGAGTCGACAAAAGGGCCTTTCCATGCGGAGCGGCTCATGACTTAGCGCCCTTTCTTCTTGGCATGACGCGAGCGGATGATCAGCTTCTGCGATGCCTTGGTCTTGTCGCGGGTGCGACGGCCCTTGGTGTCTTTACCCCAAGGTGTGACTGGCGTGCGACCGCCCGAGGTCCGACCCTCACCACCACCATGGGGGTGGTCGATCGGGTTCATGGCCACGCCGCGCACCGACGGGCGCTTGCCCATGTGACGCACGCGACCGGCCTTGCCGAGGTTCTGGTTCGAATTGTCGGGGTTCGAAACGGCCCCGACCGTCGCCATGCATTCCTGCCGCACCAGGCGCAACTCGCCCGAGGACAGGCGGATCTGCGCATAGCCGCCATCGCGGCCCACGAACTGCGCGTAGGTGCCGGCCGCGCGGGCGATCTGCCCGCCCTTGCCCGGCTTCAATTCGATGTTGT
>CAZTUG010000180.1:0-3206 GCA_964615955.1 uncultured Roseicyclus sp.
CCGGGCACCGGCAAGACGCTGCTGGCGCGCGCCATCGCGGGCGAGGCCGGCGTGCCGTTCTTCACCATCTCCGGCTCGGATTTCGTCGAGATGTTCGTGGGTGTCGGTGCGTCCCGCGTGCGCGACATGTTCGAGCAGGCCAAGAAGAACGCGCCCTGCATCGTCTTCATCGACGAGATCGACGCCGTGGGCCGGTCGCGTGGCGTGGGCTATGGCGGTGGCAATGACGAGCGCGAGCAGACGTTGAACCAGCTTCTCGTGGAGATGGACGGCTTCGAGGCCAACGAGGGCATCATCATCGTCGCGGCCACCAACCGGCCCGACGTGCTGGACCCGGCATTGTTGCGCCCCGGCCGTTTCGACCGGCAGGTGCAGGTGCCCAACCCCGACATCAAGGGCCGGGAAAAGATCCTTGGCGTGCATGCGCGCAAGACGCCGCTGGGCCCCGATGTGGACCTGCGCATCATCGCGCGCGGCACGCCCGGCTTTTCGGGCGCCGACCTGGCGAACCTGGTGAACGAGGCCGCCCTGATGGCGGCGCGCATCGGCCGCCGTTTCGTGACAATGGACGATTTCGAATCCGCCAAGGACAAGGTCATGATGGGCGCAGAGCGGCGGTCCATGGTGATGTCCGAGGACGAGAAGAAGCTGACCGCCTATCACGAGGCGGGCCACGCCATCGTGGGCCTGAACGTCCCGGATCACGATCCGATCCACAAGGCGACGATCATCCCGCGCGGTCGCGCGCTGGGGCTGGTCCTGTCCCTGCCCGAGCGCGACCAGTTGAGCGTCACCTATCGCAAATACACCTCCAAGATCGCCATGGCGATGGGCGGACGCGTGGCGGAGGAGCTTGTCTTCGGCAAGGAATACGTGACCTCGGGCGCGTCGTCGGACATCCAGCAGGTGTCCAAGATCGCCCGCGCCATGGTGACGCAATTCGGCTACGCGGAAGAGCTTGGCTTCGTCGACTATGCAAACGAACAGCAGTCCTATCTTGGCGCTTATGGGGGCGGCACCAACCATTCCGCCGATACCCAGAAGATCATTGACGACAAGGTGAAGGAACTGGTGGACGAAGGCTACCAGACCGCCAAGCGCATCCTGACCGAAAAGCGCGACGATCTGGAGCGTCTGGCGCAGGGCCTGCTGGAATACGAGACGCTGACCGGCAAGGAAATCGGCCGCGTGATCGCCGGAGAGCCCTTGAACCGTGGCGAAGACAATGACGACATCTCGCCGTCCTCGGGCGGGCCGTCGATCACGTCGATCCCGAAACTGCCGCCGAAGTCGAAACCGTCCGGAGACCTGGAGCCGGAACCCACGGCCTGATCCGGCCCGCATCCGAATAACCAAAGAGCGGCCCGCGGGTCGCTCTTTTCATGTCTGGACAGGGTGGCGCCGCGCGCCGGGAATGTCGTCTGACCGGTCAGCCCATCATCTTCTTGCGCGCCTCGGCCATCTGCTTTTCCATCTCGGCCCAGGCCTGTTCCATGTCGGCCTGCACCTTCCGGGCGGCATCCACGTTGGCTTTGCCCATCTCTTCCATCTGCGCCTCGACCTGCTTGCGCTGAGCGTTGAGCGCTTCCATCTGCTGCATCATCTGGTCCTGCGCGTCCTTGCCGGCCTTCATCATCTGGCCTTGCATCTTGGACATCTCGGCGCTCCAGGCGTCCATCTGTTGCTTGGCCTTGGCCATGTAGTCCTTGGGATCCATCATCGCATTTCTCCTTGTTGACGGGTCGATAGTATCAGGCTTGGCCGGGATTGCATCACCTTGCAGTTGCGCGCCTGTCGACATCTGATGCAAATAAAACGACCGGAGATGCCATGCCCGCCCTGATCCCCACCGACCTGACCGCCCGTGTCATCTGGCTTGGCGTCAACCGCGACCGCGATGCGGCGCTTGAAACGGCGGCGCTGTCCGCACTGGTGCTGGGGTTCGGCGGGCCCGAGGGCGAAAGCCATGGCGGGCTGGTGCGGCCCTCGTGTTCGCGGGTCGTGGCGCAGCATCGGCGCGGCACGCCGATCCGAAACACGCGCCAGTTGAGCCTGATGTCGGCGGAGGACATGGCGGCGATCGCGCAGGCCATGGGCGTTGCGGCCCTGTCCCCGGCGCTTCTGGGCGCGAGCATGGTGCTGGAGGGCCTGCCGGACTTCAGCCATCTGCCGCCCTCCTCCCGTTTGCAGGACGAGGCGAGCGGCGCGACGCTGGTGGTGGACATGGAAAACCGGCCCTGCCTGTTGCCCGCCAAACCGATCGAGGCGGTTCATCCGGGCAAGGGGCGCGTCTTCAGATCGGCGGCGAAGGGGCGGCGCGGGGTGACGGCCTGGGTGGATCGGGAGGGGGTGATCGCGCTGGGGGCCGTGCTGCGCCTGCATATCCCCGACCAGCCCGTCTGGGCCTGCCTGGAGCAGGTTCGCCGCACGGCGCGCTGATGTCAGGCGACCGCCATCACGGCGATACCGGCCGACATGCCAAGGGCAAGGCCGGAATAGATGATGAGGCTTATGGCAGTAAGGCGCATGGGATCCCCCGATCGGTTAATGACTGCAGGCAATTTCGCCCGGTTCGGTTAAGAAACGGTTCACCGGCGCCATTGGTTTCATGTGTCGCGCCGTTTTCCTTTCGGAAACCCCGGGGCGCAGCATGGCGTGTTGCCCTGCGAAAATGTCGGAATTGGCCCTGTCGCGGGCTGGCGCGGGCGGTATAGCCCAAGTCAGGATCGCATGATCGCCAAGGGGAGCCCGCAGCATGGCCTACAAGTCCGACATCGAAATCGCGCGTGAAGCGACCAAGTTGCCGATCCAGGAGATCGGCGCGAAGGTCGGGATCGAGAGCGCGGATCTGCTGCCCTATGGCCATGACAAGGCGAAGGTGTCGCAGGCCTTCATCAACTCGGTCCAGGGTCGCGCCGACGGCAAGCTGATCCTCGTGACCGCGATCAACCCGACGCCTGCGGGCGAGGGCAAGACCACGACGACGGTGGGTCTGGGCGATGGCCTGAACCGGATCGGCAAGCGCGCGATGGTCTGCATCCGCGAAGCGTCGCTGGGGCCGAACTTCGGGATGAAGGGTGGGGCGGCTGGCGGCGGTTACAGCCAGGTGGTGCCGATGGAGGAGATGAACCTGCATTTCACCGGCGATTTCCACGCGATCACCTCGGCGCACAGCTTGCTGTCGGCGATGATCGACAACCACATCT
>CAZTUG010000181.1:0-3117 GCA_964615955.1 uncultured Roseicyclus sp.
AAGATCACGCCCGCGAAAAGGCGATCAATGCGCTCAAGCCGATGAACTGCCCCTGCCATGTGCAGGTGTTCAACCAGGGCCTGAAATCCTACCGCGACCTGCCGCTCAGGATGGCCGAATTCGGCTCCTGTTCCCGCTATGAGCCCTCGGGCGCGCTGCACGGCATCATGCGCGTGCGCGGCTTCACCCAGGACGACGCCCATATCTTCTGCACCGAAGACCAGATCGAGGCGGAATGCGCCCGGTTCATCTCGTTCCTTGCGGGGGTCTACCGCGACCTCGGATTCGAGACCTTCGAAATCGCCTTCGCCACCCGCCCCGAAAAGCGCGTCGGCTCCGACGAGAGCTGGGATCACGTCGAGGGCGCGCTGGAAAACGCCATCAAGGCCACCGGCAATTCCTACCGGCTGGAGGCGGGCGACGGTGCCTTCTACGGCCCCAAGCTGGATTTCTACCTGACCGACGCCATCGGCCGGGTCTGGCAATGCGGCACCTTCCAGGTCGATCCGAACCTGCCCGAACGCCTCGGTGCCAGCTACATCGCGGCGGATGGCGAGAAGCATCGCCCCTACATGCTCCACCGTGCCTGCCTTGGCAGCTTCGAGCGGTTCATCGGCATCCTGATCGAGAACTCGGAGGGCAAGCTGCCCTTCTGGCTCGCGCCCCGGCAGGTCGTCGTGGCCTCCATCGTGTCGGATGCCGACGCCTTCGTGCACGAAGCCGTCGCCGCCCTCCGCGCGCACGGCATCCGGGCCGAGGCCGACATCCGCAACGAGAAGATCAACTACAAGATCCGCGAACATTCCGTCGGCAAGGTGCCCGCCATCCTCGCCATCGGGCGGCAGGAGGTGGAGGATCGCACCGTCACCCTGCGCCGTCTGGGCGAAAAACAGACGCAGGTTCTCCCGCTCGACACGGTCATCGAAAGCCTCCGTGCCGAAGCCATCGCGCCCGACCTGCGCTGACAGGCCTGCTCGGGGCCGGTCGCATCGCAGGTCGCGACATCGGCCCCGAAATGGCCCCGGTTCAGTCGAGATTTCGCACCGCCTTGCGCGCTAGCAACCGGGTCAATCCGGAACAGCCGGAATGATTGTAGGTATCGAGTATGTATCCAGAGCTGCATCAAGCCCCTTCGACGACCAACCCCTGGCGCGCTTTGCCCGCCTGCGCGACCGATACGGACGCCGACCCGGCACCCGCCCGACCGCTCCTCGCCTGTGCCACCGGTTCCGTCCTGCGCGGCACCGAGGGGGCCTGTCGCCTCGACGCCCTGCAACCGGGCGCGGCGCTTGTCAGCCGCAGCGGCGCCGTGGTCCACCTGCGCCGCACCGAAACGCTTCACATCTCGCGCCTGGACCTGCATCGCTGCCCGCAACTCGCGCCGATCCGGTTCGATCCCGGCACGCTTCCCGGACAGGTGGGCGACCTTGCGGTTCTGCTGTCGCCCGATTGCCCCGTCTTCACCGCGCCCGACCCGAACAGCGCCCTTGGTGGTGCCTTTCCGGCGGCGGCCTTCTGCAACGGCGCGACGGTCCGCCATGTCATCCCCGACGAGGGGATCGACTATGTCCGCATCTGCCTGTCCGAACCCGCCGAGATCTGTATCGGCGGCCTGTGGGTGCGGATGCAGGGCTAGGCCCGGTCTGCCCCCGGTCGGCCCCCGGTCGGCCCCCGGTCGGCCCCCGGTCGGCCCCCGGTCGGCCCCCGGTCTGCCCCCGGTCGGCCCCCGGTCTGCCACCCCCTGTCCCCGCTGGTCATCGCGGGCTCCCCCAGCCGTGTCCTGCGCATCACCGCGCCGCAGACGGGGTGCCGCCCGGCATCCCACCCGCGCCCGGCTCAGAAATGCGCGCGTTCCTCGTCGGGACGGCCGGCCGCGATGGCCAGCACACCGCCCAGACCAAGGGCTGCGATCGGAAACATGCTGAAGACATCGAACCCGACCCCTGCATAGAAGCCCGCAGCCGCGGCCAGCATCAACAGGCCGCCCCACAGCGCGCGCGCCCGCGCCATCGCCGCGCCCGCGATCCCCACAAGCGGCGCCACGAAGGACGCGGCCTGCACCAGTTCGGGGTTGGCGACCTGCCTGGCCAGGTCGGGCACCTCGCCGAACCACTGGATGAACTCCACATAGCCGTAGTTGAAAAACCCGACCACCATGGCGAAAAGACCTCCGATCAGGCCGAGGACGAGGGCTGCATTGCGCATTGATTGCTCCGATTGGGATGGCGACTAGGCATCAGATAGGGGCGCGCGCGCGCTGCCCCAAGCCCGCAACACGCGGAGAAATCCGCGCGGTTTTCCCCCGGCCCCGATCGCCCACCTGATCCGCGCCTGGTATTTCACCCTGGTCCGCTCCCAGTGCCGCCCGCACCGCGCCCGTCCAGCCCAGATGCAACGCGCCGTCATCCGCCTCGATCACCGGGCGCTTCATCACGGCCGGATGCGCCGCGATCAGGGCCGGTTCGGGCAAGGCGCGCTCTGTCTCCGACAGGCCCCGCCACGTGGTCGAGCGGCGGTTGACCAGCGCCGCCCCGAACGCCGCGTGGAAGGCCGCGATCCGGCCCGCGTCCAGCGGCTGCGCCCGGACATCCTCGATCTCCACGCCCAGGGCCTGTGCCGCCGCGCGGCAGGTGTCACAATTCTTCAACCCGAAAATGCGCAACATCTCGCCCTCCGCTCAATTCATGGGCAGATCGACGCCCGACCCCATCACAACACCGTGCATTCCTTGTTTTCCAGCGAAAACCGTCCATTTTTTTTGCGCGCGCGGCCGGATGTCTCCCACCTCGCCGCCGCGCGCCCCCCGGGCGAAACAGGACAAAGGACAAGACGGAAAGATGCCCACTGGAACTGTGAAATGGTTCAACACCACCAAAGGCTTCGGCTTCATCGCGCCCGATGACGGCGGAAAGGACGTATTCGTCCACATCTCGGCGGTCGAACGCGCCGGGATGACCGGACTGCCCGACAACACCAAGGTCAGCTACGAATTGCGCGAAGGCCGCGACGGCCGGTCAAGCGCGGTGGATTTGGTGAAGCTGTAGGGCGGCCGTCCGTTCCGGGGGCGCCCTCCTCCGGCTCTTCGCGATCATCCTGCTCTGCCCCAAGGTCGCGGGG
>CAZTUG010000182.1:0-2951 GCA_964615955.1 uncultured Roseicyclus sp.
GGCGTTCAGGACCTCCGCGATCTCGCGCTCCGAGCGCCCCTCATTGACGAACATCTCGTACATGCGCTGAACGACCCGCTGCTCCCCCTCGGGGCCGGGGACCAGGATCACTCGGTCGGTCTGGAGACTTTTCTGCTCGCCGCGCGACAGCTCGCCCTTCGGATTGCCATGTTCATCAATCAGCACCCGCCGCAGCCCGTAACCCGCCGCGCCGCCCTGGCGATAGCCCAGTTCGACGAGTCGGCACTGCCCGGCGAAGACCTTCACCGACAGCTCGCGGCTGTACTCGCCAGCCATCACCCGCTTGACGGTCTTCAGCAGGTTCGAGCCGATGCTGCCGTCATTCTCGAACTGTTCGCCGCAGTAATGCACTCGGATCCCTGCGCGAGAGCAGACATGCTCGTGATAGGCGCCTTCATCGGCATCCTGAAAACGCCCCCAGCGGCTGACGTCATAGACGAGGATTGCCTTGAAATCGGCCAAGCCGGATTGGACCTCGGCCATCAGGTTCTGCAGTGCCTCCCGGCCGTCGAGCCGCAGCCCGGAACGCCCTGAATCCTCGAACACGCGCAGGATCTGCAAGCCGCGGCCGGCGGCATAGCTGCGGATGACGTCGAGCTGGTTCTCGGTCGAGTATTTCTGGTGGTCGGTCGACATTCGGACGTAGGCGACAGCGGGCACGTCCGGCTCGGCCGCACCGTCGCTCTTGCCCGAATTGGTCACCAAACGACCGCTCACACATCCATCTCCTTGGTGTCGCGGGCAAATCCATCCGAACCGCCTGAATCCAGGGCTGAATCCCTCTCGTCCATCTACAGCGAGGGAGGCTGGAATGTCGTTTCCGAAAAAGGGCAAGTTCTTTCCGAAACAAAACGGATATGGTCGAAATGGTCGGAGTGATGCGGAGAACGGGTTCGCCGACGAAATTGCATCTGCACTGCGCCGGTCCCATGAGGACAGCAGGGCGGGCGCCAAGATCGTCGCGTCCTGGACGGGGGCGAACGAGAAGACGGTGAAGAACTGGTTTGCCGGCCGATACGGCCCGAGCGGCGAGCATCTGGTGGCGCTGGCCCGGCATTCCGACGAAGTTTTGGGCACATTTCTTGCGCTGGCAGGGCGTCAGGATCTGATGGTGGCGATGAAACTCGTGGCGGCCGAGAAGGCGATCGAAGAGTTGCTCGCGGCGGTGCGGGAGATGCGCTCCGATGGCCCGCACAGCGATGAATGATTTCCACTTAAAAGTCTGATCAAAATTGCGAAAATCAGGCTGGCGCAAGGCCTAGAAACGCCTTCGGTGTAGACAATCCCCCCGATTGCAGCCTGGCACCGAAGGCGCTTCCTGGAAGCCTGCGGAGCCGAGATTCCCGGTGACTCCGGCCCTCCGCCACTTGCCCCCGCGAAAGCGTTCTCCCGATCCGGCTGGGTCCAGAATTTCTCGTTGTTTTCGAGGGTTATGCGAGCGAGGCTGAGCACCGACGCTGGGGCCCAGTGGCACGGAAGCGGTCTCTCAGGGCCGATATTCTCTGGACCTGATGACTGCGCGGTTATGGTGAATCTCTTCTAAGGTCATGATTTTTGTGTATTATTGGGGCGCTAAACAATTGAGTTAGATCGCAGTGTCAACCGGACCAAATGCGACTGGGATCGGAAATGAACTGCTCCCAGCCTGCTCCGATCTTTGCTTGCGGACACTCCGTGTCTAAAGCGCCCGCTTAGTCCACTAGCCACTGAGGGGGCCAAGCTCGCCGTTCGCATAGTCATAGAAGTCCGGATTGCGGATGGCAGTCACCTGCAACAGATCGTCCAGCGCATCGGAAATTGGCACAGGTGTGTCGGGCTCCCCGACTAGGTAGGCAGTGAAGTTGGCGTGGCCCGAGGAGGCGTCCAGCAGAACGATGTACAGCCGCTCATACTGCTCATCCCGCCCTCCAGGGTCATCCCGCCCAGTGAACAGGCGGAGCCGGGTGTGAGCATTCAAGAACGTGGATCGGCGCCGGCCGGTGCCGTCAGTGGCGGCGCCCTGGTCAAGGAAGAAGAGCCCGCCCAAGACTGCGTAGGGAAAGCGGCGGCGACCAACAGCGCCACGATGCGCGCCTGTTCGACAGCCGCACTATGAAGGGTGGTGGCGCAGCGGGCGTGGCGACGCTGGGTGCGGCAGGTGTGGAGCTCGCGCAGAGCGTCATGGCCGAGACCCAGACCGCGATTCTGCCGCTGGTCCCGTATCTCGATACCCTGCGCTGGGTGTTCATCGCAGTGGCGCTCGGCGGCATCGCGGTCACGATCTACGCCCGGCTCGATGACTGGCGCCGGGGACAACGATGAGCGCCACCTTGCTCGGCGGGATCGCTGCCAGCCCTTGGATGCGGTCGGCGCGGCGCTACGGCGCCATCGTCCTCGCCGTGCTCCTGTTCCTGCTGTCGCTTCGGCGGTCTGGCGAGCGAGCGGGACGCCTCGCTGAACGCCTCGAAACTTCGGAGAAGAACAATGACGTCCAACGTCGGATGCTCGAGGCGGCGGCTCGCCGTCCTCGCGATCGGAACGAACTTGCTAAGCAGCTGCGCGACGGTCGGTTCTGACGGCAGCGGCCTAGGGGCGTGTCCGCCGGTCGTCGAGTATAGCCGGGAGTTCCAGGCGCGGGCGGCGGAGGAGCTGGCATCGCTGCCCGAGGGATCGGCGGTCGCGATGAGGCTCGCAGGCAGTATCGTCATCCGCTAGATCGTCCGCCTCAGCATAATGGAGGGTCAGAATCTGCCGACGCGCTGCTGCAACCAAGTCACAATATTGTTATCCTAAGCCATTATGGTAATTGGTGTAAAGCGTTGCAAAAACCGCCGCACAGGGAGTTTGCCGTTGCCACTGCGTTGTTGGAGATCGACTGCGCCAGGAGTCTCGGCGGCAATTTTGGCTGCACTGACGATTGGCTACAGTGCAATCGGACCGGTGGTTGCGCA
>CAZTUG010000183.1:0-2917 GCA_964615955.1 uncultured Roseicyclus sp.
CCCGCTCCTCGCAGGCGCGCAGGACACGCACGGCGATCTCGCCCCGATTGGCAATGAGGATTTTCTTGAAGTCGGCCATGGCGCGCGGGTCCTTTGCAGTTGCAGCATTGGTAGGACGGATGCGCGCCGGGGGGCAAGGGGGTTGAGGGATCAGCTGCCGGGCTGCGGGGCCAGCCGCGCGCGGAACGGCGCGGTCATCCGCCAGCGGATCAGGCGATCCACGTCCCACACGGCGTAGTCGATGCCGTGATGGCGGCTGACCGTCTCGATCTGGTATTCATACTGGCTTTCGATGCCGTCGGTATCGATCAGGATCACCATCGGCGCGCGGTCCAGCAACAGGGCGTTGAATGTCGCCTGGTGCACGCTGTCATAGGCCCCGCGCGTGGTGTCGAGGCCCATTTCGATCGCGTGGGTCTCGGTCACGCAATCCACGCGCACATGGGTGCTGACGGCGTCGAGCGTGTAGGGCACGCGGTATTCGGGCTCCCCGCCGAGCATGGCGCAGAGGATCAGTATGGCGTCGGCTTCGGTCATGATGGGTCAGATAGGCCCGGCGACGCCGCCCCGGTAGGGGGAAAATTAAGAAAGGTTAACGCGCCACCAGCCGCCCCGGAAGGTCCGACAGCCTGCGCGCCCCGATTTGCGCCATGCAGCTTTGCATGTCCTTGACGAGGATATCATGCCAATGGGCCGGGCCGGCCTCGCCCAGGGCGCCCAGCGCGTAATGCCAGGCGCGCCCCATCATCACGAAATCCGCCCCCAGTGCGAGGGCGCGCAGCACGTCCAGCCCACCCTCGACCCCGCTGTCGAAGATCACCGGAAGCCCGGTGGCCGCCCGTATCCCGGGCAGCAGGTCCGCCGCCCCCGGCGCGCCGTCGAATTGCCGCCCGGCATGGGTGGAGACCCAGACCGCATCGACGCCCGCGCCCTCGGCGCGTTGGGCCACCTCCGGCTCGCACACGCCCTTGAGGACCAGCGGGCCGTCCCAGCGTTCGCGCAAGGCCGCGACATAGTCCCAATCTGGCGCGGCGCGCAGCAGGTAGCCGACATGGGCGGTGGAGGGCAGGGGCCCCTTCGCCAACCCCTCCGCATAACTGTCCATCAGCCGCATCCGGGGCATGCCCGTGGCGCGGATGCCCATGGCCCAGGCCGGGCAGCGCGCCACCTGCGCCAGCAGGCGCGGGGTCAGCCGGGGCGGCTGCACGAGGCCACCACGGGTCTGCCGCTCGCGCCGGGAGGCGGCGGGGACATCGACGGTCAGCACCAGCGTATGGAAGCCGGCGGCGCGCGCGCGCGCCAGCATGTCGTCGCGCACCTCGGGGCTCTTGGGCGGATACATCTGGAACCAGCCCTGCTCGCCCACCACGTCGGCCAGCGCCTCCGGCACCACCGTCGCCACGGTGGACAGACCATAGGGAATGCCCGCGCGCGCGCCATGGGACGCCAGCAACCGCTCCGCCCCGGGCCAGACCAGGCCCGACATGCCCAGCGGCGCGATCCCGAAGGGCACCGGGTAATCGCGCCCGAGAAACCGGCACGACAGGTCCGGCGCGACCTCCCCCCGCAACGCCGCGGGCCGCAACAGCACCGCGTCGAGCGCCGCGCGATTGCGCCGCGCGCCCGCCTCCAGCCCGGTGGCACTGTCCAGATATTCCCACACGAAATGCGGGATGCGGCGGCGCGCGCGCGCCTTCAGGTCGCTCAGGGCGGGGTATCGGGACTGCAGATCCATCGGCACACCAAACCGCTCATCCCGGCGAACTGCAAGATGCGACCGTCGCCGCGCGCACTTGCGCCCGTCTTTCATCTTGGCATGAAACCTCCGGGGGTCTGGGGGCTGGCCCCCAGCCCGGTCCCGCCGCCGCCGGGCGGCGGGAACAATCTGCGAACAAACCTTCCCATCGCGGCCACGGCCCTGTAACCTGCCCGGCATGAGCAGTTACGACGATTCCGATGCCTTCGAGGCCGCCGCCACCGCCTCCCTCTCCGCCCGCGCCATGGCGGCGCGGCCGGCGGACTACATGCAGGGGCTGAACCCCGAACAGATCAAGGCCGTCCAGCACCTCGACGGCCCGGTCCTGATGCTGGCAGGCGCGGGCACCGGCAAGACCCGCGCGCTGACCGCGCGGATCGCGCATCTGCTGGCCACCGGCACCGCCCGCCCGAACGAGATCCTCGCCGTGACCTTCACCAACAAGGCCGCGCGCGAGATGAAGACCCGCGTCGGCGCGCTTCTGGGCCAACCGGCGGAGGGGATGCCGTGGCTGGGCACCTTCCACGCGATCTGCGTGAAGCTCTTGCGCCGCCACGCGGAACTGGCGGGGTTGAAGTCGAACTTCACCATCCTCGACACCGACGACCAGACGAGGTTGATGAAGCAACTCATCCTGGCCGAGGATATCGACGAAAAGCGCTGGCCCGCCCGCGCGCTGGGCGGGATCATCGACGGCTGGAAGAACCGCGCGCTGACGCCGGACCGGGTGCCCGCCGCCGATCACGGGGCGTTCAACCGCCGGGGCGTGGCGCTGTACGCCGCCTACCAGGCCCGCCTGGCGGCGTTGAACGCCTGCGATTTCGGCGATCTGCTGCTGCATGTCATCGCCATCTTCCAGGCGAACCCGGACCTTCTGGCGCAATACCAGCGCTGGTTCCGCTATATCCTCGTGGACGAATACCAGGATACCAACGTGGCGCAGTACCTGTGGCTGCGGCTGCTGGCGGCGGCGCATCGCAACATCTGCTGCGTCGGCGATGACGACCAGTCGATCTATGGCTGGCGCGGCGCGGAGGTGGGCAACATCCTGCGCTTCGAGACGGATTTTCCCGGTGCCCACGTGGTCCGGCTGGAGCAGAACTACCGCTCCACCGGGCATATCCTGGCCGCCGCCTCGGGCGTGATCGCGGGCAACAAGGG
>CAZTUG010000184.1:0-2861 GCA_964615955.1 uncultured Roseicyclus sp.
GCGATGGATGATCTCGCCAAGGTTCCCGGGCGCCGCCGATTTCCCGATGGCGCCGCGGAGGATTTCCCGAACTTCCTCCTCCATCGAACGGCCATGCTCGGCCGCGCGCATGCGCAGGCGGCGCTTGAGACTGTCGTCGAGATTGCGAATTGTGATGCTCGCCATGGCGCCCTCCGTCAGGTCTGTGGAGGATAGGCATTGATTGCATTGCAATCAATGCCGGTGGCGGTCCGGGTGGTTCTCTGTCTGGGGTGCGGACAAGACGCAGACGGTCACCACTTGGGAAGGGCGCGCCTGTGTCTTGGTGAAATCCTAAAGTTGCTGGAAATTCGGTTTGGGCGCCGCCCTGATGGGAGGTGAGGAAACTACCTTCGGCGAGCGCCCCGTTCTGAAGCTCATGTTCGGCGCCATGACCCGCGCCGCAGAACGGTGGCGTTCGATCCGATGCACCGACTTCGAGCGCCGCCAGATCGCCGCCGTCAGAAAGGATCTCGACGCCGAATACGAGACTGCCGACACGACCCCGTCAGCCCCTCCCAGGGTCAGGCCCGCCTCTCAAATATCCAGCAGTTTCCGGACTTGACCGCAGCGACGGCGACCGCGGTCGCCCACCGCAAGAATCTCGATCCGCCGTGAGCGGTCCGACATGATGAAGACCGTCGGTATGAGCGTCCATAACGACATGGTGTGATTGCGGCGGACGCTCTCCAATGGCGAGGGAGGTGCGTATGCTGGCTTGAGGGAAGGGAAATGCCGAGAGGAGTAGCACTATGAAGACGTATGCCGGCCTCGACGTGTCGCTCAAGGAAATCTCGATCTGCGTCATTAGCCAGGAGGGCAAGGTTGTCGCCCGCGGCAGTACCGTCTGCGATCCGCAGGCGATCACGTCCTGGCTTGATGCGCGGGCGCTCAGGCCGGAGTTGCTGGTCCATGAGACCGGACAACTCTCGATCTGGCTGCAGCGGGGGCTTGCCGCACAAGGCCTCTCGGCAGCCTGCATCGACGCCCGCAAGGCCCACAAGAGCCTTTCTGCGCGCCCGAACAAGTCCAATGCCGCCGATGCCGAAGGCCTTGACGCGGGGGCCGATGGCGGTTCGGTTCGAGGTGCGCGCCAGCAACGCGCTCTGGCAGTTCGACGTCAGCCATTCCGACCTGAAGGAGATCGAGCAGCCGGCTCGGATCGACCCCGGCCGCCGCGGCCCGCCGGTTCAGATGCTGTTCAGCGTGGTCGACGACCGCAGCGGCGTCGCGTTCCAGGAGTACCGCTGCGTCTACGGCGAGGACGTCGATTTTCCAGAACTGTGGTGCTGGGAGGCTTTTTTTGTGTGCTCTGCACAGGCTAACTTCCGATAGATGTAATCAGGAAGTGTTTTGAAGAAAGTTCCGGTTTTGCAGATTTCCGTCGTCACCGCCGTATTCAACCGCGAAGCAACCATCGCCGAGGCGATCGGGAGCGTCGCCGCGCAGGACTACGGCATGGTGGAACATGTCATCCAGGATGGCGGCTCGACCGACGGGACGCTCGACGTGATCCGGCGCATCGCCGGGCCCGATGTGTCGCTGCAGACTGTACGGGATGGCGGGATCTATGACGGCGTCAACCGCGGTATCGTCCGCACCAGCGGGGACGTGGTGGGGCTCATGCATTCGGATGATCTGTTTGCGGCCGATGATATCCTGTCCAGCGTGGTCGCCGCCTTCGAAGACCCCGCCATTGACGGCGTTTACGGCGATCTTGATTATGTCGCCGCCGATGACACGTCCCGGATCATCCGCAAGTGGCGCTCTGGCCCCTACAGCCCCGAGAAGCTGCGAATGGGCTGGATGCCACCCCACCCGACGCTCTATCTGAGGCGCGCGGTTTTCGACCGCTGGGGGCTGTACGACACGCAATTCCGCATCAGCGCGGATTATGACGCCATGCTGCGTTATCTGGTTCGGGGCCGGATCCGGCTGGCCTATGTGCCGCGAGTGTTTGTCAAGATGCGGGTGGGTGGCGAAAGCAACCGCTCGCTGCGCAAGATCATCCGCAAAAGCACCGAGGACTATCGCGCTATCCGGGCCAATGGCTTAGGCGGGATCGGTACGCTCGCCGCCAAGAATTTCTCGAAACTGGGGCAGTTTTTCTGACATGACCAAGCGCGCGTTGATCACCGGTGTCACAGGCCAGGACGGCTCATACCTTGCGGAACTCCTGCTGGCCAAGGGGTATGAGGTGCACGGCATCAAGCGCCGCGCCTCGCTGTTCAACACCCAGCGCATCGATCACATCTATCAGGATCCGCACGACCCTGCCCCCAAGCTGAAGCTCCATTACGGCGATCTGAGCGACACCTCGAACCTGACGCGGATCCTGCAAGAGGTGCAGCCCGACGAGGTCTATAATCTCGGCGCGCAATCACACGTCGCGGTCAGCTTCGAGGCCCCGGAATACACCGCCGATGTGGACGGGATGGGCACGCTGCGCCTGCTCGAAGCGATCCGCTTTCTGGGGCTGACGCGCAAGACCCGCTTCTACCAGGCCTCGACCTCGGAGCTTTACGGGTTGGTGCAGGAGATCCCGCAACGCGAGACCACACCGTTCCACCCGCGCAGCCCTTATGCTGTGGCCAAGCTCTACAGCTACTGGATCACGGTGAATTATCGCGAGGCATATGGGATCTATGCGTGCAACGGCATTCTGTTCAATCATGAAAGCCCGCGGCGCGGGGAGACATTCGTCACCCGCAAGATCACCCGCGGCATGGCCAATATCGCGCAGGGTTTGGAAGACTGCCTGTATATGGGCAACATCGACGCTTTACGCGACTGGGGCCATGCTAAAGACTACGTGCGCATGCAGTGGATGATGCTGCAGCAGG
>CAZTUG010000185.1:0-2744 GCA_964615955.1 uncultured Roseicyclus sp.
CGAAACCCTCGGCCGCGAGCGCGGTCACGGGGCGATGCGCCAGCGCCGCGCAGAACCGGCGATCCTCGGCCGGGAGCCGCGCGAGGGCGGCCTGCAGGGCGTGGTGAAGTTCGGTGACAGCGGCGGCGCAGCAGGTCTGGCCGTGCCAGGCGGCAAGCCCGTCGTCCTCGGTCAGCGTGTCGCCGACCGGCTCGCGGGCTCCGGCCAAGGGCACCTCGAGCGAGAGCATCGACCCACCCTGCGCGCGGCGCTGGCGGTGATGACGCATCGCGATCCGCGAGGACTGGTTACGGAGCACGATGTTGGCGAAGGCGCCGATGCTGCCACGCGCGGGGTCGTAGGCGGGCAAGCGGCGCAGCAGATCGACCAGGAGATCCTGGCCCAGATCCTCGCGCTCGCAGACCGGCAGGGTGAGCTTGCGCCGAAGCCGCTGTGCCGCCGCATCGGCCTCGCGGATGATGGTTTCAATGTCGTCGGGGGAAAGCTCGATCTGCATCGCTGTGCGCCTCGGTCATCGTTTCTGATGAGCTCAAGGTGCCGGATGCGGTCGGCGTGCAGGTGGGAACGGGGTGGGAATAAGGTGGGGGTTTGGTGGGGCAGCACACCTTCCCAATCGACCGTTCAGCCTGAGACGACTTCGACTCAATGCCGCCGGGGTCAGCCGCGATGGATCATTGGCTGCGGTGCAAGTACGATTCCGCGCGCAAGCAGCAGAAGAAGAACGCTCTCCGGCTGTGATGGCACATGGAAGCAGTCATCTGCCGAAGGGCTACTGCCAGTCGTCCGGGGCGCGGGCACCGTTCTCGGCTTCCGGCACAAGCTCCATATGATCGAGAGATTCGGTGATGAACTCCGGTGCAACCGGCGTCACACTCCCGGCATCGCGTTGGGGATGGCGCAGATTGGCGTTGGGCACGACCACAGTGACACGACGATTAGTGGCCGGGTGATTGGCGGCAAACTCCATCGCTTTTTTCAGAGCCTCCGGCCAAGTGTCGGCACGAAGCGGCTCTTCCGAGCATGGTTCACCGTGTCGCCAACCAAATGCACTGATGCGCCACTGCGACAACTGCTCTCGGCGATCACCACGGATGATCCATTCTGAGCCGAAGCTGATTTGCATTTCCAGAAAATCCGGATTGCGCCGGCCGATCAGCCTGAGATGTAATGGAGCCTGACCGCGCCCCACAGATGGATCAAAATCCTCGATGAGCCAATGGGTGCTCTGCTGCAGGCGCCAGCGACCGTCTTTGCTTTGCCTCCATGCTTTCTGGCGCTTTTTTTCATCTTGTTCCGCGTTCCAGGCCACGAGCCGTGCGTCCCGCGTTTCACGCGCTCTGGCCATTTCTGCCGCGCGCTCGGCGAGTCCGTCATCAAGTCGCTTCGCTCCTTCGGGATGAACCGCGAGATAGGCCGTTCGGCAGGCTTCCTGCGCCGCCTGAAGGGAGAGACGAAAAAATTCCTTACCGGCTCGTTTCGACCTGAGATTGCTGTGCACGAGGCCCTCAATCTCCTTGGCTGAGCGCTCGACGGGCATCGTCCATTCGAGCCTGAAAGGGTTCGGCACGCCCGTCACGGCACTTAGCTCTGCGATCCGGGTTCCGGGGTCGCGCATGGTGTAGCCGATCTTCAGAAGCCCGGGCATATCGGCGTTCGAGGCGATGTAGATCGTGCCCGCGTCGCTTGTTACGCAAGTTTCTCGACCCGAGTCCCCAGCGCCCGCTGGCGCATCGATGACAAGAGTTTCCAGATCGGCAACGTGATATTGACGCTTGTAGCGTCCTTGCAACGTCCGAGTTTGATATGAAAAGCGCACCATGTCGCCGTCGATGAGCGGGTGCAGCGGGTCGTCGATAAAAAACGAGTACTTCTTGCCGCGAACCTCGAAGCCATGTGCATGACTTCCCGACTTAGCGATCCGGCTGCTACACTCGCTGACGATGCCACTGGTCTCGAGGACCTTCTCTCTGCTCATGGATGCTCGATCACTTCTTTTTCTTCGTTATACGGTGCTTGCAGAAATTCCCAATGATCAAGCCGTATTGACATCATCTTAAGAGCCTTACCAGTGCACCGAGACCTTGGCAGACGTGCCTTTCAACTCGGAATGAAAAACACCCAGCGGCAGCAACGACAGTGAGTTGATCTGCATTCATCCTTCAACCACGATATCCGAAGCGGGGACGCCGAGCCGGTAGCCCCGGTTGCGCACGGTCATGATCAGGGTCTTGCTCTCGGCATCGGTGAACCCGGCAGCCTTGAACGCGTCGCGCAGCTCGCGGATCAGATCCTTGGCCTCGCGCGCCGTCGTGCCTTCGACATGGGATCCGGAGGCGACCTGATCGCGAGACAGCGCCTTTTCCAGCAGACGCTCGAACACGGGGAAAATTTGACGCGACAGAATGACGGAGCGACCATCCCATTGAACCTCGGCCGTTGCCCTTCGCACACGAAGTACGGGCGCCAGCGGAACCGGCGCCAGAGCCGCTATGTCGATTGTGCCGCCGAGGCCATTTGTGGCGGGCGTCAGCACCTCAAGGGTTTCGATGAGATGAAAGCCCGCATGCTGATGTCGCCGGGCAGTCTCCGCTGGCAACGCCGGTGCGAGGATCGTGATGTCCGAACCCTGCGCGGCCTGGCGCAACGATGCGATGATGCCGTCGCCGGTCAGGGCTGCGGGCTCCAACACAAGAAACACCGCCCGACCCGATGGCGTGTCGCCCAGCCGCCAGACCTTCTCCGCC
>CAZTUG010000186.1:0-2713 GCA_964615955.1 uncultured Roseicyclus sp.
GGTCGTTCATCACGTCGTCGAATTTCAGCAGTTGCTTGCGGATGTCGAAGTTGCGCGCCTCGACCTTGGCCTGCGCGCGCTCCAGCGACTTGTTGACCCAGGGGTGAACGATCGCCTCGCCTTCCTTCATGCCCAGCGTGGTCAGCATCTTGTCCAGCCGTTCCGAGCCGAAGATCCGCATCAGGTCGTCTTCCAGCGACAGGAAGAAGCTGGATTTGCCCGGGTCGCCCTGACGGCCCGAGCGGCCGCGCAACTGGTTGTCGATGCGGCGCGATTCGTGGCGTTCGGTGGCCAGCACATACAGGCCGCCGGCATCCTTGACGGCCTGTTCGTCGACCTCGTGCTCGGCCTCGATGCGGGCGCGGATGGCCGCATGATCGCCGTCGGGTTCGGCTGCGATGGCCTGCATGATCTTGAATTCGACATTGCCGCCCAGTTTGATGTCGGTGCCGCGCCCGGCCATGTTGGTGGCGATGGTGATCGCGCCCAGCTTGCCCGCATCGGCGACGATCTGCGCCTCCTGTTCGTGCTGGCGCGCGTTCAGGATGTTGTGGGGCAGTCCGGCCTTGTCCAGCAGACGCCCCAGCATCTCGGATTTTTCGATGGAGGTGGTGCCGACCAGGACCGGCTGGCCTTTCTTGTGGGCCTCTTCGATGGTCTCGACGATGGACTCGTATTTTTCGCGCGCGGTGCGGAAGACGGCGTCATCCTCGTCGATCCGGGCAATGGCGCGGTTGGTGGGGATTTCCACCACGCCAAGCCCGTAGATCGATTCGAATTCATCGGCCTCGGTGGAGGCGGTGCCGGTCATCCCGCTCAGCGTCTTGTAGAGGCGGAAGTAGTTCTGGAACGTGACGGAGGCCAAGGTCACGTTCTCGGGCTGGATCTTGCAGCCTTCCTTTGCCTCGATCGCCTGATGCAGGCCCTCGGACATGCGGCGGCCGGGCATCATGCGGCCGGTGAATTCGTCGACCAGCACGACCTCGCCGTCGCGCACGATGTATTCCTTGTCCTTGTGGAACACCTTGTGGGCCCGCAAGGCATTGGTGACGTGGTGCACGATGGTGGTGCTTTCGGGATCGTAGAGCGATTGCCCCTCGGGCAGGATCCCTTCCGCATGCAACACGTCTTCGAGATAATCGTTGCCCGCGTCCGTGAAGGTCGCCTGCCGCGTCTTTTCGTCCAGCGTGAAATGCTCGGGCTGCACGCCGGGGATGACCTTGTCGATGGAGACGTAAAGCTCGGACCGGTCCTGCGTCGGGCCGGAAATGATCAGCGGTGTCCGCGCCTCGTCGATGAGGATCGAATCGACCTCGTCCACCACCGCGAAATTGTGGCCGCGCTGCGCCATGTCCTTGAGAGAGCTGCGCATGTTGTCGCGCAGGTAGTCGAAGCCAAGTTCGTTGTTGGTGGCGTAGGTGATGTCGCAGGCATAGGCCTGCTTCTTTTCGCCATCGGGCTGGCGCGGATAGACCACGCCGGTGGTCATGCCCAGCGCGGTGAACACCTGGCCCATCCATTCCGCGTCCCGCTTGGCGAGGTAATCGTTGACCGTGACGACATGCACGCCCTCGCCGGTCAGGGCGTTGAGGTAGGCGGGGAAGGTGGCGACAAGGGTCTTGCCCTCGCCGGTCTTCATCTCGGCGATATTGCCCTTGTGCAGGAAATAGCCGCCGATCAGCTGCACATCGAAGGCGCGCAGGCCCAGCGCCCGCCGGGCGGCTTCGCGGCAATTGGCGAAGGCTTCGGGCAGCAGGGCGTCCAGCGCCTCGCCCTTCAGCGCCCGGTCGCGCAACTCGGACGTCTTGGCGACGATATCGGCATCCGACATCGCGGTGCAGTGCGGCTCCAGCGCGTTGATCTGGTCGATGATCGGCCGGACGGCTTTCACCTTGCGGTCGTTCGGCGTGCCGAAGACCTTCCTTGCCAGCTTTCCGAGCATATCGTGCAACCTCTTCTCCGGCCGCTGTGGCGGGCCGACGCCGTCTGAACAATTCGTGTGGATCCTCGGGTTGTTCGGCCCATCGCGGCAGTCTAGAAGGTGCGCGAATGGCCAAAGCGCCGGGGTCGACCCGAGAGCGAGATAAGCGGCGGCCCGATGATAGTCAACGTAAGGCGATCCAGCGTTGGTCACGCGCCGCCCGAGCCACAAAGGAAAATCCCCCATGAAGATGCTTCTTGCTTCCGTCGCGATGGCCGCAACCCTTGCCTCGCCGGGCTTCGCCCAATCCGAAGCCGGTGCCGATGACGTGCTGGCGACGGTCAATGGCAACACCATCACGGTGGGCCACCTGATCGCGATGTTGCAGATGTTGCCGGCCGAGTATCAGCAGCTTCCCGACGAGGTGCTGTTCGACGGCATGCTGGAGCAACTGGTGCAGCAGCAGGTTCTGGCCACCGCCGCCGAGGGCGACATCACCCGCCAGATGGAACTGGGCCTCGAAAACGAGCGGCGCGCCTTCTTGGCCGCCATGTACATGGACGGTGTCGCGCTGGCCGAGTTGACCGAGGAAGAGGTGCAGGCCGAATACGATGCCATCTATGGCTCCGTCCCGCCGGTCACCGAATACAACGCCGCCCATATCCTGCTGGGCACCGAGGAAGAGGCGCAGGCCATGATCACGGAACTGGGCGAAGGCGCGGATTTCGCCGAACTGGCCGCGGAGAACTCCATCGGGCCGTCGGGTCCGAACGGCGGCGCGCTGGGCTGGTT
>CAZTUG010000187.1:0-2695 GCA_964615955.1 uncultured Roseicyclus sp.
TCGACTCTCATCCTGATTGTCGCGCCCACATCACCCAGATTGTCGCGCTACAGCCTCAGCTTCAAGCGTCTCTCGGATACCGGGAACCAAGCCCAGAGCGCCTATCATGACGTGCGCCTCGATGAGAGCGGCTTCCATGTCGTCCGCATCGCCTTCGTTCCGCGCCAGGTAGTCGCTGTACGACGTCGCAAGATCCGGACTGATCGCGCGGCCCGCCCTGCGATACGCGTCTTCGATCACGGCGTAGTCCGCTTCCTCAAGGAAGTCGTCGAACGACATGCCCCCGCCCTTCAAGTCAGCCTTCAGACTCTTCCCTTCGACTGTCAGGACCGATTTGCGTGCAGCCTCGATTTCCGCCTTGTAGCGCGCTCTGGCGCCATCGAGCACTTTGTGCATTTCCGCGTGGGCGGCCTTGCCAGCGTCCTCGAGCAGGCCATCCACAGCCAGCTCATGTGCCAGCGATGTCAGCCGCTTGACGGGACGGGCATGCCGCTTCGGCAGCGATTGGGATGGCAACGAGAGCAGCTTGTCCCAAACCGCCTCCGGGATCGCAGGATTGGGCTTCAGTTCGACGGGGTTGACCAGCACACGGCGTCCCGGCAGGTCGTCACCACCATCTCCACCGGACATCAGCGCCTTGGCGACATCCTTGACCGAGGCTTCGTCGAAGAACGGTAGCAGGCAATCGACCGAGTTCAGTCGTTCGTTGCCCGGGATCCGCCGCGCCAGTGGTGTGCGCACCATGCGCCCCAGCAGCTGCGTGATGTGCGTCTTGTCCCGAGCGGGCCGGAACGACACCATGACTTCGGCGCGCGGACAGTCCCACCCTGTGCTGATGGCGTCCTTCGCGATCAGGATCCGTACCCACGTCGATTCCTGAACGCGTTCGGGCGAGATGTAGGGCACGGTGTGGCGGCCGAAGGTCTGGGTGGAGTGTTCCCCGAACACATGCGCCACCGCATCCTCGGGCAAGTCCGGCCACTGCGTGAAGATGGTGTCGAGAGCCCGGCCGATGTCGTTGTGATCGGGCGCGTTCGGGACCTGCAGCACCATCAGGGGCAGCACGGTTCCGGCATCGTCCTGCTGCTGGCCATAGGCCTCCCAGGCGGCGGAAATCTCCTTCAGCTTGTCGGTGCCGCGGCGCACCAGCACGGTATCGAACTGCCCCGCCTCCTTCGGCACGTCCAGGATGATCGTGTCCTTCAGCAGACCCGACGCCTGGACCTTGGCGGAATCCACCACCACGTTCGGAAGAGTTGCGCGGCCTGTCATGTCGGTCATCGCGGCGTTGAACCGCTCGACCGTGGCCGAGATGCCCCAGACGACCGGGATGCCGGGGACCGGTCCCGAGCCGTTGATCAGCCGCTTGACGATGGTGGTCTTCTCGCCCGCGCCGGTCGCGGCGCGCATCCCGCGATGCGCCTCGTCGAGCACGAGGTAAAGCGTCAGCGCGGGGTCATCGATGGTGTTCTGGATCGTGTCCCAGATGGTGAAGGAGCGACTGTCGGGCATCAGCCGGATCTGGCCGTCCTTCTCGATCCCCTCGTCATCGGGATCGTGTCCGCGCACCAGGAGGCTCGACTTGCTAAGCTTCTGGGTGTTCAGGAAATAGACTTTGCCCGGTTCCAGAACCTCGCGCTGGAAGGTGCTTTGCACCACCACAAGGTTCGAGATCGACAGTCTGTCCGATGCCTCCAGCAGGCGGAAACGTGACTGCTCGTTCAGGGACGGATCGTCGCTGAACCAGATCACCACGGCACCCGGGTCGGGCTCGATGTCGTAGTTGTCGTCGCCGTGGAACAACGCCTCGAACACAGCCGCCGCCATGACGGTCTTGCCCGCGCCCGTGGTGGCTGTCAGCGAGAAGGCATGTTTGTCGCCGTCCTCGCGCCAGCGACGCGAGGCTTTCTTGAGGTTCACCAGAACCTCGCGGACGGCTTCTTCCTGATAATCCTTGAGTGTAAACTTCATGGCTCAGCGGCCCATCGAAAAGCGGAAATTGGAGAGGTAGGACTCGTAGAGCCGCACCGGCTCGACGCTGTCGGGCAGCGCTCGCGCCACCGCCTGGAACCGACGGTCGTCATCCGTCACGACGTAAGCGATGCGCAGAGTCGGCTGGGCGGCGGCCGCGTCGCAAAACGCGGCGGCGCGGTCCAGGTCAACGAGCAGGCCGTAGGTGTCGGCCACGTCCCATCCGGCGGCGGGAAGATCGTCGATTCGGCGGCCTTCCGATCCGGCGCGCATCCACAACAGCGGCGCGATGCGCTGGAAGGCGAGGTTATGGCTGACGGCGACGGGGGCTTCGTAGGTCAGCGTGAAGAACTCGGCGTTTTCCTCGAACCCCTCGGCCATCGGGAATTCGTCGGTGAACTTGTAGTCGCCCTCGATGTCCTCTCCCTCCGGCGTCTTGCCGGTGATGGCGGCGGCGATGCGTGGCTTGGTGATGTAGTCGCAGATGCCCAGCTTCTCCCATTCTGGATCGCCTGGGCGCAGCCCTTCTTTGCGCAGAGCCGCATGTTCTTCGGCTGCGACCTCATTGTTGGTGACCGAGATGCACTGTCGCCGCCCGCCATCCTGCCGGTTCAGCCGCATGACGGCGTGGGCCGTGGTGCCAGAGCCGGAGAAGAAGTCGAGAATGATCGCGTCTTCTTTCTCCCCAAGTATTGCCCTTAGCGCATCCTCCACCGCATAGAGC
>CAZTUG010000188.1:0-2615 GCA_964615955.1 uncultured Roseicyclus sp.
AGCACCTGTCTCCGGGGCTTTCGACGGTGCTCCTGCCGCATCGTGCGATGGGGCAGCTGTGCGCGCAGACGCTTCTCTCAGATGATGAGCCGCCAGCTCGGCAAATGCGGCTGGAGTGCCCGCTTGTCACGCGTCAATCGCACCATCGTTCAACAGGGTAATATATTATCATAAGCCTTCTCCCCTTGGTTCCGGCGGCACAGGATATGGAATCAGGGCACTTGCAGTGGTTGAGATGTTTCTCTAATGTTCACGCATGCCGAGCTGCTGTTCGAGCTGATCTCGCAGCGCTACGAACGCGGCGCCACGCTGATCACCAGCAACCTGCCGTTCGACGAATGGACCGAAACCTTCGGCTCCGAACGCCTGACCGGCGCCTTGCTCGACCGGCTGACCCACCACGTCCACATTCTCGAGATGAACAGCGACAGCTATCGGCTCGGCCAGAGCCGCGCCCGAAAGGCCGAAGCCGACACCTGATCTCTCGTTATAGGACTGGCCCTCCGGGCCAAAGCGCCATGGTGCGCGCCAGCCATGTCGTGAGCGCGCGCGCCATGGCGCTCGGCGCCCAGCCACTGGCCTGGTTTTGCGCCGCCATGTGGCCGGATTTGTCTCCGCCGTTGACACCTTTGACCCGATTTCAGCGCCGCATCGGCGGGTGATGGTCGTGGCGTCCAGGGGCAGGACTCTTTCGCTGCATCGGGAAGCGAGCGCCGCCCGGTGGCAGTTGATCGACGACCGCATCAATGCCCCGAAACACGATCTCGCGCCCGCTGACAGAGCCAGTTACAGTGATGACGGTCGCCCCGGTCGGCACCGGGATATCAACTACCCGGTCGGTGGAACTGGCATCCTCAGCTTCTTCGCGTACCGGATCACCGTTCACCGCAATCTCGAATGCCGCGTCAAATCCGTCTGCCTCTGCGTCAAGCAGCTCGCGCGGGACGATCAGCGTCAACATCCCGCCCGGTCCGACTTCAGTTACGCCGACAGTCAGCGTCGGGCCATCGGGATCGAAGTCAATCTCGGTGACGAACAGATCCTGCCAGTAGTGCAGCAGGTCAGCGTCAAGGCCGCCGACCGATAGCGTGGTCAGATGCTGACCGGTCAAAACCTCGAATGTCTCCACGTCGACGAAATCCGCAACGCCCGGTCCCGCCGGCGTTCCGAGTACCTGGAAGTCGTACTCCCGCACCCAGGCATCAAAGGCGCGGGTGTCGATGCCCAGGTCCGGACTGCCCAGATTGGTTGCGAGCACGTAGTCGGGAAGGTCGGCCCGCTCCAGACTCGCCCGTTCCGAACTCACGGGTTTTCCGCTTTTGGTTGTGACACGCCGCGCCTTCCCGGTCGTAAAGTCGTAATAGAATTCGTAGTCCGTGGTGGACCCTCTCGGCGGCCGCCGGCGGTCATAGTTGTAGCCACGGAACCGCTTGAACACGCCGTTCTCCATCTCGACGGTCCACTTATTGTTGCCACAGACCAAAAGGCAGGAGGCGATCTTGACGTCGGTTTTTCCCGGTCGGCTCGCATAGAGAGCATAATCGCCGGTGTTGCCATGATCCAGGCACCAGACCTGGAAGTCATTGCCCTTCTTGTCGCGAACCAGGCTGTAGAGCCTGTCCCGTTTGCCGTCCTTGTCCTTGTCTATCGTCGGACGCGGCAGGCCGTTGACCTGGCCACCAGGGGGTGGACAAGACGGCCCCCCGATCTGGATGGTGCCGGTCTGGGCCGTCACCGGTGCGGCGGAAAATGCGAATAGACAGGCGCTTGCCGCCACAAGAGATCTGAAAGACATGGGCCACCTCCAGCGAAGATGTCGAATGGGTGCGCGCGATACTTAAAGACTATATCATATTGTAAATGCCGAAGGAAAGTTCCCCAGAATTTGGAGTGCGCCCTGTCGGCTGGACAGTTTCAGGCAGCGTCTTTGACCGGCTGGCGGGCGTTGCGGTCCTCGAACTGGCTTGGGCTGAGATAGACCAGCGATGAATGCAGGCGCTTGGCGTTGTAGACGTCGTCGATGAAGCGGGGCAGATCAGACTCCCTCGAACCGGGCCCCCCTGCAACGGCTTGCCGGGGAGGCGCGGATCATCGGCCGACGCCACCCTGTCGCGCAGGAACCGTGCGATCCGCTGGGCTTCGGCGGAGCCCAGCCCGGCGAGATCCTTGCGCGCCCGGTCGGTGAGCTCAATCCGCCAGACCAAGGTCGCGTTCCACCGCGTCGAGGCTCCAGGTGCGCTCCTCGCCGCGCCGGACGCGATCGATGACAGTTTCGGCGAGGTAGGCGTTCTCGAGATCCTCGAAATGCTCCTCGATCGCCTACCGAATATAGAACGCGGCTGGCCGCCCTGTGCGCGCCGCCAGCGCTCGACGGCGGGCGTGGGTTTCCTCGGCCAGGCGGATAGCAGTCTGCTTGTTCATGACGCCCCCAGCGTAGGATCATATGGGATACACGTTCACCGTCTGACCGCAGAGAGCCATGATGATTGCACCCCTGCGCGCTCACTTCGCGCGGATGCCGGCCTCGGCGCCGAAATACGCGGTCCAACGCGCGAGAACGTCACGGGATTCCTCCATGACGTCGCGGGCCTCGTCGTTGGCGCAGTTCAGATAGT
>CAZTUG010000189.1:0-2609 GCA_964615955.1 uncultured Roseicyclus sp.
CCGGGCAACTCGAGCACGATGTATCGGCGCTTCCTCGACGGGCTGGCGCAGATCAATCCGGTGCTCAAGGTGATCGGGTTGACCGCCACGCCGTTCCGGCTCGACAGCGGCATGCTGCATGAGGGCAAATCGGCGCTGTTCACTGACATCGCCTATGAAGCCCCGGTGCGCGATCTGATCGACGCTGGCTATCTCAGCCCTTTGGTCTCGAAACAGCCCGCGACCCGGCTCGACGTGTCGAAGGTGGGCACTCGCGCCGGTGACTTCATTCAGCGTGATCTGGCGGCAGCTGTCGACCAGGAGGCCATCACCCGCTCAGCGGTCACCGAGATCATCGAACACGGGGCCGAGCGGAAGTCATGGCTGGCCTTCTGTTCGGGCGTTGAGCACGCGCGCCATGTGGCTGAAGAGTTCGGCCGACAAGGCATCAGCTGCCGCACGATCTTTGGCGACACGCCGAAGGAGGAGCGTGATGCGCTCATCGCAGCCTTCAAGCGCGGCGAAGTCCGCGCGCTGGCTTCGATGGGGGTGCTGACCACCGGTTTCAACGCGCCGGGCGTCGATCTGATCGCGCTCCTGCGCCCCACCAAGTCCGCAGGGCTCTACGTGCAGATGGTCGGGCGTGGCACACGGCTGGCGCCGGGCAAGGAAAACTGCCTGGTGCTCGACTTCGCCGGCAATGTCCGCCGCCACGGGCCCATCGATCTGGTGCGTCCAAAACGCCCTGGCGAAGCTGGCGGCGGCGAGGCGCCCACCAAGGTCTGTCCGGTGTGCGAAAGCATCATCGCGCTTTCGGCGACGGAATGTCCGGACTGCGGCTACGAGTTTCCGGCCCGCATGGTGAAAATCGCCCCCACCGCCGGCACGCTGCCGGTCCTCTCCCCTAAAGCGCCGCAATGGCTACAGGTCTCAGGCGTTTCCTACAGCCGCCACGACAAGCTGGGCGGGCTGCCTTCGCTGAAGGTGACCTACAACTGCGGGCTCACATCCTACAGCGAATGGGTCTGCATCGAGCATCAGGGGTACGCGCGCCAGAAGGCTGCCGAGTGGTGGCGCAAGCGCGCGCCGGGCTGCCCTGTGCCGCTCAGCGTCGATGAAGCCATCGCGCAAACGGCACGGCTTGCACGCCCCAGCGACATCTCGGTCCGCCCCTCGGGCAGGTACTTTGAAATCTCTGACCACAGGTTCGCCTCATGCGCCCATCCCACCCCGGTCTCTGCGCCGTCTGCCACCGGCAACCTCGCGGCTTTGGCTGGTTCAACGCAGGTTATCGGCTCGCCGACGCGCGGCGCGACACCAGCCGCAAGCACCTCTGCAGCCGCGTCTGCCAGGACCTCTGCCATGGGAGGCAGGGCATGATCGATCCGACCCCCAATGAAGCCGAAGCGATGACGGTCGGCGGCCAACAAGGCGGCGAATACCTCGAAAGCATCGACAAATCCGATCTCGCCACCCTCACCGAGACCGAGTGGGACCGCTTCATCGACGCGGTTGTCACCGGATATTGCGACCACCTGCGCGCGCTTGCGTCCAAGGACCGTGCCCGGCTCGACGCCATGACCCCCGAGGTGCCCTTCTGATGGCTGACACATCCTGGATGGCGCGCTTTGGCGCGCGGCTCGTCACCAACGGCTATGCCATTCTGCCGATCGGCCCGGGCACGAAAAAGCCCGGGCAATTCAAGCGCGGTGCATGGACCGATTACTCAGAATGGAACCGTCACACTGAGCGCCCCACCACGGATGTGGAGGTCACGACATGGTCCAGCTGGCCCGATTGCGGCATTGGCATCGTTGGCGGCGCGGTGGCGGCGGTCGATATCGATATCGTCGAGAATGCCGAACTGGCCTTGCAGATCGAGCAGCTGGCCCGCGCGAGGCTGGGCGACACGCCCGCCCTGCGCATTGGCCGGGCCCCGAAACGGATGCTGGTCTATCGCGCCGCGCAGCCGTTCCGCGGGATCAAGCGTCATCCGCTGGAGGTTCTGTGCCTCGGGCAGCAGTTCCTGGCCTATGCCACCCACCCCGAGACCGGTGCGCCCTATGTCTGGCCAGATGAGGCGCTGGCCGACATCGACATCAGCGATCTGCCGGAGATCACTGCAGAAGCGGCTGCAGCCTTCCTCGACGAGGCTTACGCGCTGCTGCCCGAGGCCCTGCGCCAGCGGGGTCTTTCGCTGGTCACATCTGCGACAGAGCATCTGCGCAGCCACAGCCAGATCGGCACTTTGCCCGCCATCAGCGCGGCGCTGGACTGGTTGCCCAATACAGAACTTGACTACGACAGCTGGATGCGGATCGGCATGGCGCTGAAAGGCGCGCTCGGCGACGCTGGCGCAGATCTCTTTGGCGAGTGGTCCGCGCAGGCTGCCAAGGACATGCCCGCGACCACGGCCAAAGCCTGGGCCAGCTTCAAGCCCGACCGGATCGGCGCGGGCACGTTCTACCATCTCGCCATGGAGCGTGGGTGGCAGCCGGACCCTGCGCTACGCCTCGATGGCAGCGTGATGGATGCAACCGAGCACCCTGCGGCGGGGCTCCTGTCGCGGCTGGACGTCGCGACCGTAGAACCTGCGCTGCCCACACCGGCGCCAGCCTATTCGCTGATCA
>CAZTUG010000190.1:0-2603 GCA_964615955.1 uncultured Roseicyclus sp.
GAGCTTAAGTTCGTGGCCCGATTGCAGCACCAGATGGGCATCGGCTTTCGGGCTTACACAGATCCAGTCAATGCCGGCGGGCGCCGCCAGTGTGCCGTTGGTTTCCACCCCGATCTCGAAGTCACGGGCGTGGAGCGCTGCGACGAGAGACTCGTCAACTTGGAGCAGGGGTTCGCCGCCAGTCAGTACGACGTAGCGCTTGTGCGCCGGTCCCGCCCATTCGCGCTCGATGGCGTCGGCCAATAAGTCGGCATCGCCGAAGCGCGCACCCCCGGTCCCGTCAGTGCCTACGAAGTCGGTATCGCAGAACGTGCAGACAGACTTCGCGCGATCCGCCTCACGGCCCGACCAAAGATTGCAGCCGGCAAACCGGCAGAATACCGCTGCGCGACCCATTTGCGCACCTTCGCCCTGCAGGGTCTTGAAGATCTCCTTCACCGCGTAGCTCATTGTGTCCCCGCTTCCTGTTCAAACAGGGGCGCCGGCGACAATTTGCGGCGCTTGCGCTGGTCTGCTTTGACGATCGCGATCAGATAATGTTTGAGCAGAGCGATATCGCGATTTACGTTCTGAAGGCTGTTCCAGCGCCGAACTTCGCCGGCCAGCTGCCATTCTCCACTCGTCCATGCGGTCTTGCCCTTGAGGCATTCAAGCCCCTCGCAAAACTGCTCAACGCTGCGCGCTTCGGCGCGCTGGGCTAGAACCTCCATCACATCACCCATCGCCTGGATGCCAGCGCCGTGGAGCAGGCGCGAAGTGGCAGGCTTTTGGCCGTGCCAGGCCTCGGGCCAGACCTTCTTCACGGCGTCAAAAAAATTGGAGACAAGCCGCACGCAGCGTTCGATGCCCTTGGGCGACCGGATCAACTCGCGCATCACTCCGTTGGCTAGCGATTCCATTATAATCCGCTGAACCACCGTGTCAGCGATGATGCCTTCGGGACAGGTGTGCTGCTTGATGTAGCCCTTGAGCGCGGTATTTTGAAAGTTGAGCCGTGTTGTCAGGTCAGACGCAACTGAACGCCGACTAAGTCGGGGCGGTAAGTTGTCGACGGTAGGCAGAAGCTCATAGATCAGCGACTTGGGCAATGGCTTGGTGTTGTTGATCAGGACGAACTGGCGACGCAGCTCCGCTTCGTCTCGGCAAATCAGCGCAGACACGAATATCTGGAAGTTACGATCGACTTCGGCCAACGCGGAGAGACGCTGCTGGCCGTCGACGACCAGTCCGGGGATGCCATTGCTCATGTCGATCGACAGTCGCTGGGTGCCGTTGCCAAGGTCCTCGACCTCGACGCAGTTGGTGAACGCGACAACGATCGGATTGGGGAGCACCGAATTGGGTAGTTCGAGATAGTCGCGGATCTCACGGATATGCGCGGCAACCTGCGGGCGCTGGAATCCGCTGAGTTCGCCCTGCGCATCGCGGCCAATCCGGTCGATCGATGCGAACTGCAGCACGTCGGCAGCGGTCGCCGCAAAACTGAGCACTTGGTGCTCACTGCTCTGCTGCGCACAGACGGCGAGGTATGTCATTGGGGTTGACGGCACGCTTCACATCCAATCGTTCAATATGGTCGTGATAGACCGCGAGATTGTGGATACCGCGGCGCTTGTTCCGGTTGCTTCCGCGAAAGATGATCACATCGATCGCAGCGTCGCGGCAGATTTTGCAGGGACATTGTTTCCACGGGCGTTCGGTCAGCGTCACCCGGTAGCGCAGAGCGAGGCGTTGCAGTGCAATGCTGTCCTTGCAGTCCTCATAGGGCTTTTCCTCAACCAACGGCGCACTGTAGGCGAGGACATTATGCAGGGTCTCCTCGAGGTCGGCCGCGCCGCGATCGAACGCCCGCAGCGACCCCAACGACAGCGCCTCTAGTTGCAACAACTCCTCGGCTCGGAAAACGCCCTTCTTGACGCCGCGTTGCAGTTTGGGGTTCTCGATCGCCTGTGGCACCCGGATCGACGTAAAGTAGCGTAAGGCCGATCTTTTTCCGGGCAGATAGTAATTCTGCTTGGCGTCTTTGAACGCACGAAGTAGCGGCGATGTGGTGTCAAAGCTTGCGATGTCATAGCCATGGAAGCTGTCGATATCATCGGCTTTGGCGAACCCTAGAATATGGAGTCGGGTTGCGGCGGGCACCGCACCGCGGATCGCCTCAAGGCACCGTTTGATTTCTGGGGATTTCAGCGGGACCATGCCGCCGATTGCGAGATACTCATAGCCCATGGCCACCAACCGCCGCGCGGCCTCCGCCATGCTGCCGGGTGACCAGCCCTGGACCACGCCCAAAGGTGTGAAACTCGTACCGAGCGCATGCGCTTCGCGGCGAAAGGCGTCGGCATTTTCGAGGGTGATTTCGAAACGGGCCCTAGCGTCATCGGTGCCGCCAGCCATGCCATGCCCGGCGGCATCGAAGTCGAAGATGATGTGATCGACCGAGCAGCCATGGGTGAAGCCACATTCGTCGTAGAACTCGGCCATTTCGGTGGCGGTATAGGGCGGACGCTCCTCATGGACGTACGTAAACGCGCCGCAGTCGCCAAATATGTTTAGATGCGCAAAATTAGGCTTGTCGAGCCGTAAGAATTTTCGAGCACCGA
>CAZTUG010000191.1:0-2596 GCA_964615955.1 uncultured Roseicyclus sp.
CCGACGTCCTCGGCCCCCATGTCACCGGGCTGGCGGTAAGCCCAAACCAGGTAGGCCACCAGTCCGGCAACCAGCACCAGGCCGGCAGGCCGCCCCATCTGCGCCATGGCGAAGATAGGCACGAGTACCAGCGCCGCCGCCATCATCACCGCAGTGTCGCGCCGCAGCGTCGCCCCCATGACCTTGATCGGCCAGACCAGCGCCGACAGGCCGATGATCAGCAGGATGTTGGCGATGTTGGAGCCAACGATATTGCCAAGCGCGATGTCGGGCACGCCGCGCCACGCGGCATCGACCGACACCAGCAACTCAGGCGTCGAAGTGCCGAAACCGACCACCGTCAGGCCGATCAGCAGCGGCGGGATCGCCATGCGCCGGGCGATGCCGACACTGCCGCGCACCAGCGCCTCGCCGCCGAAGAACAGCCCGACCAGGCCACCGATCAGATAGAGATAGTCCACGGCAACCGCCCCTCGCAGGCAGTTGATCCGCCTTCCGCGCAGAATTGCGTATCGAAGGGGTCGGCTACAAGATGCCGTTGAAATTAAAGCTGGTTCCGAAGTCGGCCAATAGAAAAGAATCCTCGCGGAAGCTCTTGCAGCCGCGCTGTCTCGACACGAGATCTCCAGACTGGTGCCGAAGCGCGAATGCCCGGCGTTTGATCGGTAAAACGCATTCCGCGTGAATGGCTTGCAGAAAGGAGATGGTGGGTCACCGCCATGGGCTCATCATCGAACGGCGCACTGACCGCCGAGGGAAGCGGCAGTTCGCTCCACCTTGAGTACTTCGACAGCCGCCGGTCGATGGTCGACGGCTTCGTGGCACGGCACTTCACCTGGCCCGGAACGCTTCGGCTTCATGGCGCGGCCCTCGGATGGGACATCCTCCGGGCGCCTGTCAACGTCGCCCTGTCGCCGGTCCTCGTGCTGACCCGCTCCGCCGCGTATCTTTGCCGCCGCATCGGCTGGCGAGAAACGGCAGACTGGCTGTCCCGTCGGCGGGTGCTTTTGCGCACCTCTGTTGCGCGGCGGGTCGAGATGCTCATCGTGACCGATCTTCTGGACCTGCCCCTCGACGAAGGCGCTGCGGCCCGCGACCCATCCGCCCTGGCGCGCGCCGTCCTCGCGGCGCCGCAGTTTCGCGAGATGATCCGCCGGCGCGCCAGCGCCGCCGAGGCTGAAGCCCTTGGCCAGCGGATCGCAGGTGCTCTTGGCGAATATGCAGGCGCGCGTTCCGCGGTCGCGGAGATGACCACGACGCTGTGCGTCCTTGTCATCGGCGCTGTCGCTTTTCAGGCGCTGACGCCGGGCATGATCTCGATGGCGCCAAGCGTCGCGGATGCCATGGCCCGCACCAACGCGATCGCGACGTTCCCGCTGGGCCAGACGCTCGGCGGCGTGTGGTACGGCGTGTTCGATGTGGATGCTTCCGCATGGTTGGTGGGAACCGCGGTAGCGGGGCTGGTCATGATCGGATCCGTTTTCGCCGCCTTTGCGGGCGTCTTCGCAGACCCCCTGCAGAGCCGTCTCGGCATCCACCGCCGCCGCCTTGGGCGCCTTCTGGATACGCTGGAGGAGGAGTTCGTCGGGCGCGGCGACAAACCCTTCGTTGCGCGCGAGCACTTCTTTGCCCGCCTACTGGATCTTTGGGACGCCCTCGCGAGTGCAGTCCGCATCTTCAGGAACTGACCCAAGGCACCACGCAGTGCCCGTGGCCAGCATAAGCTCAACAGTATACACCATCATCAGGATCAATGGCCGAAACGTTCGGCAAGAGTTGGAGAAAATGTACCTCGAGATTGCAATCGTCATTCTGCTGACGCTGATCAACGGCCTTCTGGCGATGTCCGAACTGGCCATCGTCTCGGCCCGGCCCGCGCGGCTGAAGATTCTCGCCGACAAGGGCAGCAAGGGGGCCGCGACCGCCATCCGCTTGGCTGAGGACCCTGGCCGCTTCCTGTCGAGCGTACAGATCGGCATCACGCTGGTCGGCATTCTGGCGGGTGCCTTCTCTGGCGCGACGCTGGGGGCGCGGCTCGCGGCAAGTCTGATCGAGGCTGGCATGCCGTCTGCCTTTGCGCAGCCAGTCGGCGTCGGATCGGTGGTGGTGGCCATCACCTACCTCTCGCTGATCGTGGGCGAGTTGGTGCCCAAGCAGATCGCCCTGCGTGCACCCGAACAGGTCGCCGTTCGCGTGGCCCCGATGATGCGGATCATCGCCCGTGTCGCAGCCCCGCTGATCTGGGTGCTCGATCGGTCGGGCAAGCTGGTCCTGGCTCTGCTCGGGCAGTCCGGCAGCCAAACGCGCGGCGTCAGCGACGAGGAGGTGCGCCTCATCATCGCAGAAGCCGAAAGCTCAGGCGCCATGCACCGCGCCGAAAGCCAGATGATCGCGGGCGTCATGCGGATTGCAGACCGAACGGCCCGTGGCCTGATGACAGCCCGGCACGAGGTGGAGACGCTCGATGCCAGCAGCGACAAGGCGGAGCTCCTGCAGCGCCTGCATGACCTCAGCCGGTCCCGGTTGCCGGTCTGGGAGGGGGATGTCGACAACATCATCGGCGTGCTGACCACCCGTGACATCCTGGCACCCGCGC
>CAZTUG010000192.1:0-2575 GCA_964615955.1 uncultured Roseicyclus sp.
TCATCATCGGCGTGGCCTATGTCAGCCGCTGGTATGATGCGGGCCGTCAGGGCACAGCGCTTGGCATCTTCGGCGCGGGCAATGTGGGCGCGGCCGTCACCAAGTTCGTCGCCCCTTTCGTCATGGTCGCATATGGCTGGCACGGGGTGGCCTACGTCTGGGCCGCCGGGCTTGCCATCATCGGCGTGTTGTTCTTCCTGCTGGCCAAGGATGATCCCGAGCTGGTTGAACGTCGCAAGACGGGGGCCAAGGCCCCCTCGCTCGCGCAGCAGTTTGCCCCGCTGAAGAACACGCAGGTCTGGCGTTTTTCGCTGTACTACTTCTTCGTCTTCGGCGCCTTCGTCGCGCTGGCGCTGTGGATGCCGCACTACCTGATCGACGTCTACGGCATCGACGTGCGCTTTGCGGGCATGGCGGCGGCCTCCTTCAGCCTGTCCGCCTCCCTGTTTCGCGCCTACGGCGGGATCCTGTCCGACAAGTTCGGCGCGCGCTCCGTCATGTACTGGACCTTCGGCTTTTCCCTGCTGTTCCTGTTCATGCTGAGCTACCCGCCCACGGACTACGTCATCCAGGGCAAGGACGGCGCCATCGCGTTCTCGACACAAATGGGTCTGTGGCCCTTCATCGTCACGCTCTTCGCTCTGGGCTTCTTCATGAGCCTCGGCAAGGCGGCCGTCTTCAAGCACATTCCGGTCTACTACCCCAACCATGTGGGTGCGGTCGGCGGGCTTGTCGGCATGATCGGCGGCCTTGGTGGTTTCGTCTTGCCGATCGCCTTCGGGGCACTCCTCGATCTCACGGGCATCTATACGTCATGCTTTGCGCTGCTCTTCGGACTGGTCGCCATCGCACTGACCTGGATGCACCTGTCGATCCGCGCGATGGAACGCGCGGCGCATGGTGAACTGCTCGACCAGCTGCCGCAGCTGCCCGAGATGCAGGACATTCACCACCCCGAACGCACCGCCATGCCGCGCGTGCTGGAGGACTGGCGGCCGGAGGACCAGCAATTCTGGGCAGAAAAGGGCCGTGCGGTTGCACGCCGGAACCTGTGGATCTCGATACCGGCGCTTCTCTTGGCCTTCTCCGTCTGGATGGTGTGGTCGGTGGTCGTGGCCCGTCTGCCCGCCATCGGGTTCGACTTCACCCCGGGACAGCTCTTCTGGCTGGCGGCGTTGCCCGGCCTGTCGGGCGCGACGCTGCGCATCTTCTACAGCTTCATGGTGCCGATCTTCGGCGGGCGGCTGTGGACGACGCTGTCGACCGCCTCGCTGCTGCTGCCTGCGATGGGCATCGGTTATGCGGTGCAGAACCCCGAGACGCCTTACCTGATCTTCCTGGTCCTAGCCCTTCTTTGCGGCTTCGGCGGCGGCAACTTCGCCTCTTCGATGGCCAATATCGGCTACTTCTTCCCGAAGGCCGAAAAGGGCAACGCACTGGCGCTTAACGCGGGCCTTGGGAACCTCGGGGTGTCGGTCATGCAGTTCCTTGTGCCCATCGTCATCACGGCGGGTGTCTTCGGAGCCATTGGCGGCGAGCCCGTGACCCTTTCGGACGGTGGGCAGCTTTGGATGCAGAACGCCGGCTTCGTCTGGGTGCCCTTCATCCTCGCGGCGACCATCGCCGCCTGGCTGGGCATGAACGACATCGCCGATGCCCGCGCCAGCTTTGCCGACCAGGCGGTGATCTTCAGCCGCAAGCAGAACTGGTTGATGTGCATCCTCTACACCGGCACCTTCGGCAGCTTCATCGGCTACTCGGCGGGTTTCCCTCTGCTGACGCGCTTGGCCTTCCCGGATGTGAACGCTCTAAACTACGTGTTCCTTGGACCGCTGGTCGGTGCGCTCAGCCGCGCCGGAACCGGGTGGATCTCGGACAAGTGCGGCGGTGGGCGAGTGACCTTCTGGACCTTTGCCCTGATGATCGCGGCCACCTTCGGTGTGATCTCCTTCCTCGGGCTGGGTTCCTTCGTCGGCTTCTTCGCCTGCTTCATGGCCCTGTTCTTCCTGACCGGTGTCGGCAATGCCTCGACCTTCCAGATGATCCCCGTGATCATGGGCCGCGAAATTCCGCGCCTGATGCCGCATTTGGGTGCTGAAGAGCGCAAGCGGCAGATCGCGATGGAGTCCGGCGCGATCGTGGCCTTCACTTCGGCCATCGCGGCCTACGGCGCCTTCTTCATCCCCAAGGCCTACGGCACGTCTATCGCGATGACCGGATCTGCCGTTGGGGCGCTGTGGGGTTTCCTGATCTTCTACGTGATCTGCGTCGTCATCACCTGGGTGGTCTACACGCGCCCCGGCGGCCTTCTCCACGACATCGAACATGGCCGCACGCCGCAGGGCACCGCAGCCCAGCCCGCTGAATGATCCAGTTGATTTCCCGGGCGGCGGAGTCCGCCGCCCGGACCCAGACACCCGAAAG
Source organism: uncultured Roseicyclus sp. (assembly GCA_964615955.1). GTDB lineage: Bacteria > Pseudomonadota > Alphaproteobacteria > Rhodobacterales > Rhodobacteraceae > Gymnodinialimonas. Next base: position 2,425 of record CAZTUG010000192.1, read on the forward strand.
GACAGCCCAATGAGCCATCTGCTCGACAAACTGAACTTCTTCCAGAGCAAGGAACTGGAGCAATTCTCGGACGGTTGGGGTCAGACCACCCGCGAAAACCGCGACTGGGAAGACACCTACCGGAACCGCTGGCGGCACGACAAGATCGTGC
>CAZTUG010000193.1:0-2505 GCA_964615955.1 uncultured Roseicyclus sp.
CCTTGGTGATGCCCAGAAGGATCGGCTCACCCGTTGCCGGGCGGCGGCCATCCGCAATCGCCTTGTCGTTCGCGGCATCGAACTCGGCCTTGTCCACATGCTCGCCCTTGAGCAGCGTGGTTTCGCCCGAATCCTGGATCTCCCACTTCTGGAGCATTTGCCGCACGATGACTTCGATGTGCTTGTCGTTGATCTTCACGCCCTGCAAGCGATAGACGTCCTGCACCTCGTCGATCATGTAATCGGCCAGCGCTTCGACACCCATGATGGCAAGAATGTCATGCGGCGCCGGGTTGCCATCCATGATGTAGTCCCCCTTCTGGACGAAGTCGCCTTCGGCCACGGGGATGTGCTTGCCCTTGGGCACCATGTATTCGACCGGCTCCCGGGACTCGTCAGCGGGCACGATGGCGATCCGGCGCTTGTTCTTGAAGTCGCGTCCGAATTTCACGTAGCCGTCGATTTCCGCGATGATAGCGTGGTCCTTGGGACGCCGCGCCTCGAACAGTTCGGCCACACGCGGCAGACCGCCGGTGATGTCCTTCGTCTTCGCACCCTCGCGCGGGATCCGGGCCACAACGTCGCCCGCTTCCACGTCCTGGCCTTCCTCGATGGACAGGATCGCATCCACCGACATCGTGTAGGTGACCGGATTGCCCTGCTCGTTGCGCATCGGCTCTCCGTCCGGACCCGCGATCAGGATCTCGGGCTTCAGCTCGTTGCCCTTGGGGGCCGTGCGCCAATCCGAAACGATCTTCTGGGTCATGCCGGTCGCATCGTCGGTCTCGTCCCGGATCGAGATGCCCGAGATCAGGTCCACGAACACCGCCTTGCCCGAGGCTTCCGCGATGATCGGCAGGGTATAGGGATCCCATTCGAACAGGCGGTCGCCGCGCTTGACGGTCTGGCCTTCCTTGACCAGCACGTTGGTGCCGTAGCCAAGCTTGAAGCTGGCCCGCTCGGCGCCTTGGTCATCGGCGATGATCAGCTGCATGTTGCGGCCCATGACGACATTATTGCCATCGCGGTTTTTCAGCAGGTTCGGGTTGCGGAATTCGATCTTGCCGTCGACGTTGACCTCCTGGAAGGACTGCTGGCCACCCTGCGCCACGCCGCCGATGTGGAAGGTCCGCATCGTCAGCTGGGTGCCGGGCTCGCCGATGGATTGCGCCGCGATGATGCCCACGGCCTCGCCCGTGTTCACCTTCGTGCCGCGCGCCAGATCACGTCCGTAGCAGGTCGCGCAAACGCCCTCCTCCGCCTCGCAGGTCAGCGGCGAACGCATCTGGATCGTGGTGACGCCAGCCTGCTCGATGGCGTCGGCCTTGCGTTCGTCGATCAACTCACCCTTCGCGACGATCACTTCGTCGGTGCCGGGGACCAGCACGTCATGGCCCGCCGTGCGGCCCAGGATGCGCTCGGCCAGCGAGGCCACGACTTCGCCGTCATTGACCGCGGCTTCGGCGCGGATCGTGTTCTCGGTGCCGCAATCGTCCAGACGGACGATGCAGTCCTGCGCCACGTCCACCAGACGCCGCGTCAGGTAGCCCGAGTTCGCCGTCTTCAACGCCGTGTCCGAAAGACCCTTGCGGGCACCGTGGGTGGAGTTGAAGTATTCCAGAACGGTCAGGCCTTCCTTGAAGTTCGAGATGATCGGCGTCTCGATGATCTCGCCATTCGGCTTGGCCATCAGGCCGCGCATGCCGCCCAACTGCTTCATCTGCGTGACCGAGCCTCGGGCGCCGGAATGCGCCATCATGTAGACGCTGTTCGGCTCCATCTCGGCACCGTTCTCGTCCCGCTTGGAGGCCGAGATGGTGTTCATCATGGCATCCGTCACCTTGTCGTTGGCTTTCGACCAGGCATCGACGACCTTGTTGTACTTCTCGCCCTGGGTGATCAGGCCGTCCATGTATTGCTGTTCGAATTCCTTCACCTGGGTGCGGGTCTCTTCGACCAGTTCCCACTTGGTATCCGGCACGACCATGTCGTCCTTGCCGAAGGAGATCCCGGCCTTGAACGCCTCGCGGAAGCCCAGGCCCATGATCTGGTCGCAGAAGATGACCGATTCCTTCTGACCGCAATAGCGGTAGACGGTGTCGATGACCTGCTGCACCTCCTTCTTGCGCAGAAGACGGTTTACCAGGTCAAACGGCGCCTTCGCGTTCAACGGCAGCATCGCGCCGAGACGCACGCGGCCCGGCGTGGTGTCGAAACGCACCATCACCTCGTTGCCCTCTTCGTCGATCTGCGGCAGGCGGCACTTGATCTTGGAATGCAGATGCACCGCGCCCGCGTCCAGCGCGTGCGTGACCTCGTCCACATCCGAGAAGATCATGCCTTCGCCCTTCATGCCCTCGCGCTGCAAGGTCACGTAGTAAAGACCAAGGATCATGTCCTGGCTCGGCACGATGATCGGCGCGCCGTTGGCGGGCGACAGAACGTTGTTCGTCGACATCATCAACACGCGCGCTTCAAGCTGCGCTTCCAGCGAAAGCGGAACGT
>CAZTUG010000194.1:0-2484 GCA_964615955.1 uncultured Roseicyclus sp.
TTCCAGTGGCCCGGCATGGGCCTGCTGTTCCTTGAATCGATCCGCTTCGTCGATATCCCGGTGATGAGCGTCTACCTCGTGGTCATCGCCTTCTTCTTCGTCGTCATCAATCTGCTGGTCGACCTTCTCTACGTCGCCATCGACCCACGTCTGCGCGTGAGGGAGAGCGTTTGATGACCGCTAGCGGCAGACTGGCCCGGCTGATGAAGTCCGAAGGCGTCTGGCTGTTCTCACGCAGCCCCGCCGCAATCCTGGCCGCCGTTGTGACATTCGTGATCGTCTTCGGCGCACTGCTCGCCCCCTGGATCGCGCCCACGAACCCCTATGACCTTGCGTCATTCTCTCTGATCGACGGGCTTCTCCCACCGCTCTGGGAGGATGGCGGCGACGCGCGCTTCCTGCTGGGCACCGACGACCAGGGGCGCGACATGCTGTCGTCGATCCTTTACGGCGCACGGCTGTCGCTGTCGATCGCCGCGATGGCGATGGCGGTGGCGCTGCTGCTGGGCGTCGGTCTGGGGCTGGCGGCAGGCTATTTCGGCGGCCGGTTCGACGCCGTCGTGATGCGCATCGCCGACGTGCAGCTGGCGCTTCCGGCGATCCTGACGGCGCTTCTGATCGACGGCATCTCGCGCGGGATCCTGCCGCGCGAGGCGCATGACGACCTTCGGATTGCGGTCATCACGCTGGCCATCGCCCTGTCGCTCTGGGTCAACTTCGCGCGCACTGCGCGGGCCTCGGTCTTTGTCGAGCGCAACAAGGACTACGTGCAGACGGCGATCATGATGGGCCAGCACCCCGCGCGCATCATGCTGCGCCACATCCTGCCCAATATCGTCGGGCCGCTAATGGTCATAGCGACGGTGGACCTCGCCTCGGCCATCCTGCTGGAGGCGACGCTGTCCTTCTTGGGCGTCGGGCTGCCTGCGGATTCGCCCTCGCTTGGAACGCTCATCCGGATCGGGATGCAGTATCTGTTGTCCGGCGAATGGTGGATCCTCTGGATCCCCACGGTGTTTCTTGTTGTCCTCGTCGTCGCCATCAATCTGCTGGGTGACTTCCTGCGCGACCTGTTCAATCCGAGCCTGCGCTGATGTTGCGGGTCCAGGGGCTTTCCGTGCGTTTCCTTCACCGCTCTGGGGCGACCATGGCCGTCGAGGATGTATCGCTGTGTGTGGCCCCGGGTGAAATCCACGGGCTGGTCGGTGAATCCGGTGCCGGAAAATCCACCATCGGGGCCGCCATCATGGGCCTCCTGCCCGCCGCTGGAGAGATCGCATCCGGAACGCTGACCCTGGGCGAAACCGACCTGCGCGCTCTTGGCCCTGTCGAAGCGCACCGGCTGCGCGGCAAGCGGATTTCCATGATCTTCCAGGACCCGCAGACCAGCCTCAACCCGCTCATGACCATCGAGGCGCAGCTTGTCGAGACGATCCGCGCGCATGAGGAGATGAGCGAGGACGCTGCCCGTGCCCGCGCCATCGCCCTGCTGGAAGAAATCGGCATCGCCAATGCCGAAAGGCGCATCCGTGCCTATCCGCACCAGTTCTCCGGCGGTATGCGCCAACGCGTGGTGATCGCGCTGGCACTGTGCACCAACCCCGAACTCATCATCGCGGACGAGCCGACCACCGCGCTCGACGTGGCGGTGCAGGCGCAGGTGCTGGACCTGATCCGGCGGTTGGCCAAGACACGCGGCGTTGGCTTCATCCTGATCACCCATGATATCGGCGTGATCGCGCAAGTGTCGGACACCGTCACGGTCCTGCGGGCTGGCCGCGTGATGGAGCAAGGAGAAACGCGCCGTGTCCTTGGCCAACCCGAACACCCCTACACGCAGGCGCTGATGGCCGCCGTGCCGCCGCTGGGCCGCAGGCTTGATCGGTTTCGATTGCCGCGCGTCGTGGGTGAAGCGGAGGCCCCCGCGCAGGTTGCCAGCGCACGTGAGGCAGAGGATTGGCTGATGGCCGGAACTGGCAGCGGGCCGGGTCCGTCGCTGGATCTTTCAGGGATCACCGTACGGTTCCGGGGCGAGCGTCGCGGGATTTTCGGCCCGCGCGAGGATTTCACGGCGCTCGACGATGTGTCGCTGTCGGTGCGTCCCGGCACGGTGATGGGCCTGGTCGGCGAAAGCGGGTCTGGCAAATCGACACTGGCCAAGGTCATCGCAGCGCTGGTGCAACCGGCCGCCGGCGAGATGCGGCTCGATGGAAGGGTCCTGCCGACGATGCGGTCGCGGGCGCGCTCTGATCCCTCTCGGCGGCTGGTGCAGATGGTCTTTCAGGACCCCTATTCCAGTCTCAACTCCCGCCACCGGGTGATCGATATCCTGACCGAACCGCTCTGGCTCTATGGTCTTGAACCCGACGCGGGGCGGCGCGACCGCTTGGCCCGCACGATGCTGGCTCTGGTGGGGTTGATGCCCGAGGCGGCCGATCGCTACCCGCACCAGTTTTCGGGCGGGCAGCGGCAGCGCATCGCGGT
>CAZTUG010000195.1:0-2432 GCA_964615955.1 uncultured Roseicyclus sp.
CCTGCCGCGCGGCGGTCGAGCAGGTGTAGTAGCGATAGTGCTTGGCCTTGCCCGACGTGCGCAGCGTCATCGTGCCGCCGCAGTCGGCGCAGAAGCAGATGCCGGTGAGCAGCGTCGGCCCGCTGACCGTCCGGCCCGGCACGACCATCGGGCTGCGCGACTTGAGCAGTTCCTGGACCGCGTCGAAGGTCTCCCGGTCGATCAGCGGTGGCACGGGCACAGTGACCGTTTCCGCCTGGGCCTTGGGCGTGCCGTCCTTGTAGGTCCTGCCCCAGTGATGCTCGCCGATATAGGTCCGCCGTGTCAGGATGCGGTGCACCGTGCCGACGCCCCAGCGACCGCCGGTGCGGGTGTAGAGCTTGCGCGCGTTGAGCCAGGCGTCGATCGCCTTCACGCCCATGCGCCCGCTCGTGCCGTCGCCTATGAGCGCCAGCCTGAACATCAGCCGCACCGTGTCGGCATGCAGCGGATCGATCTCCAGCACTTTCTTGATCTTCGCCCCGCGCTTCTCGGCATCGACGACGCGGTAGCCGACCGGCGGCAGCGAGCCGTTCCAGAAGCCCTGGCGGGCGTTCTCCTTTAGAGCCCGCAGCGTATGCTTGGCGTTCTCCTTCGACTGTTACTCGTCGAACAGCGCCATGATCTGGCGCATCATCATGTGCATCGGGTCGTCGCCGAGCTCCTGGGTCATCGAAACGAGGCGTACGCCGTTCTTGGCGAGCTCGCGGACGTAGAACTCCAGCTCGAAATGGTTGAACCGCCCCGGTTTTACCGGAGAGTAAATCACTCAAAGGATGAGCCCTATTGCAAAGCAGAGATTCACCCCCGCCTATCCGGCCGAGCTTCGCGAACGCGGTGTTCGGATGTTTCGAGAGAACGTGCCGATTATTCCAGCGATACGGCCGCCTATAAGGCGATTGCGCCGAAGCTTGGCTGTTCGCCGGACAGTCTGCTCGTCTGGTGCCAGCAGGCCGAACGCGACACCGGTCAGCGCGCTGGACTGACGAGCGCCGAGAAAGATCGGATCAAGGAACTGGAGCGCGAGGTCAGGGAACTGCGCCAGGCCAACGAGATCCTGAAGAAGGGTGAGACCATTTTCCGCCATTGGTCCGAGGACAATGGTCGAACGCATATTTCGCAGCGGCGGAGCTCGACCGCCCGTTCCGCAAATGATCGCGTTCATCGATGATCATCGCTGTGTCCATGGTGTCGGGCCGATCTGCAGGGTCCTGGGGATCGCACCATCCACGTATTATGACTTCAAGGCCGTGGAGCGCGATCCCGGTCTTGCCTCAGATCGGGCCAGGCAGGATCAACTGGACATGGCCGCCATAAAAGAGGCCTTCGATGGCAGTCGGGGCCGATATGGCGCGCGCAAGGTCTGGCATCAGCTGCGCCGCGAACGGCTCGATATCGCCCGCTGCACGGTTGAGAGGCTTATGACGGCCACGGGATTACAAGGGGTTGTGCGGGGAAAGAAAGTGATCACGACCGACCCCGATACGGCACAACCTTGCCCGGACGACAAGGTGAACCGCGTTTTCGTGGCAGACATGCCGAACCAGCTCTGGGTTTCAGACTTCACCTATGTCTCCAGCTGGCAGGGCATGGTTTATGTGGCCTTCGTTATCGACGTCTGCGCCCGCAAAATCGTCGGCTGGCGCGTCTCGACCTCGATGACCACCGGTTTCGTGCTCGATGCCCTGAACCAGGCCATCTGTCAGCGCGCCCCGTCCGAGGCGGACAAGCTTATCCATCACAGCGATCGGGTCAGCCAGTATCTGTCGATCCGATACACCGAGCGGCTCGCAGAAGCCGGTATCGACACATCAGTCGGCAGCGTCGGAGACCCCTATGACAATGCCCTCGCATAAAGCATCATCGGCCTGTTCAAGACCGAGGTCATCAAGTTTCTCGGTCCATGGAAATCGGTCGGCCAAGTCGAATGGGAAACTCTCAAGTGGGTCGACCAGTATAACAAGACGCGCCTGCACAGCGCCATCGCATACATCACACCGAACGAAGCAGAGGAGGCATTCTACCCAAACTTGAACGCCGACGAAAAAGCAGCGTAATCATTGAACCAGAAACTCTCCGGTAAACCCGGGGCGGTTCAGTTCGGGTCATCGCAAGCCGCCCGATCCGACACGCTGATGGTTGGATTTCAGTTCCACCTGTTGGTGGCGGAGAGGATGGGCCTGAAACCTTCTCCACTCAAGGCATGGATTTCATGTAATTAAATTTCCGACTGACTCACAAGGCCGATTTACAGCATGCTACCGTATCGCGATACATGCGCGATCACCCGCAGGCCAACGCTGATGACAGTGCCAACCTGCTGCATTGACGCCTTTTTTTTCCGATGCTTCCGCGCACTGCCACACTACACGACACATGGCTGGCTGAGGGCGGCTGGATCGATTCTACTGGAC
>CAZTUG010000196.1:0-2421 GCA_964615955.1 uncultured Roseicyclus sp.
CGCGCCACTTTCCCCACACCATTGATTTCCGCCGCGTGTTGCCCCACACCCACAACCGACCAAGTCCCGCGCGCCAGAGGCCCCACATGACCCGTATAGACGACACCTTCGCCCGCCTCCGCGCCGCCGACCGCAAGGCCTTCGTCGCCTATATCATGGCGGGCGACCCTTCGCCCGAGGCGTCGCTGACGGTGATGCGCGGCCTTCCCGGCGCCGGGGTCGACATCATCGAACTTGGCCTGCCCTTCACCGATCCCATGGCCGACGGCGCCACCATCCAGCTGGCGGGCCAGCGCGCGCTGGAAGCGGGGATGACCCTGCAAAAGACCCTCGCCATGGTTCGCGCCTTTCGCGCCGACGACCAGACCACGCCCATCGTGCTGATGGGCTACTACAACCCGATCTATTCCCGTGGCGTCGAAGCCTTCCTCGTCGAAGCGCGCGAGGCCGGGATCGACGGCCTCATCGTCGTGGACCTACCCCCCGAGGAGGACGACGAACTCTGCATTCCCGCCCAGAAGGCCGGCCTCAACTTCATCCGCCTCGCCACCCCCACCACCGATGACAAGCGGCTGCCCAAGGTGCTGACCAACACGTCGGGCTTCGTCTATTACGTCTCCATCACCGGCATCACCGGCGCCGCCGCCGCACAATCCGCCGATGTCGCGCCGGAAGTCGCCCGCATCAAGGCCCGGACCGACCTGCCGGTGATCGTGGGCTTCGGCATCCGCACGCCCGAAACCTCCCAAGCCATCGCCGCCGTCGCCGATGGCTGCGTCGTGGGATCCGCCATCGTGTCGGAAATCGCCTCGGGAAAACCTGTGGCGGAGGTTCTGGCCTTCGTGAAAACGCTGGCCGACGGCGCGCACAGGGCCTGATCGGGGAGGTTTCGGGGCTCGGTTGCGCCGATCCGATACGGGAAGCCTCCGTGCAGGCCCGCCATCGGTCAACCGGCCATTCGGCATACCCACCGCGAACGCCGCGCCATGGATCATTCCGCGCAGGCAAACACCGGCGCCCCGCCGACAAGGGCGGCGGCCTCCCTGCGCTAGACCAATGTCGGGCGTTTGCGGACGCCCCGTTTGCGATAGGCGGCGCAGGTCGCCTGCAACTTCCGGATCTGTCGCGCCTGCCACAGCGCATCCGACAGCGTGTGCAGGCGCGCGATGTCGGCCAGTAGCCGCAGATCCCGGTCGAGCGCTTCAAGCATTTCCTCGATCGCCAATCCCCCGATATCCGTGATCCAGATCGACTTGCAGCGCCCGTCGCCTCTGTAGCCGCCGACCTCCACCAGCCCGTCCGCCTGCAGCTCTCGCAACGCCCGCGCCAGGGTCTGTTTCGGCATCGCCATACGCGCCGCCAGTTCCTTCGGCGCGCGTCCGTCCATCTCGCCCTCTGTCAGCAGGACCAGAACGCGCAACCGCAGCGCAGCGCCCGCCCCCAGCCGCTCGGCCGCCAGCCGTCGGTGATGGTCGGCCACCGCCGTGACCTCCTCGATCATCGCAAGGTAAAGCATCGCCATGCTCGTGTTCACTTGCTGCGCGGTCGGTCGGGTCATTGTCGGGTCTCCGGTGAAAACAGGTCTCGGTCCGCCGATGCTCCCATGGCGCGATGATCCGTTGCGCCCGAAGGCGTCCTGCGCGCGCTATTGTCCCGAACGGGACGAGATGCGGTCCGTCTGGTCCTGTCGGGATTCTGCGTTCTGGACAGCGCCTTCTGCGATTGGTAAGAAAATATTACCGCACCGCAGGAGACACCGATGCCCCACATCACCGAGATCGCGGACCTCAAACGCATCTACCGCCGCCGCGTGCCCAGGATGTTCTACGACTACGCGGAATCGGGATCGTGGACGGAGCAGACCTTCCGCGAAAATGTCAGCGATTTCAGTCTGATAAAGCTGCGCCAACGGATCGCGAGGGACATGGCGGGCCGCTCCACCGCAAGCACGATGGTCGGGCAAGACGTCACCATGCCCGTGGCGCTGGCCCCCGTGGGCCTCATGGGGATGCAGTCCGCCGATGGAGAGATCAAGGCCGCCCGCGCCGCCGAACGCTTCGGCGTGCCCTACACGCTCTCGACCATGTCGATCTGTTCGATCGAGGATGTCGCCGAGAATACGCAAAAACCCTTTTGGTTTCAGGTATATACCCTGAAGGACGACGACTTCATGAAGCGCCTTTTCGCGCGCGCCAAGGCGGCGGGCGTGACGACCCTGGTCATCACCGTCGACCTGCAAATCATGGGCCAACGGCACAAGGACATCAAGAACGGCCTCTCCGCCCCGCCGAAACTCACCGTGAAATCCATCGCCAACATGGCAACGAAAGTGTCGTGGGGGCTGGAGATGCTGGGGACGAAACGTCGCTTCTTCGGCAATATCGTGGGCCAGGCCAAGGGGGTCACCGACCCCGGATCGCT
>CAZTUG010000197.1:0-2416 GCA_964615955.1 uncultured Roseicyclus sp.
TGGTTTCTCCCGACGTCCGCGGCCGCCTGACTAGGACATTGACCGCGGGGTTTCGTTCAAACCGGAATGTGAGCGTCAGGCGACGATCACCTCCCAGCGTTTCGTTTTAGAGACCGGAGCGCATTCCTGAATGCGCACCTGATCGCCCACCTTGTAGGTGTTCTCCGGGTCATGGGCCCGGTATTTCTTCGACTTGCGGATCGTCTTCTGGAGCACGGGGTGCTTGAAGCGGCGCTCGACCGACACGGTGACGGTCTGCTGGTTGGCGTCCGAGGTGACGGTGCCGGTCAGGATGCGTTTGGGCATTGTCTTACGCCTCCGCTGCGGCAGCGGCCGCTTTTTCGTTGAGGATCGTCTTCACGCGGGCCGCGTCACGGCGAACCGCGCGCATGCGGGCGGTGTTCTCGATCTGGCCGGTGGCCTGCTGGAAGCGGAGGTTGAAGGCCTCCTTCTTCAACTGAACCAGCTGATCGCGCAGCTGATCCGGCGTCTTGTCACGTAGTTCCTTGGCGTCCATCGCCCGGTTCCTTTCAACATCACGGGTGCGCCCCTGCACGCAGGGTCACGCCGATTCCCGTGGAGTTCGGTGAATAGAGGGCGCGTATAGGGGCAAAGCGGCGGTGCCGCAACCCTATAATCCTTGTCGTATTGCACGTGATGGTATATACGGACGTATATTCGCAAGGTGCCCCATGACCTCAACCAAAATCCGCAAGGTCGGCAACTCCGCCGTGATGACCCTGACCGCCGAGATGTTGGCCATTCTCGACGCGAAAGAGGGCGACACCCTTCATGTCGTGCGGGGCGATGACGGGTCTTTGCGCGTCATGGCGAATGACCCGGCGCTGGCCGCCGCACTTGCAGCCGGCGAGGCCGTGATGGACGAGAACAGGGACCTGTTGCAGGCCCTCGCGTGACCGCACCGGTCTGGGTGCCGCTACCCGCCGTCATCACCTTTCACGACAGGCAGATCGCGCGCCATGGCGGTGCGCCCGGGATGCGTGACCTTGCCCTGCTGGAGGCCGCCTGTGACAGACCGGTCAATCGCGCGGCTTATGGCGAAAGGGACCTGCATGTATTGTCCGCCGCGTATGCGTTCGGCATCTGCAAGGCCCATGCCTTTGTCGATGGGAGCAAGCGGACAGCCTTTGTCACCGCGCTGACATTCCTGCGACTGAACGGGCTCCAGATGCGGCCAGACCCTGTGGCGGGTGTCAGGATGATGGAGGACCTCGCCGCGGGCGCGGTGACGGAAGCGGACTTTGCGGACTGGTCGGCAGGGCAGACGCGGCCGCTTTAGCGCAAGGGCTCCGCTCGTTCGCGCCTCGGAAGGTCCACTGGACCTTTCGTCGGGCTGCGTCCGGGTTCCGGGTCGGCGCTTACCCCCACCGATAGTTGAAACTCACACTCACCCTATCGTCCTCGTCCATGTTCATCGGCACCTCGTGGCGCAGCCAGCTTTCCCACAGCAGCACGTCGCCCGCCTCCGGGCCCGGATAGACGAACCCCCGCAACTCCTCGCGGCAGCCCTTCTTCCGGGCAGGGGACGCCATCATCATCGCGTGGCGCGGGTCTTCGAACTTGATCGACCGCGCGGCGGGCGGCACCGCCACATAGGTCGTGCCGGAAATCACCGAATGAGGATGGATATGGCCGGAATGCGTCCCACCCTCGGGCAGGATGTTGATCCAGATATCCTCCAGCACCAGCTTCTTTCCCTCCAGATCGAATTCCAGATCCTCCGCGAAGGCCGCCACATGGGCATCCAGCGCCTTGACCACCACGGCGAAAACCGGGAACCGCCAGGGCAGGTCGGTCAGCGAGGCATAGGAAGTGTAGCCCGGAAAGCCGTTCTCCGCGCACCAATCCTGCCCGGCCTCGTCATCCTCCGCGATGGAAAAACAACTCGCCTCCAATTCGGCATGGTCGATGGGCGGCCCAAGCTCGGCCAGACGGGCGTGGTAAAGGCGGGTCACGAAAAGGGATGCGATGCGGGCCATGGGGAAGGTGTAGGGCGGGGTTCACCCCGCCGCAACCGCGCAGGCGGTCGCCATGAAAAAAGCCCCCGGCACAACCGGGGGCTTCTCTGATCTCAACCGGGGTGCGGACCGGACAGGTTCTGCGAAACTGCCTGTGCCGCGCTCGGGACGACCGGGTTCACCAGTCTTCGCGCACCACGGTGCGGGTCTTGATCGGCAGCTTCATCGCGGCCAGGCGCAGGGCCTCGCGCGCGGTTTCCTCGTCGACGCCGTCGATCTCGAACATGATCCGGCCGGGCTTCACTTTCGCGGCCCAGAAGTCCACGGAACCCTTACCCTTACCCATCCGCACTTCGACGGGCTTGGAGGTCACGGGCAGGTCCGGGAAGATCCGGATCCAGACGCGGCCCTGACGCTTCATGTGACGCGTCATGGCC
>CAZTUG010000198.1:0-2396 GCA_964615955.1 uncultured Roseicyclus sp.
TCGATCCCGATGGCCTGATGCGCCATCTTCGGGTTGCAGGCGCCGAGGATGCGATAGGCGGGCATCTCGACATCGAGCTTCTTCTTCATCGTCGCCTTGACGTCGATCTCTGTCAGGACGCCGAAGCCGTGGTCGGCGAGGGCCTTTCGCGCGCGCGCGTCGACGTTGTCGATCCCGGTGTCGGGGATCATGCGATTGATTGTGTAATCCATTGAGAAGTCCTTTCGTCTATTTCCGAAGATATTTGACCAGCGCTGCTATGGCCAAAACCACCAGCGCAAGGATCAGCAGGCCGAAGAGCCAGCCAAACCCCATTCCGAAACCCATTCCGGAGCCCATATCGTTCCAGTTCATCATCTCATCCTCCTGATTTTCACCCGCAGGGTGCGCCTATTGACCGACACCACGACAACATGGGGCAGGACAGCACAGGATCGGTGTCGGGATGTCGGGGCGCCCTGTCCGGACGCCCCGCCCGGATCAGACCGATGCCGTGACCGCGAACTCGGTCATCATGCCGGTCGCAAGGTGCGGCATGTGATGGCAATGCAGCATCCAGCGCGCGGCCTCGCCGGCGTCCAGGGCGACATCGACCATCGACATCGGCGGAACGTGAACCGTGTCGCGCAGGGCACCGGCAACACGCCGCCCGTTCAGGCCGACGACCTGGAACACATGCCCGTGCAGATGCATCGGGTGGGCCATCATCGACATGTTGTGGAACGACAGCACGACCCGTTCGCCGCTGCGCGCGGTGATCGGCTGGTGCTGGCCCCAGACGGCCCCGTTGATCGTCCAGACATAGGGCTGCATCGAGCCGCCCAGCATCAGCATCTGGCTGCGGTCCACCGGACGATCCGGCAGGGGATCGCGGGCGATGAGGCGCGCCTCCTGCCCAAGATCGGTGTCGAACGCGGGTGCTGCGGTCTCCGCCATGGCATCGAGGCGCCGGACCTCGGCTCCCTGCGTAGCGAGGATCTGGCCGGTGCGCTCTCGCGCACCTTCGCGCAGGGCGAGGATGGGCCAGGCGCCGCCTTCGTTCGGCAGGTCGATCTCGATGTCCAGTCGCTGGCCCATCGCCAGCCCGAACCGGTTGCTCGCGACAGGCTGGACGGCGTGGCCGTCCGTCGCGACCAGTCGCGCCTCGGCACCGCCGGTGTCGATCCAGAACACCGTCGCCGCAGCGGCGTTGATGACCCGCAGCCGGATGCGCCCGCCACGCTCGACCTGCACCACCTCGGGGTCCGACAGGGTCCGGTCGTTGGCGAGATAGGCGTCCCAGTCGTAATCGTTCAGGTCCATGGCCATGCCGCCCATCTGGCCGCCCATGCCCATCATCCCACCCATGTTGCCCATGCCGCCATGGCCCATCGCGCCATGATCCATGCCCTGCATCGCCCCCATGCCTCCGATGGGCGCGCCTTGATCGGGCACCGCACCGGCACCATGGCCTGCTCCGTGTCCGCCGCCATGGCCTGCGCCGATCTCCGCCAGAACCTCCTCGGGGGCCTTGAAGGAGAAATCATGCAGGAACATCACGACATCCTGCCGGTCGGCCGTCAGATCCTCCTGCGAGCGCACGATCAGCGGCGCGGCGAGCAGCTGCATCTCCTGCGTAGGCACATGGCTGTGCATCCAGTGGGTGCCCGGCCGCGCCTCGAAGTCAAAGGCGCGGGTCTCACCAGGGGCGAGAAGGGGCATCGGCATGTCCGGCACGCCGTCCTGCGCATTTGGCGGGATCTGGCCGTGCCAGTGGATGATGGTGCCGACATCGAGATGGTTGGTCAGGTCGACCCGGAACCTCTGGCCGGGGTCGAGGATCAGTCCCTGACCGCCGGGGCCGGCAAGGCCAAAGACCGTTGCCGCGCGCCCGTCGATATCGAGGGTCCGGGTCGCGGCGGCGAGGCTGATCGGCGCCGCCCCTTGCGCGAAGGCGATGCGGGGCATCTGTGCCGCGCCAATGGCGGCGGCGCTTGCGGCAAGAAAGCCGCGTCGTGAAAGCGTGTTCATGGTCGTCTCCTCGGGACATCCCGTCCCGTTCATCAAGGCCGATGGAACGCCGCGGGCATCCGCCCGGGCGCGATCAGAGGAGACGGAGTTTGGGAGGGCGTTCGTTCAGTCCCGGCGCACGGCTGACGTGGATTGCCGCGGACGGGACGTCATGGCTGGCGGCGCCGTGGGCGTCCCCGGCGTCCCCGCCTGCCGACGTCAGGAAGGCAGAGAGGCCTGCGCAGACGAACTCGCACGTCTCGGCATCGGCCGATCCACAGTGCTCTCCAGCGTCACAGTCGAAGCCCGAAATGACCGGAGAGTGCATCATGTCGGCGACATGCATCGCGTGATCCACACCGGAATTCATGCTCATGCGTGTCGCATGCGCGGAGGTCACCGTCGTC
>CAZTUG010000199.1:0-2346 GCA_964615955.1 uncultured Roseicyclus sp.
TGTTCTTCCGCCCCGGCTTCGCGATCTGGGCCGCGATGGGCCTGCCCGTGGCCTTCGCCGGGGCCTTCGTCTGGATGGCACTGACCGGGCTCAGCCTGAACATGATGACACTGGTCGCACTTTTGATGGCGATCGGGATCGTGATGGACGATTCCATCGTGATCGCGGATTCCATCGCGGTGCATGCCGCCAAGGGTGCCACTATGGAAAACGTGGCGGCAGGCGTTTCCGCCGTGACGCCCGGCGTCGTCTCATCCTTCCTGACCACTTTGGCGGTCTTCCTGCCCTTGGCCTTTCTGGCAGGCGAACTGGGTGCCGTGCTCGAGGTTCTGCCGGTCGTGTTGCTGGCTGCGCTCGCCGCGTCGCTGATCGAGGCATTTTTCATCCTGCCCCATCACCTGAAAGGCGGGATGAAGGACACCGCCCCGTCCCGCTTCCGCACGCGCTTCGATGCAGGCTTCGACAGCTTGCGCGAGCGGGGCGTGGGCCGTCTTGCCGATGCCGCGATCCGCCGGCGCTGGCTGGTTGCGGGGCTGGCCATCGGGGCCTTGATCCTGACCGTAGGTGCCCTGGGCGGCGGCGTGGTAAAGCGCGAGGCGATGCCCGAGATCGACGGCGACGTGCTCGAGGCGCGGCTGATGCTGCCCGCTGGCACCCCGCTGGCGCGCACGACCGAGGCCGTCGCACAGGTCGAGGCGGCGCTTGACCGAGTGAACGCCGGCCTGACGCCGGAACAACCCGAGGCACAACCGCTTGTCATCCGCCGCATCACCCGGCTGGGCCGCAACCTGTCGGCGGGCGAGACCGGCGCCCATGTTGCCACCATTGCAGTGGACCTTCTGGGTGCCGAGACACGCACCACCACACTGGACGACATCGTCACGCTATGGCGCGAGGAAATAGGCCCACTGCCCGGTGTTTCCTCGCTTATCCTGACCGAGCCGGGGATCGGCCCGCAAGGCATTGCGGTCGAGCTACGCCTGACCCATTCCGACCTCGCCACGCTGGAGGCGGCAGGTCGCGCCACGCTGGCCGAGTTGGAAACCTATGCAGGTGTGCGCAACGCAATCCTCGACCTGCGTCCGGGTGCGCCCGAGTTGCGACTGAGCCTCTCGCCGGGCGCCGAGGCCTTGGGACTGACCGCGACGGATGTGGCAGGCCAGCTCCGGGCTGCCTTCCTTGGAACGCAGCTTACCGAAATCCGGCGTGGCGATCTGGCCTGGGATCTTGAAGTGCGGCTGGCCGATGGTGACCGTGCCACCCGCGCTGACCTCAGCGTCTTCGAGATCGCCCTGCCTGGTGGTGGCACTGTGCCGCTCTCCAGCATCGCGGAAGTCATCGAGGCGCGCGGCTGGGGCAGCATCACGCGGCGCAACGGTCTGCGCACGCTGACTGTCGCAGCCGATGTGGACGGTCGCATCGGCAATGCCGACGCCATCACCGCACGGCTGGCTGAGAGTTTCTTGCCCGCTCTGGTGGCCACCACCCCCGGCCTCACCTTCGAGATCGGCGGGCAGGCCGCGAATTCGGCGGAAACCGTCGCCTCGATCCTGCGCGGGTTTCTGGTCGGGCTCGTGGGCATCTATCTGGTGCTCAGCTTCCAGTTCCGCAGCTATGTCGAACCGCTGATCGTGATGATCACCATTCCGCTGGCGTTTCTGGGTGTGATCTGGGGTCATGTGCTGATGGGCTACAACATCTCGATGCCCTCGCTTGTGGGGGCGGCCTCGCTCGCGGGCATCGTGGTGAACAACGCGATCCTGCTGGTCGGCGTCATCAACGTCCGGCGCGCCGAAGGGCTTTCCGCTGCCCTTGCCGCAGGGGAGGCCGTGCGGTCGCGGTTCCGCCCGATCTTCGTCTCGGTCTCGACCACCATCATGGGGATGGCACCGCTGCTACTGGAGACCTCAACCCAAGCCCAGACCCTCAAGCCGCTGGTGATCTCGGTCGTCTTCGGGCTCCTGGCGGCAACGGTTCTGATCCTGTTGGTGCTGCCCGCATTCTATGCAGCGCTCGAGGATATACGCGGCAGCCGACGCGCGGGCAGATCAAGCAGTCGGGCCCCGATCAGCAGAAGCGACTGATCCACACACTTATTCCCCACATCGCATCACAAGGTCTGCGCGCGAAGAACCATCCCCCCGTGCGAGACACCGGCGCGCTCGGCGCACGGGCGCTAGCTCATGCCCTGCATAGGCGGCTCCGATTATCATTCAGAATCATGCGCTTATCGAGTTGATAAGCACGGCGGACAGAGCGAACGTGTCTCCAGAAGGACGATGCATCTCGACCCAAGGAGCCACCACGATGACCACCCGCCTGAACCCGATCACCACCCCGCGCCAC
>CAZTUG010000200.1:0-2332 GCA_964615955.1 uncultured Roseicyclus sp.
AGGGAGCGCCGAGGCGTTCCTGCCGGTGGTGATGGAGACCGAGCGCAGCCTTGCGCGGCGCTGGCACATGTTGTCGCAGCCGCTGATCCGCTTTCGTTCGACCGCCAGCGCAAGCAGCGAATGCTACGGTATTTTCGGCGGCGGACGCGCCCAAGAGGATGGCAGTATCGCCGGCGACATGATCGGCGGGCGCTATCTTGATGAATGGGAAAAGCGAACGGGCGAATGGCGCATTTCGGCACGCACCTACATTCTCGACTGGAAATCGCCGCTGGCAGGCCAGCCGCTGTTCGATCCCGACCCGGCTTTCCCGCTGCCGACCTACCGGATCGAGGCGGAGGGGCACCCGGCCTATCGCAAGCTTTAGCAAGCTCCGGGCTGCCCCTGCGAAAAAGGCGAGGCGCGCCATGTCGCACAGTCGGGCTATCCTGCTACCCGCAAAGGAGAGGCCTCATGTCCACCATCCCCCGCGTTTCGTCGGCTGTGCCGGGAGAGCCTGCACATCTCGGTTCGGTCCTCGCCCATCATCCCACCATCGTGCAGAGTTTCAGCGATCTCTACGCAGCGTTCTGGGGCAGCGATGTGTTGTCCGCGCGGATCAAGGAAGTCGCCCGGATGCGCAACGCCCGCGTCACCGAATGCGGGTTCTGCCGCAATGTCCGCTTTGACAAGGCCTTGGGGCAAGGTCTGGCAGAGGCCATCGTCGACGATATTGATTGGGGCTATGAGACGTCCGAGCGACTTTCCGACGCGGAAAAGGCGGTGCTGAAATTCACCGATGCCTTCATTCATGATCCAGAACTGCTTAACCGCGATGCTGAGGCGGCGCTCAAACGGCATTTGTCGCCTGAGCAAATCGCGGAATTGGGACTGGGGCTGACCCTGTTCCTTGCGCTCGCCAAGGCGCTGATAACGCTGGGGCTGGAGCCGGAAGGGATGGACCGCACCGTGTTGCCTACCCCCGCTCCGGCGGAGCTGGTGCAATGAACGGCCCCGTTGCCACCGCGCTCGCGGGGTCGCCCGCTCTGCGTGAGAGGTTCGAGGTGTTTCGCAGCGCCGCGCATGAGGCCTTGGGGGCGGAACTGACCGCGCAGGTTGAGCGGGTCGTGGCGCAGGTCCACGGGCTTCGCCCCGAAATGCAGGATGGCATTGACAGCGCGGCGCTGGCCTATGCCCGCCGCATCCCGTTCGAACACACCGCCATCACCGATGCCGAGGCCGCCGCGGTGGTGGCTGAACTGGGCGAGGCGCGCTTCGTCGCTTTTTCAGTGGTGGCCGCGCTGGCCGACGCCGAATGCCGTGCAGAAAAGGTCGGTCTGCAGAGCCTCGTCGCAGGTTAATTAACCTGCTTGGCCTTCCCTTCCCAATAGGGCGCGCGCAGTTCGCGGCGCAGGATCTTGCCCGATGGGTTGCGCGGCAGTGCTGGGATAAAGTCCACCGATTTGGGGCATTTGTAGCCTGCAATATGCTGCCGTGCATGGGCGATCACCTCGGCCTCGGTCAGTTGCTCGCCCGGTTTGACGACGACGCAGGCCTTCACTTCCTCGCCCCATTTTTCCGAAGGAATGCCGATCACCGCGACATCGGCGACCTTGGGATGGGCATAGACCGCGTTTTCCACCTCGGCCGGGTAGATGTTCTCCCCGCCCGAGATGATCATGTCCTTCACCCGGTCGTGGATGTAGAGATAGCCGTCCGCGTCCAGATAACCGGCGTCACCGGTGCGCAGCCAGCCATCCTTGTCGATCGTTTCAGCGGTGGCTTGCGCGTTGTTCCAGTAACGGCTCATGTTCTTGGATGAGCGCGTCGCGATTTCGCCCACGGTTCCGGCGGGCACTTCGGCGCCTGTGTCGTCGATAATCTTGATTTCGACGCCTGCCAGCGGGGTGCCAACGCTGCGCATCCGGGGCGAACCTTCGGGCACGTGGTCCTCCGGATCGAGCGCGACGATCGTGCCGCTGGTCTCCGTCATCCCATACATTTGCACAAACCCGCAGCCCATCACCTCCATCGCCTGTTTCATCAGTTCAAGCGGGATCGGCGAGGCGCCGTAGGTCACGTATTTGAGGCGGCTGAAATCGACCTCGCGCACGCGGGGGTGATTGAGCAATATCTGGATCGCGGCGGGCACCAGAAAGATTTTCGAGATGTTGAAGTTCTGGATCAGGTCGAGCGCCTTGGTAGGATCATATTCGGGCAGGACGATAGAGTTGGTGCCCGCCACCATCGTGCCGATCCCGGTCCCCGTCCCGCTGATATGGAAACACGGCATGGCCAGCAACGTGACATCGCCCGGAACCGGCTCCTGCCATTGGCGGTTATAACCTTCCGC
>CAZTUG010000201.1:0-2298 GCA_964615955.1 uncultured Roseicyclus sp.
ACCTGATCGGGCCGATGGCGGGCGACCTGATCCACGAGATCTGCGTGGCGATGGAATTCGGCGCGGCGGCGCAGGACCTTGCA
Organism: uncultured Roseicyclus sp.; assembly: GCA_964615955.1. GTDB lineage: Bacteria > Pseudomonadota > Alphaproteobacteria > Rhodobacterales > Rhodobacteraceae > Gymnodinialimonas. Next base: position 84 of record CAZTUG010000201.1, read on the forward strand.
ATGACCTGCCATGCCCACCCGACTTATTCCGAGGCCGTGCGCGAGGCGGCGTTGGCCTGTGGTGACGGGGCTATCCACGCCTGAACTCGGCGGCTGACGACGCCGCGCTGCCCAGATTCGTCCCGGGCGGCGCTGCAGTGCCGTTCGGGTCCATTCAGCCGGGAATTGCGCATCGTCCGTGGACGGGTGGTCGAGTTCTTGCGGTCGGCGTCTTCGGACGAAATTGTCCCTAGGTTGCCAACAATCGCAAGCCTTGGGTTACATCGGCGCGCAAGGCCAGACGCAGGCTCGGCTCGTCCCCCGCTTTCAGCGCGGCAAGGATCAGGCGGTGGTGGTGCGGCGCCTCGGTCCGGCCAAGCCGTCCGTAGAGTGCCCGCATCGTCGGCCCCATCTGGAGCCAGACAGTCTCGGCCAGGGCCAGCATCGCCGGTGCTTGCGCGCGCAGATAGAGCGTGCGGTGGAATTCAAGATTGGCGCGGATATAGCCGACCGCGTCCCGGCGCGCGATAACCTGCGCCACCTGGGCGTTGATCGCCTCCATCCGCTCGATCAGGGCGGGGTGGGCGCGGGGCAATGCGCGCGAGGCCAGTTCCGGCTCCAGCAGGGCGCGGATGGCGGCCAGTTCCTCGATCCGTTCGTTCGACAACTCGGGTGTGGAAACCCGGCCCGAGGTCGACAGGAACAGCGCCCCTTCGCTGACCAGCCGTCGCACCGCTTCGCGCGCGGGCGTCATCGAAACGCCGAATTCGCGGCCCACGCCACGCAGCGTCATCGCCGCACCGGGGTTCACCTCGCCATGCATGATGCGGGCGCGCAGGGCGCGGTAGATGCGGTCATGGGCGACGGAGGCGCCGGTTTCGGTCGGACGGGGGTTCATCAGCACGGCGGCGCATCCTCCGCATCGAAGCGCCAGGCCAGCAGGTCTGCGCCATGCGCGCGCATCCATGTGCGATGTGCGTCCGTCATGGGGCAGAGCCTGCGGCACAGGGTCCAGAATCGCGGCGAGTGGTTCATTTCGACCAGGTGCGCAACCTCGTGGGCGGCGACGTAATCCAGAACCTCGGGTGGCGCCATGATCAGCCGCCACGAGAACATCAGGTCCCCCTTGGCCGAACAGCTTCCCCAGCGCGTGCGCGGATCCCGCAGCGTCATGCGCCCAGGGACGCGCCCGATGGTGGCGGAGTGCTGCGCGACTGAAGCGGAGAGCCGTTCGCGGGCCATGGCAGTCAGCAGGGCCTTCAGGCGCGGCCCTGCACGCGGGCCGTCGGGCACCTCCAACCGGCTGTCGGCGAACCGCGCGGCGCGACCTGTGCCCACCACAACGGGGCGGGGGACGCCGAAAACCGGCACGTTTGCGCCGATCCCCGCCTTCAAAAGCGGGGGGGCGCTGTCCAGATGTTCGCGAACCCAATCCTCCCGCGCGCGCAGGAAGGCCAGCGCCTCGGCCTCCGGCGCCCAGACCGGAAGGCTGAGCGCGACGCGTCCATCCGACCGGCTCACTCTCAGGGAGAACCGCTTGGCGCGTGAATTTCGACGCAGGACGACCTCCACCGGCGGGTCGCCCGGCAGGATATGGCTTGTCACGGGCGGACGAGGGGCCAACTACCACCTCCGTTGGGTGCCGCCGGGGGGATGCCCGGAAAGGCTTTACAGTCAAACCACACTATGGCAGACGACGCCATCTCGCCATACCGATGATTGAAAGGGGTGTCATGCCCAAAGAGGAATGGGGCGTTAAGCGCATCTGTCCGACCACTGGCAAACGATTCTACGACCTTGGGCGCAGTCCCATCGTCAGCCCGTATACGGGCGAAGTCGTCGTGCTGGAAACCGGCAAGGGCGGCGCCCAAAGCCTGGTGGCCGACAAAGCCGCAACCCGCGCCAAGGAAGTGGAGGAGGCAGACGATGATCTGGTCCTCGACGACGACATTGAAATCGATGACGATGAAGATGCCGATCTGGATGATGACGTTCTGGACGACGATGACGACGAAGATACCGTCGCATTGGACGATCTGACGGACGTGGCCGCAAACGACGATGATTGACCAGTGAGGCCGGGGGGATTTCGGTCCCGGAAGGGCGGAATTTTCCGCTTGCACGGGCGAAGCCCCGGCCTTACACCGCCTGCACCTTAAAGGGGCATTAGCTCAGCTGGGAGAGCGCCTGCATGGCATGCAGGAGGTCAGCGGTTCGATCCCGCTATGCTCCACCA
>CAZTUG010000202.1:0-2268 GCA_964615955.1 uncultured Roseicyclus sp.
TTCGACGCGCTCCGCGACGAGATCACCGCTGAGCTCAGGGCTGCGGCCGGCACGTTCCACACGCCGATCCTCGCCCGGATCGCGGAGAACGCGGCCAAGGTCGCGCTCGTCCTCGCCGTGGGGCGCGATGCGGTCCATCCCGTCATCCGGCTTGAGGATGCTGTCTGGGCCATAGACTTCGTGCGCCACTTTGCGCGGCGCACCATCGACGCCGTCGAGCGCCATGTCGCCGACACCGAGACCGAGGCGCATCTGAAACGACTGCGCGAGATCATCCGTAAGGCGGGATCGGCCGGCGTCACCAAGTCCGAGCTGACCCGCGCATCGCAATGGCTCCGGGCGCGCGACCGCGACGACATCCTGCTCACGCTGGTCGAGAGCGGCGACATCGTCCCGGTCGAACAGGAGACCGGGGGGCGGAAGGCCATGCGCTTCCGCGCGCTGCGGTGAGGGCCGGGACCATGCTTCCTTCAACGGCCCCCATCCTTCATTTGAAGGAAGTTTCTGCGCAGGCCTCGGTCCTGCAACGGAAATCCGGCGCGGCGGACTTCTTTCAATATTTCACGCAAGGACCCTCGCGCGCGTGGATGGGAAGGGGCGCCACACCCATACCCCATGAAATAACTGAAATATTGAAAGAAGAGATTTATACTCATTCTGCCAATGGCTTGCGGCCCCACTTCCTTCAAGCGGACGGGGTGAAGCCATTGAAGGAAGTGCCGGGCGCTCCCGGCATCGACAACGTGACCGTGACCAGACCTCGCGATCCCGGTCCGGGCGCGCGTGCTGCCCTCACCAGGCAGCCGTGCCGCCCCGGCCTCTCAATCGAAGAGGAGGTCGTCATGGACCGCTCCCCACACATCGCCCCGGCGCCTCTCACGGCTGCCGGCAATCTCAACCGCTGCATTCTCGCGCTGGATCTCGGCACCAGCACCGGCTGGGCGTTGCGCTCGGCCGAAGGGCTGATCACCAGCGGAACTGCGAGCTTCAGGCCCGGCCGCTATGACGGCGGCGGTATGCGCTATCTGCGCTTCGCCAACTGGCTGACCGAGATCGATCGCCTGTCGGGGCCGATCGCCGCGATCTGGTTCGAGGAGGTGCGTCGCCACGCCGGAACCGACGCGGCCCATGTCTATGGCGGGCTCATGGCCACGCTCACCGCATGGGCGGAACTGCGGGGCGTGCCCTATGCCGGCGTTCCCGTCGGCACGATCAAGCGTCACGCAACCGGAAAGGGCAACGCGCCGAAGGAGGTGATGATCGCTGCCGCGCGGGCCCGAGGCTTCAGCCCCGCCGACGACAACGAGGCCGACGCCATCGCGCTCCTGCTCTGGGCGATCGAGACGAACGGGGGTGTCGCATGAGGTGGCATCCCAAGGGCTACGGCGGTCACCGCCGGGATCCGGAACAGGTGAAGCGCGAGGGCTGGCGCGAGCAGGGTCTGCTCGCCGTCTCGCTCGAGGACGCGCGTCTGACCTGGCCGGAACGGGAACTCGTCCGCCAGCTTGGCCAAAAGCTCTACGGGCCGCGCCCCTCCGACGAGGGAGAGCGCCATGGATAAGTGGACCCCGTCCCTCGTCGAGGCCCGTCTTGCCGAAGCGGCCTTCGTGCTCAAGCGCCTGCCCGAGCCGAGACGGCAGGGCTACTTCAGCACCTGGCCCGAGATCGTCCACAGCTTCGCCGACAAGGTGGGCCAGGAACCGAAGCCCATGCGCGTGCTCCCCTCGCCGCAGGCGATCAGCCGGATGGAGGAAACGCTGACCTGGACCGCCTGCCTCGAGCCCGTCGACGGCAAGATCGTCTGGATGCGCGCGCATGGCGAGCGGTGGAAGACCATCTGCTGGACGGTCGGTCTGCAACGCTCGGCCGCCAACCAGCACTGGCTCTACGGGCTCTGCGTCATCTCGCTGAAGCTTAACCGGCGTCGGTTCAATCGCAACCTGTCGAAGCGGAAGGTGATCGAGCTGGCCGGTGGCGCGTAACCCTGCGCGCCACAGGGGAAGGTGTGCGGCGGACAGTTTTCGACGGGACAGAAAACCGGTTCAGGGGCTAGGTTGGGGATAAGCTCGGGAGAGGCGCGCGCGGCGCGGTCCCGAACGAAACCATCCTTTCGTTGGCGGGGTCCGTTGGAAAAGGAAAGGCACTGATCCTTTCCTTGCGGGCCGCTGTCCGCCCCGGCCAAGCCCCCCGTCCGAGTTCGCGGTTCCTTCTCCGCGACATTCGTATGCTGGCGGGCGAAGCGCGGGACATCGCCAGCGACAGGGCCGG
>CAZTUG010000203.1:0-2236 GCA_964615955.1 uncultured Roseicyclus sp.
TTCAACATTTAACGTGTTACACTAGACAAAAGGATGCGCCTGTAGCTCAGTTGGTTAGAGCAAGCGACTCATAATCGCTGGGTCCTCGGTTCGAGTCCGAGCGGGCGCACCAATATTTTTTAACTCATGAAAAGGATTATTATGAAAACCGACAAAACAGTAGTAGAATTTGCGCGTTATTTGCGGCCTACTGACAAAAACGGAAACGACTCAAACCTGGGCGGTGTCACATTCTTGTTTACTGTTGATTACACTCTACGGTTGGCAACTGTGCGATTCGCTATTTGCTCAGCAAATGATAACTTTGACAAGAAAACTGGGTGTGATATTGCCCACCAAGCAGTATCACGCTCGTTCAACCTTGACAAGTTTCAAGATTATGCCAACCGTGCTGGCGGTTTTGTCAATGCGTTTGTAAATGTCGCAACAGTTGAAGAGCTCAATGGAACGGCAACCCGAGATTTGCTGGTGTTACTGAAAAAACTGCGCGAGCAAAATCTAACCTAAGGTACCTAAGGTACCTCACTCATGCGTATGCCAGAGCATTATCCTGACCCGGTGAACAAGTTTTTTGGATCGTTTAACGAGTTTGATGTAGGCGATGATTGGCAAGAACTCGCCTATCAGTACGTAGTACGTGGGCTGCATCCAGGCTCGTTTTTTGAAGCATTGTACTGCGGTGAGTTGTTTAAAGCAGTGAACTCCTCGCACCCAAATAATAGTTGGAACTCTATTTCAAATCTGTGTAAGTGGATTAAGTATGTGTGCCCAAATGAGTGTAAGGGTAGTTACTATGAAGTTCAACACTGGACGCGGATAAGTCAAGAGCAACGCGATGCTATTTTAACTGAGTGTGGCTTAAAAGCAACACCTTGGGAGATTTTGTCCTCAACAGAAACTGCATTTTAGCTCAAGTCTTTGGCAAATAAGTGTTGACTGAACAGCGATTCGGCTGTATAATACTCATATCGCAGCAAACAATAGGATGTTACCAAAATGGCTCAAGCATACGTTAAAATCGCCAAAGGCACTTACGCTGGTCAAGATGTTCAAAATGTGGTGCTGCCGCTTGTTGAACACTTCAAGATGGGTTCTAAGGGTGGTTTTGTTACGGTAAATGGCGCATACTACAAAAAAGACCGCAATATCCGTATCGCTGTTACCAGCCCGTCAGCGTATGAGTTTGTTACTGAGGACGACTATTTTGCTCAGAGCAAGGATTTGCTGCCAGTAGCAGAATCCGTTACTGGTGAAAAGCACAAAGAATCTGACGATGTAGTGATGGCTCGTATTGCTGAGCGTTTTGAAATCTTGCGTGAAATGTCCGTTGCTTGTATTGAAGGCAACGTTCGCGCCATGATTGTTACTGGCCCTCCTGGCGTAGGTAAGAGCTTTGGTGTTGAAACTGAAATTGAACGTGCGTCACTTTTTGACAAAATCCAAAATAAGCGTGCTCGTTCAGATGTGATCAAAGGCTCTATGACTGCCATTGGCTTGTATCAAAAGCTGTATGAGTTTAGCGACAAAGACTGTGTCTTGGTGTTTGATGACTGTGACAACATGTTTTACGACGACATTTCCTTGAACCTGCTGAAGTCAGCGTTGGACACGAGCAAGCGTCGTCGTATTTGCTGGGGTGGTGAATCGCATGCTTTGCGCCGCGAAGGCATCCCGGATTCGTTTGATTACAAAGGCTCCATTATTTTCATTACCAACTTGAAGTTTGACAACATCAAGAGCAAGAAGTTGGCTGATCACTTGAATGCGTTGGAATCACGCTGCCACTACCTGGATTTGACCCTGGACACTGTGCGTGACAAGCTGTTGCGCATCAAGCAGATCGCAGCGACTGGTGAACTGTTCAACAGCTACGAGTTCAGTAAAGAGCAGGAAGCTGAAATCATTGACTACTTGTTTGCTAACCATGCTAAGATGCGTGAAATTTCGTTGCGCACCGCATTGAAGATTGGTGACTTGGTTAAGAGCTTTCCTACCCGTTGGCAAGCAATGGCTAAGGTTACGGTGATGCGTTAAAGGTGTGGTATGTTTGGCTTTAGAGTTGAAGTCCGCTATACCGACGGATTCGTATGGGGTGATAACAAATGGTCAAAATGGTGTGAAGAAAACTGTCAAGGTAACTTTTCCATTGTTGGGCATAACCACAAAATACTGGTGGGTGAATTTGAACTGGAAAGTGACGCGATATTGTTTACACTGAGGTGGGCATAATTGACAA
>CAZTUG010000204.1:0-2233 GCA_964615955.1 uncultured Roseicyclus sp.
GGCTTCGTCCACCGCGTCCGTGGTCTCCAACACGCGGGCCACGGCTTCGCGCAGACCATCGCCCTGGCTGGCGATCCGGGCGGCAGCGGCCTTGGCAGCGGCTTCCGCCAGCTCTGCGATGCGGGTCAACTGGCCCTCCATGACGACACGCAAGGCCGCCCCCTCGCTCTGCCGCATCGCCACGAAGGCCGCGACCAGCGCCTCGGCCTCGGGCAGCAGGACCTCCGCCGTGGGCAGGCTCGCGCCGTCGCCGCCCTCCATCACGCCGCGCAGGCCAAGGATCTGGGCCGCGTTGGTCTGCACCAGGGTCAGGCCCTTTGCATCGGCGGCGGCCTCCACCTCGGCAAGCGCCGACAGGACAGCCGCCAGGGCCCGTCCATCAAGGCGGGCACCGCTTTCTGTCCCGCTGCGCCCAAGGCGCAGGTTCACGGTCACGTTGCCACGCACCACCGCACGCCCCACGGCGGCGCGCAACGGCTGCTCCAACGCGCCGAGCCCGTCGGGCAACCGCAGCCGGATATCCAGACCGCGCCCGTTCACGCCGCGCATCTCCCAACTCCACGACATCCCGTTGGCAGCGCTCTCGGCACCCGCGAAGGCGGTCATCGACGCGACCGGACCGACCTCTGTCAGATTAACCATTTGGCAACTCTCCCCCTGCCTCGAAAATTTTATTTAGTGTATTCTGAAAGCAGGCTGAAGTGCCATGGGTCGCCGACCCGGGCACGCGCGGAACGAAGGGGCATGGGGGCTGCAATATTGTAGGATCGGTGCGACACCGGTGGAGTGGGAATGATGAACGACCAGACAAACTGCCCGACACTACCCGAACTGGACGCGAGACTGTCCAACGTCCTGAGCTATTGGGACACCCTGCGCGGAGACCGGGTTGCCCCCGGACGGGTCGAAATCCGACCCTCCGAGATCACGCGCCACCTGTCGCGCATCTGCATCCTCGAACGGCCCCGCGCCGGAACGGTCCGGATGCGACTGGCAGGCGCCACCCTGTCCGCGCGAATGGGCATGGAATTGCGCGGCATGCCGCTGCGGGCGCTGTTCGACCTCGATCACCGCAACATCGCGATGGACGCCGCCGAGACGGCGATGACCACACCCGCCGTATCGATCCTGGCGCTGGCCCGCGTCGACCGCATCGGCGCCTCGCCCGAGGCGATGATGGCGATCCTGCCGCTGACCGATACGCGCGGCGGCCTGACGCGCGCCATCGCGATCTATTCCGAACGCGCCTCCGTGACCCCCTTCGTCATGAACATCCGGGGGCGGTTCCTGGTGCAGGACAGCTGGACCATCGACATTCCCGAATCCGGTCCCCTCTTCGGCGGCACCGGGCAAACGGAGCAGCCCCGTCCGTTCTTCGTGCGAATGGCTCGCCCGCGCCTTGCGCAAAGCAGCCTGAAGCCGCTGGCCGAAAGCGCGCGCCCAGACGTGCATGCCGTGGCACAAGAAATCCCGCGGAATGCCAAGCCCGTCTTCCGGGTGATCGACGGCGGGCGCGCGTAGCGCGCCGCCCCCCGACCGTCGCCTCAGCCCGCCGCGCGCAACGCTTCGCGGGTCGAGGACAACTCCTCCGCCACAAGGAACGCCAATTCCAGGGATTGCGACGCATTCAGTCGCGGATCACAGGCGGTGTGATAGCGCGACGACAGATCCTCGTCGGTCACGGCGCGCACGCCGCCTGTGCATTCGGTCACGTCCTGACCGGTCATCTCGAAATGCACGCCGCCCGGAATGGTGCCCTCGTCGCGGTGGATCGCGAAGAATTCCTGCACCTCGCGCAACACCAGGTCGAACGGACGGGTCTTGAAACCGCTGTCCGACTTGATCGTGTTGCCATGCATCGGATCGCAGGTCCAGACGACGGGATGCGCCTCTTCCTCGACGGCGCGGATCAGCCGGGGCATGTGTTCGCCCACATTGCCCGCACCGAACCGGTTGATAAGCACGATCCGCCCGGCCTCGCGGTTCGGGTTCAGCGTGTCGAGCAATTCCTTCAGGTCCGACCGCGTGATGGAGGGGCCGCACTTGATCCCGATCGGGTTCAATACGCCCTTGCAGAATTCCACATGGGCGCCGTCGGGCTGACGGGTCCGGTCGCCGATCCAGATCATGTGGCCCGATCCGGCCAGCCACTTGCCGGAGGTCGAATCCAGGCGGCACAACGCCTCCTCGTATTCCAGCAGCAGCGCCTCGTGCGCGGGGAATAAATCCACCG
>CAZTUG010000205.1:0-2213 GCA_964615955.1 uncultured Roseicyclus sp.
GGCGCGCGAGACGGTGACCATGCCGCCGCCGGGCGATGCCGCGCCCGCCCGCCACGAGGCGCAGGTCGAAGACCTCGCCTGGAGCCGCATCTACCGGCCGCTGATCGCCGCCGTCAACGGCGCCGCGACGCGCATGAACGCGCTGCAGTTCCTGACCATCCGGCGCTACCTCAGCCTGGTCTTCGGCTCGTTGATCCTTCTCTTGACGGGGCTGGCGATATGGAACTGATTGCGAATCTCGTCCTTCAGGGCGTGCAGATGCTGATCGTGCTGGCGCTGGCCCCCGGCCTCACCGGGCTGGTGCGCAAGATCAAGGCGCGGCTGACGCGGCGGCGCGGCGCGTCGATCCTGCAGCCCTACCGCGATCTGGCGCGGCTTCTGCGCAAGGAGGTGGTGCTGGCCGAGAATGCCTCGTGGCTGTTCCGGGTCTCGCCCTACATGATCTTCGCCGCGACCTGGGCCGCCGCCGCGCTGGTGCCAACCTTCGCCATCGGACTTCACTTCAGCTGGACCGCAGACCTGATCGCCATCGTGGCACTTCTTGCCAGTGCACGGTTCTTCCTGGCGCTGGCCGGCATGGATGTCGGCACCAGCTTCGGCGGCATCGGATCCTCGCGCGAGATGATGATCGGGGCGCTGGCAGAACCCGCGATGCTTCTGATGGTCTTTACCGTCGCGCTGGTGGCGGGATCGACGCAGTTGTCCAACGTCGTCGCCTTCACCGCCTCCGGCGAGGTCGGCATCCGGGTCTCGATGGGCATGGCGCTGATCGCGCTGGTCATCGTCGCCATTGCCGAGAACGCGCGCATCCCGGTCGACAACCCCGCGACGCACCTCGAACTGACGATGGTGCACGAGGCGATGGTGCTGGAATATTCCGGCCGCCATCTGGCGATGATCGAACTGGCGGCGGCCTTGAAGCTTCTGCTCTACATGGCACTGATCGGCTGCATTTTCGTGCCCTGGGGCCTGGCCCCGGCCAGCGCGGGGTTGGGCGGCCTTGTCGCGGGCGGCGCGTTCTTCCTCGTCAAGCTCGCGGTGAGCGGCACGCTGCTTGCCCTGTTCGAGACCTCGTTTGCCAAGATGCGGGTGTTCCGGGTGCCGGATTTCCTCGGCGTGGCGCTGATGCTGGGTCTGCTCGGGACCCTGCTGCTCTTCGTTTCAAGGAGCTTGTAGGAATGCAGGGTTACGCCTTCGATATTGCGCATCTTCTGGCCGGAAGTCTGGTTCTGGTCAGTTTCATGATGATCTACCAGGACCGGCTTTATTCGCTTTTGAACACGTTTGCGCTGCAGGCGATCCTGCTGTCGCTGGCGGTGGCCTGGCAGGCTTATGTGCAGGGCGCGCACCACCTGTACGCCTCGGCCGCGCTGGCGCTGGTGTTCAAAGGCATGATCGTGCCCTGGGCGCTGCACCGGATTGTCCAGCGTCTGGGCATCCACCGCGAGGTGGAGACCGTCGCGGGCGTGGTGCCGACGATGCTGGCCGGCATGGGGCTGGTGGCGCTGTCGATTCTTCTGATGCTGCAACTGACCGCGACCACCGAAAGCGCGATCGCGCGCGAGGATCTGGCCTTCGCGCTGTCGGTGATCCTTCTCGGCATGCTGATGATGGTGACGCGGCGCAATGCCGTGACGCAGGTCGTGGGGTTCATGTCGCTTGAAAACGGGCTCATCCTGGCCGCCGCCGGGGCGCAGGGCATGCCGCTGGTGGTGGAGATCAGCGTCGCCTTCTCGGTGCTGATCGCGATGATCGTCATCGGGGTGTTCCTGTTCCGCATCCGCGAGCGGTTCGATTCGGTCGATCTCGAAGCGCTGGACGATTTCCGGGGTGAGCGTCGATGACCGGCGAGACGTCCCTCAACGCCGTCCTGGTGCTGCCCGTCGTGGCGGCGGCGCTGCTGGCCTTGCTGCCGGGCTACCGGGTCAGTGCCTGGATCAATGTGCTGGCGAGCCTGCTGACCTTCCTCGCCGCCGCCTCGCTTCTGGTCTTCGACCGGCCCGAGGCCGGCGACTTCCTGCGGGTGGACGATGTCAACATCGTCTTCATCGTGCTGAACACCTTCGTCGGCTTCACCGCCGCCTTCTTCTCGGCCAGCTACATCGGCCACGAACTGGAAATCGGGCGCGTGACGCCCGCCAACCTGCGCTTCTATCACGCCATGTATCAGATCATGATGTTCGGCATGAACCTCGCGCTGGTCAGCAACAACA
>CAZTUG010000206.1:0-2186 GCA_964615955.1 uncultured Roseicyclus sp.
GCCGCCTTCAGCCAGAAGCCGAAGGCCTCGGCGTCGAGCGGCACGACGACATCGCCATCCGCCGTCACCGCGTCCTTGATCGGCGCCAGCGGATCGCGGCCGTAGCCGAGCAGTTCCGAGTTCAGCAGCGGTTGCTCCGCCCCGAGCGAGGTGCTGGCGAAAGGCATGCGGGTGAAGCCGCTCGCGGGCGGCGTGCCATAGGTCGTCTCGAACGCAAGCGCCATCAGCGCCCGCGCCCCTTGGGCTCGTGCCATGTTCGTCTCCTCGGGTTGTCGGGATCAGGCCAGCGGATCGGCCGTGGAATAGTGCAGCACCACCGGGATCACGGCCGCCTTCAGGCTGGCCGCGCCCTCGACCGGCAGATCGACCGGCCGCGGCGCTTCGGCCTCGACCCAGTCGCAGAGCCCGCCCAGCGTGCGGTCGGCGGCGAGTGCCGCGCCGATGCTGGCGGTCAACGTGTCGAAGGCGGCGTCACGGGCGGCGCCCTGCACGACCACCTCGATCTCGGCTCGGTGCTGGTAGTGATAGCGCAGCGGCGACAGCGTGACCTCCGGCTCCCCCGGCTCGCCGTCGCGCAGGATCAGCAGGCCCTCTGCGGGCACGCGTTCGGGCAGCACGTCGCCGCGCAGGGCCGTGGCGGGCAGCGCCGAGAGCCGTGCGTGCAGCGCGGCGAGGATGGTTTCGCGTGGGGTGGGCATCTCGATCCGTCCTCGGCAGTCATTGCGCACGCGGTTCTGTTCTAGCGCCGGGCAAAAAGTGACGATACGGTCACGGCATGTGCAATGCCGTAGCCAGATTTTGTAGTCGAGGTCGCAGATGACGGCCTACACTGACTTCAGAAATTCCATTGCTTCGGCGAATAGCCTCACGGAGATGTACAAGGAGCTTCGCAGAAGTCGCGGTCTTGGGCAGCGCGGCCGTCTGACGGCAGAGAATGAGGATCTGCTTTGGTTGCCTCGGTCCGCGATAGTTATTTCGATCTCAGCTCTTGATGCTTATGTGCATGCGGTTCTGTATGAACGCATCCCAACCGTGATCAGTACAGGAACCCTGCCTGATTCATTGGCTAAAGCGCTGTCCTCCATTATGCCGATCAAGGACGCGAATACTTTCCGTGATGCACTGCCGATTATAACTTCTGCAGCACCCCAAGGTGAACTCGCCACAAGGCTTCGCACAAAGACTCTGGAATTTTTATCCTATCAGGCACCCGAAAAAATCCAGGGGGCCTATGAAATGATCGGACACGATAGTGTATTCGCATCTGTCTCGGCGCTGTGGCCTGGACCCAACAGTACCGAAGATGATCTAAAACGCATTCTCGCGAATTACGTGAAGCGGAGAAACCAGATCGCGCATGAGGGAGACCGAGAGGCAAACGGCACCGTGCGCCACATCCAGCCCCAGTATGCTGACAAGGTTGCGAGCTTCGTCCAGAACCTTGTCAACAGGCTCAATCGCATTGTCTATCCGAACGAAGTCATCGAGGAAGCCTGACCGTTTGGAGATGCGATCATGGGCGTTGGAACTTCGGCTGCAACAAGCTGGCTATCACCTCGATTCTAACCAATTCGCCACGATCAACCCCGGCACGCTGTCCAACGCCCGGCCTGCGTCCCGCGCGAGGTCCAGCCGCTTTGGCAGCTTGACCTGCGGCACCAGCAGGAAGATCGGCGCGGTGACCTTGCCGCGCCCGGTCTTCGAGCGCGACACCACCGCCTGGCCCTTCGTGTTCAGCCGTCCCTCCGCCACCAGCAGGCTCGGGCCCGTGCGGCGATAGACGAAGCGCAGGCGAAGACCGCGTCGCCGTTCCCATTCGCCGGGCGTGATGCGGCCGCCGCGCAGCGATTTGCCAGCAGCAGGCAGCGGGATCGCCAGCCAGAACCCGTCCTTCGAGCGGATGAGCGGGCCCGTGTCATGCGCGCCCACGATGACCGGCGCCTTCGACCAGACCAGCGCCGCGGCATCGAGGCTCTCGCCCGACCTCGGGAAGTTCTGGCTCCGGATCGAATTAGCCAGCCGAGTACCGAGCCCCGCGCCGGTGATCTGCAGCCTCCACGCGGTCTTCAGCCCGGTCCCGGCCTCGCGCATGGCGGCCGTCACCGCGCGTTCGCCCGCCGCGACCTCGGCCGCCATCATCGCGACGATGTCGGGATCGATGTCGAGCTTCAGTTTCACGCGGGCCT
>CAZTUG010000207.1:0-2170 GCA_964615955.1 uncultured Roseicyclus sp.
TGGTCGTGACATTGGCGAAAGCGGCGTCCAGCGCCTCGGTCATCCGCTGCGCCGTACGGTGCGAGACGCCGAACTCGACGCAGATGTCCTCAAGGCTGACGCCGCCACGCCGAGAAGCGGCCATCTGGGCGAGACGGAGCAGATCTTGAGCCTTGGAGAAGGACATTTGACCTCTATGCCAGAAATTGACACCATCATAAGCTATTGATCAGCTTGCGGTCTGTCGAGGCGATTCCCTCTGGGGTCACGTGTCGCAAGTATTGGAGCATTAATGAGGGACCTCGACGGCCATATCTTTTTGTCCGCCTCGGATCTCATGCGCTTCATGGGGTGCGCGCACGCGACGACCCTTGATCTGGCACATATGCGCGGTACCGGACCGGACCCGCGCGAAGACAGTGAAGACGCGGCGTTGCTGCAGAAGCAGGGCGACGCCCACGAGGCGGCCCATCTGGCTCGCCTCAAGGAAGCTGGACGCACCGTCATCGAGATCGAGCGCAGTGGCCTTGGCAAGAACGCCGAAGCGACACGCGCGGCTTTGGCCGCAGGCGTGGACGTGGTGTTTCAGGGCGCATTCCTGTCGGGCAACTGGGGCGGCTGGTCGGATTTCCTGGAGCGCGTGGAGCGCCCCTCTGCATTCGGGCCGTTCAGCTACGAGGTGGTCGACACCAAACTGAAGCGCCGGCCGCATCCGAAGCACGTCCTGCAACTTGTGCTCTACTCCGACCTTCTGGCCGAGGTTCAGGACGTTGCGCCCGAGTTCGCCCATGTCGAATTGGGGGACGGCACCCGCGCGACCCTTCGGCTGTCGGACTACGCCGCCTATGCGCGAATGGCTCGGGAGCGGATTGAGGCTTTCGTGGCCGATCCGCCGCCAACCCGTCCGATCCCCTGCGCGGACTGTGGTCTTTGCCGCTGGGGCGACCATTGCGCCGATGTCTGGCAAGCCGAGGACAGCCTGTTCAATGTCGCCAACGTCAGCCGTGGACAGGTGAAGAAGCTGGAAGCAGCGGGTATCCAGACCATGGAAGCCCTCGCCAGCCTCGATCATCCGATCCGCGGCATGGCGGAAAACACACTCCTACGCCTCGTGACGCAGGCCCGCCTGCAACACGCCCGCAAGACCGGGATGCCCGCAGTCGAACTGCGCGCACCGGAACCCGGCAAGGGGTTCGACCTGCTTCCCGAGCCGCAGGCCGGCGACCTGTTCTATGACATCGAAGGCGACCCACATTTCGAGGGCGGCCTCGAATATCTCCACGGCGTCTGGTTCGACGGGCAATTCAGGGCGTTCTGGGCGCATGACCATGCCGCCGAGGCGCGTGCGCTCGCTGAGCTGCTGGAGTTCTTCCGTGCGCGTCTTACGGCTTACCCAGACGCGCGCATCTATCACTATGCGCCCTACGAGATCACCGCCCTGCGCCGACTGACCACGAAGTACGGGATCGGCGAGGCGTTCCTCGATCGGCTTCTGCGCGAGCGGCGGTTCGTGGATCTGTTCGCGGTCGTGCGCAGTGCGCTGATCGGCTCTGAGCCCAATTACTCCATCAAGTCGATGGAGGCCTTCTATGGCCGCAAGCGCGATGGCGAGGTGAAGACACGGCAGACGGCTCGGTCGTCGCCTATGAGCGGTGGCGCGAGACTGGCGAGCAACAGATCCTCGACGAGATCGAGGATTACAACCGCGTCGACTGCATTTCGACCGAGGAGCTGAGGGATTGGCTGGTCGGCATTCGACCCAGCGGCCCCTGGCCGCCGCTCGGTCAGGATGCGGGCATGAAGGAGGCAGAGGAGGACGCCGACACGCAAGAGCTGCGTTCGGCTTTGGCAGCCTCCGACCTGCCCGAGGACCGGCAGGAGATGCTGTTCAACCTCGGCCTCTTCCACAAGCGCGAAGCGAAGCCCGCGCAATGGGCGGTGTTCGACAGCGCTGGCAAGGACGAGGACGATCTGATCGACGATCTCGACGCGCTTGCCGGGCTCGAGGCCGTGGGCGCGGCTGAGCCCGTGAAACGCTCGATGGCGCGCACCTATCGCTTCCCGCAGCAGGAGACGAAGTTGCGGGTCGGCAAAAACGCGACGGTGCCGGTCCATGACGGGCCGCCCGCCACGATTAGCATCGCCGCGCTGGACCGGACCGCACGCGAGATCACCCTGAAGGCCGGGGCAG
>CAZTUG010000208.1:0-2077 GCA_964615955.1 uncultured Roseicyclus sp.
GATCTTGCAGGCGTCGGGCGTGATGACGCCGGGGCAGTTCGGCCCGATCAGCTTGGACGCGGAGCCTTCCAGCGCGCGTTTAACCTTCATCATGTCCAGCACCGGGATGCCTTCGGTGATGCAGATGATCAGCTCCATCTCGGCGTCGATGGCTTCGAGGATGCTGTCCGCCGCGAAGGGGGGCGGCACGTAGATGACCGAGGCATTGCACCCCGTCTCGTGGCGCGCTTCATGCACCGAATTGAAGACCGGCAGGTCCAGATGCGTCATGCCGCCCTTGCCCGGCGTCACGCCGCCGACCATCCTGGTGCCATAGGCGATCGCCTGCTCCGAATGGAAGGTCCCCTGGGAGCCGGTGAAGCCCTGGCAGATCACCTTGGTGTTTTCATCAACGAGTACGGCCATCCGGGCCTCCTGTGGTCGTTTGCAAAGAAGAAGTCATGGGGTCCGCCTCGGCCGAGGCGATGCGGCGCCATGGGCGGTGGAATGGACGGGGCGCAAAGCCGTCGCCTGGTGAAGCGGGGCCGTCATATGGGACAGCAGCGATCATTGCAGCGCCTCCAGCGGTGTCATGCGCTCGACCGTCAGGAAGGTCTCGATCCCGTCCGGGCCGGGCCGGGTGCCGACATGGACCACCGCGATGCGGCGCGGGTTCAGCGCGCGGGCGGCCAGCAGGACCGTGCCTTCGGTCGCGGCGTAGCGGTCGGGCAGCGGGGCTTCGGTGCGGATGCCCTCCTGCGCCAGTCCGGCGACGGCGGCACTTGCCGCCATTTCGCCGAACGCGCCGTCGAAGGCCACTTCGCAGCGCCGGTCGGTGCCATCGGTGGCGGCGCGGCCCGTCACGGGCGACGGCGCGGCGTCCGAGAACGGCGCCAGATCGTAGAAATCCACCCGCGCGCCGGTGGCGGCCAGAACCTCCTGCGCGCGCGCGGCGGTCATGTAGGGGCTGAAACAATGCGCGGCGAAGGCCCCGGCGGCGGCCTCGGCCACCGCGTCGCCCTGTGCCCGCACCGCGTCGCCCTGTGCCCGCACCGCCTCACCCTGTGCCCGCACCGCCTCGCCCTGTGCCCGCACCGCAAATGCACCGGCCAACAGGCCGGCCACGCAGACAGCACCGCCGACCATGCGGACATGGCCCGTCCCCGACATGCGCGCCCGTCGTCCCATCATGCCACCGCCCGCGCCGCAAGAACCTCGGCCAGTTGCGCGTGGGTCCAAAGGCCCATGGTCCGGCGCCGTTTCCACGGCCCCGCATCGGCGGCGGTCAGATCGGCCAGATCCAGCACGTCGTGGGATTCCGGGATATGATGCACCGGCGCGGGAAAGTTGAACGGCGCCAGCATCGGGTTGAAATTGCGGTGCTGCCCGTTCTGCTCCAGCGGGATGTTGGTATCGACCAGATCGACGGTCAGCAGCAGGTAGGGGATCTTCGCCTTGTGGATGTTCTCGATCACCGCCCAGCGGACGGGATCGACCAGATGGATCAGGCATTCGCGCACCATGATCATGTCGCATTTCGGCAGCTTGTCAGAGGCCAGATCCAGATGCACGAAGCGCCGCCCCGTGCCGCCGAATTCGGCCTTCACATCATCGACAAGCTCTTTCGAGATGTCGCCGCCGATATATTTGACGCCGGTCAGATCGACCGCCGACATCCATGTCCAGTCACCGCAGGGCGCGTCGAGGAAGGTCTTGACGCCATAATCGCGCAACAGGCCGGGCAAGGCCCGCCGCAACCGCCGCGTCCGACGCAGGGTCGAGCCCGAGCCGCTGCGCGGCTTGCCCTTGTCGTCGTCGGCCCAGGTCTTCGTCTCGAAGACCTGCTGCAACTCCCGGCGCATGTGCTACCCCTTTACCGCCTTCACGATCTTCTCGGCACCGTCCTTCAGGTCATCGGCCGCGATCACGTCGAGGCCGGAATTGCGGATGATCTCCTTGCCCTTCTCGACGTTGGTGCCTTCGAGGCGGACGACCAGCGGCACCTTCAGGCCGACTTCCTTCACCGCGGCGATCACGCCCTCGGCGATCACGTCGCAGCGCATGATGCCGCCGAAGATGTTGACCAGGATGCCCTTCA
>CAZTUG010000209.1:0-2067 GCA_964615955.1 uncultured Roseicyclus sp.
CCGCCGCGACCACGACCTTCTGGCAGCGCCAGAACGATCCGACCGCCGATGGCACCTCGGACACGAAATACCGGATGAACATCATCGACACGCCCGGCCACGTCGACTTCACCATCGAGGTCGAACGTTCGCTGGCGGTCCTCGACGGTGCGATCTGCCTGCTGGACGCCAATGCAGGTGTCGAGCCGCAGACCGAAACCGTGTGGCGTCAGGCCGACCGCTACAAGGTGCCGCGCATCGTCTTCGTCAACAAGATGGACAAGATCGGCGCCGATTTCTTCAACTGCGTCCGCATGGTCGCCGACCGCACCGGCGCGGTTCCCGCCCCCGTGCAACTGCCGATCGGCGCCGAGACCGAGCTTGAAGGCATCATCGACCTGATCACCATGGAAGAATGGGTCTATCAGGGTGAAGATCTGGGCGCGTCGTGGATCCGTCAACCGATCCGCGCGAGCCTTCTGGACGAAGCGACCGAGTGGCGCGGCAAGCTGATCGAGCTGGCCGTGGACATGGATGACGACGCCATGATGGCGTATCTCGAAGGCGAAGAGCCCGACGAGGAGACGCTGCGAAAGCTGATCCGCAAGGGCACGCTGGCGCTGAAATTCGTCCCCGTTCTGGCCGGGTCCGCGTTCAAGAACAAGGGTGTCCAGCCGTTGCTGAACGCCGTTATCGACTTCTTGCCGAGCCCGATCGATGTGGTCGACTACATGGGCTTCCGCCCCGATGACGAGACCGAGACCCGCAACGTTCCCCGCCGCGCAGATGACGCGATGGCATTCTCGGGCCTGGCGTTCAAGATCATGAACGACCCATTCGTGGGCTCGCTTACCTTCGTGCGGATCTATTCGGGTCAGCTCAAGAAGGGCGACGCAATGCTCAACTCCACCAAGGGTGGGAAAGAGCGTGTGGGCCGCATGATGATGATGCATGCGATCAACCGCGAAGAAATCGAAGAAGCCTTCGCCGGTGACATCATCGCGCTGGGCGGCCTGAAGAACACGACCACCGGCGATACGCTGTGTTCGGAAAAGGACCCTGTCGTTCTGGAAACGATGACCTTCCCCGAGCCGGTGATCGAAATCGCGGTGGAGCCCAAGACCAAGGCCGATCAGGAGAAGATGGGCCTGGCACTGGCGCGTCTTGCGGCCGAGGATCCGTCCTTCCGCGTCGAGACCGACTTCGAGAGCGGCCAGACCATCATGAAGGGCATGGGCGAATTGCATCTCGACATCCTCGTCGACCGCATGAAGCGCGAATTCAAGGTCGAGGCCAATATCGGTGCGCCGCAGGTGGCCTACCGCGAGACCATCGGTCACGAGGTGGAACATACCTATACCCACAAGAAGCAGTCTGGTGGGTCGGGTCAGTATGCCGAGGTCAAGCTGGTCATTTCCCCGACCGAGCCGGGCGAGGGGTTTTCGTTCGTGTCCAAGATCGTCGGTGGCGCGGTGCCGAAGGAATACATTCCCGGCGTCGAAAAGGGCATCCGGTCGGTCATGGACAGCGGGCCGCTTGCCGGCTTCCCCGTGATCGATTTCAAGGTCGCGCTGGTCGACGGCAAGTTCCACGACGTGGACTCCAGCGTCCTGGCCTTCGAGATCGCAGCCCGCATGGGCATGCGTGAAGGCATGCGGAAGGCAGGCGCCAAGCTGCTGGAGCCGATCATGAAGGTCGAAGTCGTGACGCCGGAGGAATACACCGGTGGCATCATCGGCGACCTGACCTCGCGGCGCGGGATGGTTCAGGGGCAGGACACGCGTGGCAAC
This sequence comes from uncultured Roseicyclus sp., assembly GCA_964615955.1. GTDB lineage: Bacteria > Pseudomonadota > Alphaproteobacteria > Rhodobacterales > Rhodobacteraceae > Gymnodinialimonas. The sequence goes on from CAZTUG010000209.1 coordinate 1,770, forward strand.
GCCATCGCGATCGATTGCTTCGTTCCGCTGGCGAACATGTTCGGCTACATCAACACGTTGCGGTCCATGTCTTCGGGCCGGGCGAACTTCACGATGCAGTTCGACCATTACGAGCCGGTGCCGAACAACATCTCGGAAGAGATCCAGTCCAAATACGCATAACGGCGGTGGGTTTCACCCACCCTACCGCAACCCCGTAGGGTGGGTGCCAACCCACCGACAACGTAAAAAAGAGGAGACCTTCCCATGGGCAAGGCAAAATTCGAACGTAACAAGCCGCATGTGAACATCGGCACGA
>CAZTUG010000210.1:0-2066 GCA_964615955.1 uncultured Roseicyclus sp.
TCGGGCAAGGCCAAGCACTATCGCTACTACACCTGCTCGACCGCCGCGCGGCAGGGCAAGACCGGCTGCAAGGGCCGCACGGTTCAGATGGACCGGCTTGATCATCTGGTCGCCGAGCATCTGGAAATGCGGCTCCTCGAGCCGGAACGACTGCGAGACCTGCTCGCGATCCATCTCGACCGCCGCGAGGAGCGGGACGAACGTCGGCGCGCGCATGCAGCGGAACTGGTCAACCGCGCTGCCGCCGCCGAGGCGCGTTTGAAGCGGCTCTACGACGCGATCGAGAGCGGTGTCGCCGATCTGGACGATCCGTCACTCAGGACGCGGATCGAGGAACCGAAGGCGACGCGCGACCAGGCCCGCATAGACGCAGAACGCGCACGCGCCGCGATCGAAAGCGCGGACCAAGCGGTCACGCCCGACCAGATCGCCCGTTTCGCGGCCGTCGCCCGCCGACGCATGCGTGGAAAGGACGGCGGATTTCGACGGGATCATCTGCGGGCTCTGGCCCAGCGGGTCGAGGTCGCCGAGCGCGAGGTTCGGATCATGGGCTCGCGAAACGAGCTCTTGAGGGTCCTGTCCGCAGCGAATGGCGCAGGAACGGCGGCGGACGGCGTTCGCACTTATGTTCCAAAGTGACGGGGCACGTCAGATTCGAACTTGGTCGCAAAAGCCCGACCCGCCTGGCAGGCGATACTGTTTTGCACGCTGCGACCGAGCCTCTGCTTACGCGAATTCCCCACGTAAGCAGACATCCGCGACAAGCACGGATTCCTAACTAATTGATCTATATGGAGAAATGGCGCACCCGACAGGATTCGAACCTGTGGCCTTCGCCTTCGGAGGGCGACGCTCTATCCAGCTGAGCTACGGGTGCATACCGTTCGCGAGATGCTTACGCAATGCTTACGCGAGAATTTCGACGGCATGAAGAGCAAAACCGACATTCGCTCAAACCGTTGTTTAGTCACTTCTTTCTTCCAACACAACCAAACATCACCAGCCTTGACTTCTGCCTTCGGAGGGCAGCGCTCTATCCAGCCGAGCTACAGGTGCTTTAGATTGCGCGGTATACGCGCGCGCCTTTGCTCGTGCAATCGGAAATGCAGCACGAGTTACGCAGCGCGCGCGACTACTTCGGCGAGTGCGCGTTGGACCAGCGCCGTCCCGGCCCCCTCGCGATGGGAGTTCTCAGACAGGACGCGCTTCCAGCCCCGCGCACCGGGACTACCCGTGAAGAGCCCCAACATATGCCGCGTAACCTGGTTGAGCCGCCCCCCCGCCACCAAATGGCTATCGATATAAGGCAGCATATCCAGTACCACGTCCTCTGCACTTTTGGGTGCCGTGTCCCGCCCGAAGATACGTCTATCTGCGTCCAGCAAGATATCCGAGGGCGTTTGATAGGCCGCACGACCGACCATGACGCCGTCCATTCCCGCAGCCAGGTGATCCAGAGCCTCATCCAAAGATGCGATGCCCCCATTGATCGACATATGCAGGTCCGGAAAGACGCGTTTCATCTCGTGAACCAGCCCGAAATCGAGCGGCGGCACGTCACGGTTCTGTTTCGGGCTGAGGCCTTGGAGCCATGCCTTGCGCGCATGGATTGTGACACGGGTGACCCCTGCCCCGACCATCGCTTCCAGAAACCGGGGCAGCGCTTCCCGCGGGTCCTGATCATCCACCCCGATGCGGCATTTCACGGTGACGTCGACGTCGCTGGCGTCGCGCATGGCGCGGATGCAATCGGCCACAAGGGCCGGCTGGCGCATCAACACGGCCCCGAAACACCCCGATTGCACCCGATCCGAGGGGCACCCGACGTTCAGGTTGATCTCATCATAGCCGTAATCGCCCACGATCCCCACGGCCTGCGCCAGTTCCGCCGGATCCGAGCCGCCAAGCTGCAAGGCCACCGGATGTTCGGCCGGATCATACGCCAGCAACCGGCCACGATCGCCATGGATCACGGCGGCCGCCGTGACCATTTCCGTATAAAGCAACACATTTCGCGACATCAGCCGGTGAAGGTAGCGGCAATGTCGGTCTGTCCAATCCATCAT
>CAZTUG010000211.1:0-2041 GCA_964615955.1 uncultured Roseicyclus sp.
CGCGCAGGCGCTGCCACGGGCATTCCTGCAAGAAGCGGTAGGCCACGTCGAAGGTTGCCCCGCCCCAGCATTCCACCGAGAACAGGCCCGGCAGCATGTGGGCATAGGCGGGCGCGGCCTTGATCATGTCGAGCGAGCGCATCCGGGTCGCCAGCAAGGATTGGTGCCCGTCGCGCATGGTGGTGTCGGTGATCAGCAGCTGCGTCTGCGCCTTCATCCATCTGGCCACCGCCTCCGGCCCCTCGGCGTCGAGCAGGGTGCGGGTGCCGGGCGGCGGCGCCTCCACCGGCGTCTTCGGCGGGCGCGGCGGCTTGAGGTCGGCGGGCGGCAGGGGCCTGCCTTGCGTTTCGGGATGCCCGTTCACGGTGATGTCCGCGATATAGGTCAGGATCTTGGTGGCGCGGTCGCGGCGGGGGCGGAAATCGAACAGCTCCGGCGTCTCGTCGATGAACTTGGTGTGGTATTGGTAGGTCAGGAAGGTCGGGTGCTTGAGCAGGTTTTCCACGAAGGCGATGTTGGTGGACACGCCCCGGATGCGGAATTCGCGCAGCGCGCGGTCCATGCGCGCGATGGCGGCCTCGGGCGTGGGGGCCCAGGCGGTGACTTTCTCCAGCAGTGAATCGTAGTAGCGCGTGATGACCGCGCCGGAATAGGCCGTGCCGCCGTCGAGCCGGATGCCCATGCCGGTGGCCCCGCGATAGGCGGTGATGCGGCCGTAATCGGGGATGAAGTTGTTGGCGGGGTCTTCGGTCGTGATCCGGCACTGGATCGCGTGGCCGCGCAGGTGGACGTCATATTGCGAGGCGGTGCCGGTGGCTTCCACCAGTGACTTGCCTTCCGCGATGAGGATCTGGGCGCGCACGATGTCGATGCCGGTGACTTCTTCGGTCACGGTATGTTCGACCTGCACGCGGGGGTTCACTTCGATGAAGTAGAACTGGCCGTCGTCCATATCCATCAGGAATTCGACGGTGCCGGCGCATTCGTAATTCACATGCTCGCAGATGCGCTTGCCCAATGCGCAGATCTCCTCGCGCTGGGTCTCGGAGAGGTAGGGCGCGGGCGCGCGTTCCACGACTTTCTGGTTGCGGCGCTGCACGGAACAATCGCGCTCGTAGAGGTGGTAGATATTGCCCTGGCTGTCGCCGAGGATCTGCACCTCCACGTGGCGGGCGCGCAGGATCATCTTTTCCAGATAGCCCGCGCTGTTGCCGAAGGCGGCCTCGGCCTCGCGGCGGCCCTCGAGGACCTTTTCCTCAAGCTCGCCCTCGTTGGCGATGGGTCGCATGCCGCGCCCGCCGCCGCCCCAGGATGCCTTGAGCATCAGGGGATAGCCGACTTCGGCCGCCTCGGCCTTGATGGCGGCCATGTCCTCGCCCAGCACCTCGGTCGCGGGGATCACGGGCACGCCCGCCGCGATCGCCACGCGCCGGGCGCTGGCCTTGTCGCCAAGCGCGCGCATGGTTTCGGCGCGCGGGCCGATGAAGGCGATCCCGGCGGCGGTGCAGGCATCGACGAAATCGGGGTTTTCCGACAGCAGGCCATAGCCCGGATGGATCGCGTCCGCGCCGCACGCCTTGGCGACGCGGATGATGTCCTCGATGCTCAGATAGGCCGCGACAGGCCCCAGCCCCTCGCCGATCTTGTAGGCCTCGTCCGCCTTGAAGCGGTGGAGGCACAGCTTGTCTTCCTCCGCGTAGACGGCGACGGTGCGCTTGCCCAACTCGTTGGCGGCGCGCATCACCCGGATGGCGATCTCGCCCCGGTTGGCGATGAGGATCTTCTTGAAGTCGGCCATGGCGCGCGGGTCCTATTTGCAGTTGCAGCAATGGTAGGATGAATGCCGTGCGAAGGGCAACAGGCAAGGGCTTGCCCGTCGGAGGCCCTGCCGGAAAGGACAGGTCGTCGCGACGTTAACGATTCGTTAACCTTTGGTAATGGAAGCCACCTACATGTCGCTGCTGTGCGCCCTTCTCGGAGGGGCCGGACCCAATACAAAGCAATTCTTCGACGTCTACGGGTACGAGCGCCCCCGCTATAT
>CAZTUG010000212.1:0-2007 GCA_964615955.1 uncultured Roseicyclus sp.
GGCATGCTCAAATCGACCTATGGCACGGGCTGCTTCGCGCTGCTCAACACCGGCGATACGCTGGTGACCTCGCGCAACCGCATGCTTTCGACCATCGCCTACCAGTTCGACGGCACGCCCACCTACGCGCTGGAAGGCTCCATCTTCATTGCGGGCGCGGTAGTGCAATGGCTGCGCGACGGGCTGAAGATCATCGCGGCCGCGTCCGACAGTGCATCTCTGGCGCAATCCGCCGATCCGTCTCAATGCCTCTACCTCGTGCCCGCCTTCACCGGCCTTGGCGCGCCGCACTGGGATCCGGACGCACGCGGCGCGCTCTACGGGCTCACCCGCAATTCCGGCCCGGCCGAGATCGCGCGCGCCGCGCTTGAATCGGTCGGCTTCCAGACCCGCGACCTGCTGGAGGCGATGCACGCCGACTGGCCCGAGGCCGACGGCGACACGACACTCCGCGTGGATGGCGGCATGACGGCATCTGATTGGACGATGCAGTTCCTGTCGGACATCCTCGGCGCGCCGGTGGATCGCCCGCAGGTGCTGGAAACCACGGCGCTTGGCGTGGCATGGATCGCCGGGCACCGCGCCGGGATCTATCCCGACCGCGACCGGTTCGCCGCCACATGGGCGCTCGACAAGACGTTTCACCCGCAGATGGATGCCGCCACCCGCGAGGCCCGCTACAAGGGCTGGCAGGATGCCGTCGCCCGCACCCTCACCACAGCCGGAGGAGGCAATGGATAGCCGCACCGAATTTCGCATCGCCATGGCGCAGATGTGTTCTGCCCGGACCCAGGCCGAGAACCTCGCCACTGTCACCGCCCTTGCCGCCGAGGCCGGGGCGGAGGGGGCAGACATGCTCGCCCTGCCCGAAGTCGCGTCCCTGATGAATGCCGATCGCAAGGCGGCGCAGGCCATGGTGGTGGCGGCGAAGGACGATCCCTTCATCAATGGATGCAAGGACTTGGCCGCGAAACACGGGATATGGATCCACACCGGATCGACCCCCGTGCGTGCGCCGGACGGGCGCTTCTTCAACCGCTCCACCCTGATCGACGACACGGGCGCGGTGCGGGCGGAATATGACAAGATCCACCTCTTCGACATCAATATCGAGGGCAAGGTGGTCTTCACCGAATCCAAGGCCTTCGCGCCCGGCGACGCCGCCGTTGTCGTCGAGACGCCCTGGGGCTGTCTGGGTCTCACGATCTGCTACGACCTGCGCTTCCCCTATCTCTACCGCGCGTTGGCGCGGGCGGGTGCGCAGGTCCTGTTCATCCCCGCCGCGTTCACCGTTCCGACCGGGCAGGCCCATTGGCATGTCCTGATGCGTGCGCGGGCGATCGAAACGGGGTCCTTCGTCATCGCGCCCGCCCAGTCGGGCCACCACGATGACGGCCGCGATACCTACGGGCACTCGCTGGCCGTGGATCCGTGGGGGCGGGTGATGGCGGATATGGAAGAGGGGGCACCGAAACTTCAGGTGGTGACGCTGGACCTGTCGCGCAGCGCCATCGCCCGCGCCCAGATCCCGGCGTTGGAGAATGGCCGCGACGTGCCCCTGCGGCGCGTCCAGACCGCAAACTTTGCCGTTTGACGGGCCTTTTCGGGCGCAACCGGGCCATCCGCGTCGCCTGTGACGGCGCGCATCATCAATCCGTCCAGCAGCCGAGACACGCCGAACGGGACCCATGGAACCCCGGCACGGCCTCAGGCGCGCAGCCTTTCGAATAACCGCGCGGCGGCCTCTGCGCCGGGATCGACATTGCCCGGAAGCTGTTCCGAATTCAGACAGGTCGGGCCGTCGGCCCCTGCCGTGGCCGGGTCTGCCCCGCTGTCGGCCAGCACGCCCGCGATCTTGTGAACGACAAGCCTGCCCGCCACGCCGTGCGCTTGCGGAAGGTCGCACCGCAGGCAGGATGTGGGACTAACGTGGTTTGCCCAAGCATCTCGACCCGTATTTTCGCAGCGGATCGAAGCGGTCTGCGGAAGGACTGGCTGGGGTGGTAG
>CAZTUG010000213.1:0-1999 GCA_964615955.1 uncultured Roseicyclus sp.
GTCCTGTTCGTCTTGTGGTTCAACACACTAGCTGGACTTGCCTATGTCGTCGCGGGCCTGGGCCTGTGGCAGGGGCTGCGATGGGCCTGTCCTCTGTCTCTCGCGATCTTCGCCGCAACGCTGCTGGTCTTTGCGGCCTTCGGTCTGCATGTCGCCCAGGGTGGGGCCTTTGAGATGCGCACCGTTTACGCCATGGCCCTGCGCAGCGCGGTCTGGGGCGCGATCGCGCTGGTGGCCCGGCAACTGCTGACCCGTCAGGCGCCTTCCGGCAGATAGACGCAATCGGCCAGAGTGCTGCGGTTAAGGTCGTCGATGAAGGCCGCCTCGGCATGGGCCAGCCGCGCCCTCAACCGGCAGTGCGGCGTCAGGGTGCAGGCGTTGGCCCCAGCGGCAAAGCACTCTACCAGCGCCTGATCGGTCTCGAGGATCGCCACCACATCGCCCAAGCGGATGTCTGCAGGCTCGCGAGCCAGCATCGCCCCGCCCCCGCCGCCGCGCCGGGTTTCCAGAAGACCTGCCGCGGCAAGCGCCGAAATCACCTTTGCCAGATGGTTGCGTGAGATACGGAACTCGGCCGCTAGGTCGGCAGCCGTGAAGGCGCGGTCAGGCGTGCCCGCCATGCGCATCAGCACGCGGAGCCCGTAATCTGTGAAGGACGTGAGGCGCATGGTCGCGCTCCTGATTTGGTATTTACAATGCGTATTACTGTGGTCTAATCGGCAAAGCAAATACCAATTTGTCCAGCTCCGACGACTCACCACAGAATGGACGTGCCATGCATGACGATGTCACCGCCGCAGTGCCGCAGGAAACCGGCGCCCTCATCGATCACATCCTGACCAACTATCACGAAATGCACAGGGCCGACCTTGCATCGCTGATCCCTCTCGCGAGCCGTGTCGAACAGGTTCACGCCGATGATCCTGACGCCCCCAAGGGTCTTGCCCATGCTCTGACCACGCTTGCGCGTGAGATGGAGGATCACATGACCAAGGAAGAAATGATTCTGTTTCCGGCGATGCGCGCGGGCGGCGGGGCGGGCATCGAACATCCGATTGCGGTCATGCGCGTCGACCATGACGATCACGCCGAATCCATCTCGCTGATCCGCAATCTGACAGCCGATCTGACGCCGCCCGAACATGCCTGCGGGTCGTGGCGGTCGCTTTATGGCGGCACGGAGACGCTTCTTGACGAACTCGCCGCTCACATCGCGCTGGAGAACGACGTCCTCTTTCCCCGGTTCGAGCCCGCGAAATGACCAAGGACGGGACATATGCGTCGCCGCCTTGCACGGCGGCCGAGGTCGATCCTGCCTATTTCGATCCGCTTGGCGTCGACCCCGAGCAGGCGCGCGATGTTGCGCGCTGGCGCCGGGCCGAACGGGCACGCCTGGCCAGGCAGAGGGAGGGCCTGGGCCAGGCCGGGCGGGCGCAGGTTTCGGACAGGATCGCGGGGCATCTGGGGAGGGTGCTTGTGACGCGCGGGGTGAGGCGCGGATGTGTTCTGTCAGGCTACTGGCCGATCAAGGGGGAACCCGACCTGCGCCCTGCCTTGGCCGATCTGCACCGCGCGGGCGTCAACATTGCCCTGCCAGTGGTCGAGAAACGCGCCGCGCCACTGGTGTTTCGCCGCTGGACACCCGAGACAAAGCTGGTGCGTGGCGACTGGAACATCCCGGTTCCACCACCTGAGGCCGACGAACTGACGCCCGATATCGCGCTCGCGCCCTGCCTTGGTTGGGATGGGGCTTGTTTCCGTTTGGGCTGGGGCGGTGGCTATTTCGACCGGACGCTGGCCGCGCTGGTGCCGCGCCCCCTGACCATCGGCATTGCCCTTTTCGCCGCGCGCCTGCCGACGATCTTTCCGCAACCCCATGACATCCCGCTCGACCTGATCCTGACCGAGGACGGCGTCGCGGCAACGAGTGCAGAAGCAAGGACAGAAAGATGACGACCACGACCGAGCAGATGCGCGCCTGGACCGGCCCTGCGATCCT
>CAZTUG010000214.1:0-1996 GCA_964615955.1 uncultured Roseicyclus sp.
GACAGCACCGTGGCCTATGCCTGGGCCTTCGCTCAGGCCGCCGAGGCGGCGCTGTCCCTCGCCGTGCCCGAGCGCGCGTTCTTGCTGCGCGGGCTGATGGCCGAACTGGAGCGGCTTGCCAACCACCTTGGCGACATCGGAGCGATCTGCAACGATGCCGCCTTTGCCATGATGTTGGCGCAGGCCAGCGTGCTGCGCGAAAAGGTCATGCGCGCCGTGCAGGCCGCCTTTGGTCACCGCTTCATGCGCGACCGGATCGTGCCGGGCGGGGTCTCGGTGGACCTTGCCCCCGAGGGCGAGGCCGTGCTGAACGCGATGATCGCGGAGATCCGGGAGCGGTTCCCGGCGCTGGTCGAGCTTTACGACAATACCGCCTCGCTTCTGGACCGGACGGTGGGCGCCGGCTGCGTCGGGGCCGATCTTGCCCGGCGCTTTGGCGCGGGGGGCTATGTCGGCCGCGCGTCAGGCCGCGATTTCGACACCCGTCGCGACCTGCGTTATGCACCCTACGACATGCTGCGCACCGAAGTCGCAGTGCGTCTGGACGGCGACGTCAATGCCCGCATCTGGGTCCGCATCCGCGAGGTCGAGCAGATCTGCTCGCTTGTCACGCAGATGCTGAACGCGATGCCGCCGGGGCCGGTCCTCACGCCTGTCGAACCGGTCGGTGAACCGCGCATGGGGCTCGGCCTCGTCGAAGGGTTCCGCGGCGACATCCTGGTCTGGCTCTCGCTCGACGCCGAGGCGGGCATTCGCCGCTGCCACATGCGCGATCCTTCGTGGTTCCAGTGGCCGCTGCTGGAGGCCGCGATCGAAGGCAACATCATCGCGGATTTTCCGCTGTGCAACAAATCCTTCAATTGCTCGTATTCCGGGCACGACCTGTGAGGAGGCTTCATGCGACGCTTTCTGCTTGAGGGCCTGATCCGGCGGCCGCTGACCGAAAGCGCGCCGGTGCCCGATCGGGACACCACGGATGAACTGGCCGAGGCTCTCGCGCGCCTGACGCGGGCGAAACTGGGCCGCAGCCTGTCGATCCGACACGTCGATGCCGGATCGTGCAACGGCTGCGAACTGGAGCTTCAGGCCCTCTCCAACCCGTTTTACGATCTGGAACGCTTCGGGTTGCATTTCGTGGCCTCGCCACGTCACGCCGACGTGCTGACGGTCACCGGGCCGGTGACGCACAACATGGCCGAGGCGCTGCGCCGCACCTATGACGCCATGCCGGAACCCAAATGGGTGATCGCGATCGGCGACTGCGCGCGGGCGGGTGGGTGCTTTGCCGGCAGCTATGCCATCGTCGGCGGGGTGAACGCGGTGGTTCCGGTCGATATTCACATTGCCGGCTGCCCGCCCGATCCGACGGCGCTTCTCAAGGGTCTTCTCGCGCTTGTCGAACAGATGGGTGTCGGGGCCAGACCATGATGAGCGGTTGATCATGTATCGCTTCGTGCGCGCCGGTGTCCGTGCAGCTTGCCTGCAGACCGCTCTGGTTGCGATCGTCGCCCTTGTGGCGCTTGCGCAGGGCAGGATTCAGCAGGGCGCGCCAAGTCCCGAGACCTTGACCACGACAGCGCTGGCAGGTGACCATAGCGCTGCAGTCGCTCTGGTGGATGTCCTTTTTGCGGCCTGCGTCTCGATGCTCAGGACGCAGGCAGTCACCGAGTCGGCCCACCATCTTGCCGCCGGAGTCCGTCGTCTCAGCCCGCGCAATCCCGACCGGGCAGCGAAAGCGCTGATCTCGCAACTCCTGCTCACATCAATGGGGTGCGCCGCTATCGCGCTCAGACCACCGCCCGACTGGTTTCAGTCGCTTGTGGCGCTCTGTGCAGGGGCCGGTTCCGGGCTTCTTGTTTGGCCCGGTATGATGAGCGTTGGAGCCGCCGCATTCGGCGCTACCACGCATGCCGCCATTCTCGGCCATCCCGGCTGAGACGGCCTGAAAGTCAACCTGGAAGACCGAATATCTTCGGCAATATCAAGCCGGACCGCG
>CAZTUG010000215.1:0-1929 GCA_964615955.1 uncultured Roseicyclus sp.
GTGGCTCCGGCTTCCGGGTGGCTTCCCAAAAATCCGGCCCTGTCGCTGGCGATGTTCCGCGCTTCGCCCGCCAGCATACGAATATCGCCAGGAAGGAACCAAGAACTCAATGGGTTAGCCCATTGGACCCCGGCTGGACCCCCGGAGACCACCCCCGGTGTCCACCTCGGGATCAGCGTCGGTTCGTCCAGCTATTTCCGAGCCGCGTTCTCCCACGGAAAAGCGGGCAGCGATGGCTGTCGACGCTTTCTTGGGCGCCGTTGCCATGGCTCGTCCTTTCGCGGTTCGGCTCCTCGCAGCGGCGATGGTCCGGCATCGGACATGCCGTAGTGCTTGCGCGCCCACCGATCCTGAAGATGTTCCATCTGAGATTGCGTCAGGCTCCAGGTTCCGAGCCCCTCGATCGCCGCTTCGATGTATACGACTGCGTCGGCAGGATCGAGATCGAACCACTCGCCTCGGATGTTGGCGCGTGCGAAGTCGCGCTTGAAGGACGACTCGATCCGCAGCGCGATCGCCTGACCCGGCAGCCACCAGAACCGGTGAAAGCATAGCTCCTCGAAGTTGCCGTTCTGCAGGTTGGCGAGGCGTCGCTCGGGATCCTCGGCGATGCCGACTTTGATCGGCAGGCCCCGGATCGGCTTGGCGAGATAGATCGTGTGGAAGCCATGCGACTGCACATAGTCGCGAAAGCCCCACGGACGCGTGTCGGCCATGCGGTTCATCTTTGAGTTGACGGAGATTGCAGCCTGGACCCGCCGCCATCTCTTGGGCGCACAACTCCGAGACTATCGTTCTTGTAGCCTCGCTGGCCGAATCTGTCTCGGCTTCCGGTGTCTCACCGAATAATGTCTCATGCGCGATCAGGGACTTGACAGCCCGGCCTTGAACGATGTTGCCGCGAACACAAATTTCCGGTATGCTTTCCGGAAATGGAGGATGCCGTGAGCAACACCGACCCATCTCCCGTCACCCAGTGGCGCAAGCGTCGGCAGCGCCAGGGGTTCGTGCGCGTCGAGGTTCAGGTTCGCAAGGACGACGCCGCCCTCGTGCGCGATGTCGCGACCGCGCTCGGCGATCCCGAGTGTGAGGCTGAGACCCGCGCCATCCTGCGCGAGAAGATCGCCGCGCATCGTGCCGGCGGTTTCAAGGCGCTGCTGGCCTCGGCGCCGCTCGAGGGGATCGATCTGGAGCGTCCCCGCGACTTCGGGCGTGACGTCACCCTGTGAGTTTCCTGATCGACACGAACATCATCTCGGAACTGCGCAAGGGCGACCGCTGCCACGCAGCCGTGGCCACGTGGTGGTCGGGCGTCGCCGAGGACGATCTGTGGCTCAGTGCGCTGGTGCTGGGCGAGATCCGCAAGGGCGTGGAGCTGGCGCGCCGTCGCGATCCTCGGAAGGCCGCCGTGCTCGAGACATGGCTCTCCGACGTGGTCTCGGGCTTCGGCGACCGGGTCTTGCCCGTGGATGCCAGCGTTGCCGAGGAATGGGGGCGCATGAACGCAATCCGCCCCGTGCCGGTCATCGACGCGTTGCTGGCCGCCACGGCCAAGGCCAACGATCTCACGCTGGTGACCCGGAACGAGGCGGATGTCGCCGGGCTCGGGGTCGAGGTGCTGAACCCGTTTCAACCCTGAGCATCGACGTCACGGTGCGGCTTTCGACACGACAAAGGCCTTCGACCGCTTCGACGGCACCCGCTTTCCGTTCAGCTTCCAGACGATGACGGCGATGCCGTACTGCCAGCGCCGGTTCGCCGTCGCGCGGCTCATGCCCAGCTCCCAGCAGATCGGTTTCCACGGCCTGCCATTGGCGCGCAGCCAGACGATCCGGGCGTCGTCCTTTTCCAACCAGCGCAGCCAGAGCATCGCCTCCTCGGCCTGCGTGATCTGACGCGGGCTGGGCCTCGGGCGACGCATCTGCGGCT
>CAZTUG010000216.1:0-1895 GCA_964615955.1 uncultured Roseicyclus sp.
CCTCGCGCTTGACCTGCTCGGGATCGCGGCGCTGTCCGCCGTAGCCGTGCGGGTGCCATCTCATGCGACACCCCCGTTCGTCTCAATGGCCCAGAGCAGGATGGCGATGGCGTCTGCCTCGTTGTCATCGGCAGGGCTGAAGCCCCGCGCCCGGGCAGCGGCGACCATCGTGGCCTTGTCGGCATTGCCGTGACCGGTGGCGTGGCGTTTGATCGTGCCAACGGGCACACCCTGATAGGGCACGCCGCGCAATTCGCCCCAGCTTGTCAGCGACGCCATCAGCCCGCCGTAGACGTGGGCGGCGTCTGTGCCTGCATGCCGGCGGACTTCCTCGAACCAGATCGCCTCGATCGGCCCCGACAGCCGGTCGATCTCGGTCAGCCAGCCAGTGAAGCGCAGATAGCGCATCCCGCCCCCGTCGAAGCGGCCCGGTCGGAAGCTCACCGTACCGCTGGTGATGAGACCGTCATGGCCGCGCAGGGCCCAGCCGGTGGTTGTTCCAAGATCGAGCGCAAGGATGGTGCGCGGGTTGTGTGTGGGTTCGGCCATGCCGACCTCCTCTTCGCTTGGGCGAGCGTGGCGAGAGGCCTGGCCGGTGAAGGCCGCGGTCTCGCCAAGCCCCGAAGGATGGTCTGGTCACGTCAGGCGCAGGGCGATCGGGTCGCGCTGCGAATACTTCTTGGGCTTCAAGGTCCCCTCGTGAAGGATTGGAGCCGCTAACCCTCTGCCTGGCCTCTATAATATATAATTATTCAATTATTATATAGTGATAAAGGGTGTCTCTCTATTTCTAATCGCGCGCGCATACACGCGAGGGGTATAGGTATCCTCTTGAAAGATTGAAGAATGTGAAGGAATGGGCTTTTCGCATATCTTCCATACAGTTAGGCGGCTTTACTGTTCCTTCTGATTGATTTTGCGCCCTGAAGCATCTCGCCACGGGCCCATCCAGCGGGCCATCCGGTAGACCATGGCCTGCCGCGTCGATGATCCTCGCATGCCCGTTGTGACGTCCCCGGTTTCGATCAGGGTGAGCAGGATCTCGTCGCGGTCACGAGATTTCAGCCACTGGGAGGCACGCGTGATTTCCGACTTGGTGATCCCGTTCGCCCCTGCGGCGCGGATGACCTCCTTGAGCCGTTTCACGTGGGCCTCGGTCTCCGTATCTGCCACATGGCGCTCAACAGCCTCCATGGTCTTCCGTGCATAGTGGCGCACGAAGTCGATAGCCCAGTCCGCTGCCGAGAGGTCGATCTCGGGTTTTGCCGGGTCGCGCCCGACCGCGACGATCAACGCCAGCTTCAACGCGTTCTCACCAATGCGCGCCAGTATCGCCGTGAAGGCCGTCCCGGCTGCAGCCCGCAACTCCACCGTCAATTCGGCACTCAGCGCCTTGAAACGCGCCCTCGCTTCATCGGTCATTGGCACGATAGTCGGATTTACCGTCGTGTTCTGATCGGCCGTCTTGCCCGCAAGATTGCCCTTCTGGTGGCCACCCCCAGCGGCCACGCCCTGCAATCCCTGGATCAGCGCTGGCGGTGCCTGCCGGATTCCCACGGTGATGTTCTCGTCCGGGTAATCCTCGTCGCTGGGCAGGATCAGGAAGCGGGCAAGCGAGCCGTCGACCACGTTTGCCCCCTGCAATGCGCCCCAGAAGTGCAGCGGGGTCGTGGTGCCGTAGACGCAGAGGCAGGGTTGGACGATGTCGCGCCGCTCGTTCGAGCCGTCGTGGTTGGCGTATTCCGCGCCAAGGAAGATGCCGCCTGCGGCCGTGAAGAGCTCGGTCATGTTGTCGAGGATCTCGGTGATGTGGCGGGGGCTGCGCTTGCGGTCGGCGGCAGCCGCGAGGAACATGCCGAACTCGTCGATCTGGAACAGGATCGCGGGCTGGCGGT
>CAZTUG010000217.1:0-1876 GCA_964615955.1 uncultured Roseicyclus sp.
TCCTGCTGGTGCCGCAGGTCAAGCTGCCGAAGCGGCTGGACCTGGCGCGGGATGCAGACCGGGCGTTGGACAGTGTGCCGGGGCTGATCGTGGCGAACTGGGTGGAGGAGCGGATTGGCTGACGTCTCGCGAACATTGCGCTCCCTTGCAGGAGAGCCGCTTACCGCAGCTCCGCGGCCACGACATAATGCGTAATCGCGAAGAAGAAGCGCCCTTCGGAGGCCATGCTGCGCTGCTCTGCAGCCCACTCGTCGACGTAATCGTCCGACTCAAGGGAGTTCTGGCGCACATAGCTGCTGATAAGGTGCAGCATCAGATTGGCGAGGCCATCCGTGCGCAACGTCGTGTCGTGACAAAGTTCGGGCGTCACGTCTGCCAGTGTGAACCCGGCGTCCCGTAGAAGCGGCGGCAGTTGCGCCGGAACATCACGATGAACGAGATGACGGTCCCAGTGCCGGAGCATCCGTGCCATCCGCTCGGGCGTGTCCGAATGCCAGACATGGCTGTCCCAGTGCAGATCGCCGATCACGATCCTGCCGCCAGGCCGCAAGACCCGGCGTACCTCTGCGAGCGCATCGGGGATGGCGGCGATGTATTCGAAGACCTGAAGCGCCACGGCACGGTCGATGCTCGCGTCGTCAAGCGGCAGGGCATCCGCCGACCCCTCGACAACGCGGACATTTTCGCACCCGGAGCATCGGGCCGCCGTCGCCTCACGCATCTCGGAACTCGGATCTATCGCGATCACCGTTCCTTCTTCCCCGACCGCCCGCGAGAGATCGAGCGCCAGAAGGCCCGTCCCAGCGCCGATATCTGCAATCACATCACCGTATCCGGGCGCAAGCGCGGCGATGTTTGCCAGACGTCGCCGTTGAATGTCGGCGCCCTGATAGCCGTTGTCGAGAATCCGAGCCGTGTTCGCATCGAACTGGAGCATATCGCCTCTTTCTCATGCTGATCTCCCCCGCTCTCGGCCGGATCAGTCAATTCGAAATGACTGCATCAGCCTCCAATTCGACGAGCCATTCCGGGTTCACGAAACGCGAGACCGCCATGATCGTATCAACCGGGCGTACGTCCCTGAAGTATTCCTTCCGAACGTCGATGGCGGCTTTCCAATCGTCGATGTTCACGAGAATGACGCGCGTTCTGACGACATGATGCAAGCCCGAACCCGCCTGTTCCAGCGCGGCTTTGATGATTTCGATACACTGACGCGTCTGAGCGGCGACGTCGCCAATGCCCACCGTTTTCCCATCCGCGCCGACAGGAGCCGTGCCACCAACCGAAATGTAAGGCCCAACCCGGACGGCTCGGCTGAAGCCGACAATCTTTTCCATCGGGTTCCCGTTGGAGATCAGTTCGCGGTCATATTCCATTGAATTTCCTCCCGTCATGAGCGGCCGCAATCGAAGTTTGGGCCACTATGAAGTTTAACTCGGGGCCCTTGCTGAAGAAAGCTGGAAACAATTCGCATGCCCACGTCCCGCGGAACCATCCTCGCCGCGCTGCACGCGCGGCTCTCGGCGCTGCCCGCCACGGCCCTGCGCGGCGAGGTGCTGCCCGAGCGCGTGCCGGCCGACGGCCTGCTGATCCTGCGCGACGGTGAGCCGGGAGAGCCGGAGGTCACGCTGTCACCGCTGCGGTATCACTACCAGCACCGCGCCGAGATCGAGGCTGTCGTGCAGGGGGTCGCCCGTGACGCCGCCTTCGACATGCTGACCGCCAGCGTCGGCACGGCACTCAGCGCCGACCGGACGCTGGGCGGGCTCTGCGACTGGGTCGAGGCGGAAGCGCCGCGCGCCGTGGACCTGCCGGTCGAAGGTGCGGCGAGCCTGAAGGCAGCAGTGATCCCGGTGGTGGTGCACTATTCCAC
>CAZTUG010000218.1:0-1826 GCA_964615955.1 uncultured Roseicyclus sp.
CCCGGTCCATGGCACCGGCTTTCGACAATGCGGCGATGGATGGCTATGCGATCGCGACTTCGGCGCTGACGGGGACCGGTCCTTGGGAAGTGTCGGTGGCAACGCGCATTCCTGCCGGGCGGGAGGGCACGACACCGATCGCGGGGGCCGAGGCGGCGCGCATCTTCACGGGCGCACCTGTGCCCCATGGCGCGGATGCGGTCGTGATGCAGGAGGACGTCCAGCGCGACGGCGATGCAATTCACCTGTTCCGCCGACCTGAACCGGGTCTCAACATCCGCCGCGCGGGCAGCGACATGGCCAAGGGCGCGACCTTTCTGGATATGGGCCAGCGGCTTGGCCCCCGGGAGATCGCCGCCTGTGCGGCTGCAGGCGCAGGCCGTGTTCGTGTCCGGCGCAGGCTGCGTGTGGCCCTGTTGGTCACCGGCGACGAAGTCCGCCGCGCGGGCAGCGCGCGCGAAGCCGCCCGGATCTGGGACGTGAACACACCGATGCTGACGGCATGCCTTGCCGCGATGAGCGTCGAAGGCGTGGCCTCCGCCCATGGCGGCGACAATCTTTCGGGCATTGTCCGCCAATTGGGCGATATGGCGGCGCAGGCCGATCTCGTCATCACCACGGGCGGCATCTCGGTCGGTGAAGAAGACCACGTGAAACCCGCCGTCATGGCCCTCGGGGGTGAAACCCTGTTCAGCGGCGTGGCGATCAAACCGGGCAAGCCGGTGACGGTCGGGCGCATCGGGAAAGCGCATTGGCTTGGCTTGCCGGGCAATCCGGTGTCTGCCTTCGTCACATTTCAGGTCTTCGGCACGGCGCTGATCCATGCCCTGACCGGCGAGGGGTCCGGCATCCCGACCCGGCGGCACGTCGTGACCGCCAGCGACATCCACCGCAAGCCCGGACGCTGTGAACTTCGCCCCGCCACGCTGGCAGGCTTCGACGCCCAGGGCCGCGAGATCGTCCGTTTCGAGGAGGCCACCCATTCAGCCCGTGTCCGGCTGCTGTCCCGCGCGGACGGGCTGATATTTCTGCCCGCCGATGCCGATTGTCTGCCAGCCGGTGCGCTGGTGGAATTCCAACCTTTCTGCCAATCCTGAAGGAGCCCGGATATGAAACTGGCCTACACGATGGCGCCGGGGCGCGGCGATACGGATCTGGTGCTTGAGCGGCTGGCGACGGAGCTTGCGGCCCGGGGCCTCCGATGCTGCGGAACTGTTCAGATCAACAGCGAGCGCCCGGATGCAGGCCCCTGCGACATGGATGTGAGGGTGTTGCCCGATGGCGCGGTTCTGCGCATCAGTCAGGATCTTGGCCCTCAGGCGCGGGGATGTCGCCTCGACCCGGCCGCGCTGGAAACCGCGGTCGGACTGGTCGCGGCCAGCCTGTCATCCGGCGCGGACCTGCTGATCGTCAACAAGTTCGGCAAGCACGAGGCCGAGGGCCGTGGGTTCCGCGACGTGATCGCCGAGGCGCTCGCGCTGGATATCCCCGTTCTGGTCGGCCTCAACGCGATCAACCGACCGGCCTTCGAGAATTTCGCGGAAGGGTTGGCAATCCCGTTGCCGCCTGATCCTGCTGCGCTGATGGCATGGGTCGAGGGCGTTACCGCGAAGGTTGAGGAGGTGGCCTAAGATCAGCCGACGCGCGCTATCTCCCGCCCATCCTCGCGCCATTCCGGCAGGCCGCCCTCGAGGCGCCGCGCATGGAAGCCGTGTTTGCGTAGGGCGGCTACAGCCTGATGGGCGAATACGCAGAACGGGCCGCGGCAATAGGCGACGATCTCGGGCTGACGCTGCAGACCGGCTTCGTGACCAAGGCGCTGGTGG
>CAZTUG010000219.1:0-1818 GCA_964615955.1 uncultured Roseicyclus sp.
GAACGCGTGGCGCTTGGCACGGCGATTGAGGCGGGTCAGGACGGGATGGAGCATTTCGGCCGCGTCACCATGGCCTGTGCGACGGGTGAGGCGCACATGCTGGACGATCTGCGGCGGGTGATGGCCGAGGGAGCCGATCAAGCGGGCATCTTCGCGGTGATGGCAGGGCAGAACCGGATCATGCTCGAGACTTGGGATCAGTCACTCTGCGACCGCGTCCTGACGCAGATTGCCGAAGCGGGGATGCACGTCAGCCCTACGCTAGTCGTTGCGAATTTCTACACCGGCAACTGGCCCGCGCCCGATGCCCCGCAGATGCGGATGCTTCCGCCCGAAGTGCGTGCGGCGTGGCGTCGGCCTGACTTCCGGCTGGAAGCGATGACCGATGAAGTGCGCGATCTGGCGGATGCCAGCATTGCGCTGGATCATCGAACCTTCCTGATGGCGCACAGGGCGGGCGTGCCGATCCTTGCCTCGTCGGATGCGTCCTTCGCCAACCCCTATCTGTTCCACGGCTTCTCGCTGCTGGATGAACTTGACCTTTACGTCGCAATCGGACTGACCCCGCGCGAGGCGCTTTTTGCCGCCACCGTCGCGCCGCCGAGGTTCTTTGGCCTTGCAGATCAAGACGGCACCATTGCGCCGGGCCTCCGGGCCGATCTGGTGCTGTTGGACGCCAATCCGCTGGAGGATCTTGCAACGCTGCGTCGCCCCGAGGCGGTCATCGTCGGCGGGCGTGTGCTCGACCGGCAGGCCCTGGACGCCATGGAGGCGGATCTGTTGCGCGCCGGGCAATGATGCGCGGCATATTGCAATCGTCTCGTAACTCTTGCGGGCCTCGGACATGACCGAGCAATGAAAGTCGTCGCCATACTTGTGGCGACAGCGACAGCGGCGCTCGCCCTGCCCGCAACGGCGCAGTCGGACCTCGAAGCCTTGACCACGCGGCTGACCGAGACCGCCCTGTCCCGGATGGCCGCCGACGACGTCCCCGGCGCGGTCATCGTGCTTCTGCAGGGCGGCACGCCGGTCTGGACCGGCGCCTTCGGGCTGGCAGATCCCGCGACTGGGCGGGCGATGCAGCCCAATGACTTGTTTCGGGTCGAGACGCTGTCGAAGCCGGTCACCGCCTGGGGCGCGATGCGGTTGGCGGAGGCCGATAGGCTAGACCTAGACGCCCCGGCCGGAGAATGTTTGACGCGCTGGACCGCGCCGGAGGGCACACCAGATTTCAACGCGCGGGAGCTTCTGTCGCACAGCGCGGGCTTGGGCCTCGGTGATTTCACCGCGCGGTATCCGCCCGGTGCGGATCGCCCCTCCAACGCCGCCCAAATGACCGCGGAGTTCGAGATGATCGCAGTGCCGGGCACGGGGTTTTCCTACTCCGACACCGGCTACAACCTGCTGGAACTGATGATCGAGACATGTTCGGGCGAGGACTTCGGCGCCTACATCTCTTCGGAGGTTGTGAATCGGCCCACTCGGAATGGACGGCGCGCGCTATGATGGGCCACCGCGCGACATGCCAATCGGCAATGACCTGCGCGGGCGCCCCGTTGCACCCTATGTCTATCCCGGGTGGGGATCGGGCGGGCTGCCTGGCCACCGCAGGCGACATCGCGCGTCTGGCCGCCGCCGAGATGGAGGGCGCCCCCCAATCGGTGCTGTTGCCATCTGCGGTCGATGCGATGCACCAGCCCGCCGTCGCGGTAGGGGGCCTGTTCGGTTTCGCGGCGGACGGCTACGGCCTGGGACATTTCACCGAAGAGCTGTCGGACGGTCGGCGGGCCGTCTGGCACGGAGGTCAAGGCTACGGGT
>CAZTUG010000220.1:0-1799 GCA_964615955.1 uncultured Roseicyclus sp.
CTGGCGATGTCCCGCGCTTCGCCCGCCAGCATACGAATATCGCCAGGAAGGAACCGCGACCTCAATGGGTTAGCCCATTGGACCCCAGCCGGACCCTCACTGGACCCCGGAAGCCAGCGGTGTTGTCCATCTCGGGATCGGTTTCGACTCGGCCGATCAGGACCGCGTCCCGTCTTCCCATGGAGAGTCGGGCAGCGACGGCTGACGACGTTTTCTCGGGCGCCGTTGCCAAGGCTCGTCCCTTCGGGGTTCGGCTCCTCGTAGCGGCGATGGTCCGGCATCGGACATGCCGTAATGCTTGCGCGCCCAACGATCCTGCAGATGCTCCATTTGCGACTGCGTCAGGCACCAGGCTCCGAGCCCTACGATCGCCGCTTCGATGTATTCGACTGCGGCGGCAGGATCGAGATCGAACCACTCGCCGCGGATGTTGACGCTTGCGAAGTCGCGTTTGAAGGACGATTCTATCCGCCGCGCGATCGCCTGACCCGGCAACCACCAGAACCGATGAAAGCAAAGCTCTTCGAAGTTGCCGTTCTGCAGGTTGGCGAGGCGTCGTTCGGGATCCTCGGCGACACCGACCTTGATTGGACGGCCCCGGATCGGCTTGGCGAGGTAGATCGTATGGAAGCCATGCGACCGCACATAGTCGCGAAAGCCCCATGGACGCGTGTCGGCCATGCGGGTCATCTTTGATCTGGTTGAGATTGCCGCCCGGATGCGCTGCCACTTCCTGGGCGCACAACTCCGAGACTATCGTTCTTGTAGCCTCGCTGGCCGAATCTGTCTCGGCCTCCGGTGTCTCGCCGAATAATGTCTCACGCGCGATCAGGTACTTGACAGCGCGCCCTTGAACGCCGTTGCCTGGATCCCATATTTCCGGTATTCTTTCCGGAAATGGAGGATGCCGTGAACAACACCGACCCATCTCCCGTCACCCAGTGGCGCAAGCGCAGGCAGCGGCAGGGCTTCGTGCGCGTCGAGGTTCAGGTTCGCAAGGACGATGCCGCCCTCGTGCGCGATGTCGCGACCGCGCTTGGCGATCCCGAGCGCGAGGCCGAGACGCGCGCCATCCTGCGCGAGAAGATCGCGACGCCCCGCTCCGGCGGGCTCAAGGCACTGCTGGCCGCCGCGCCTCTGGATGGGATCGACCTTGAGCGCCCGCGCGATTTCGGGCGTAACGTCGCCCTGTGAGTTTCCTGATCGACACCAACATCATTTCGGAAGTGCGCAAGGGCGACCGCTGCGATGCGGCCGTGGCCGCATGGTGGGCGGGCGTCGCTGAGGACGATCTTTGGGTCAGCGCGCTGGTCGTGGGCGAGATCCGCAAGGGCGTGGAACTGGCGCGTCGCCGCGACCCCAGGAAGGCCGAAGTGCTCGAGACGTGGCTCTCCGACGTCCTCTCGGGCTTCGGCGACCGGGTCTTGCCTGTCGACGCCACCGTTGCCGAGGAATGGGGGCGCATGAACGCGATCCGTCCCGTGCCGGTCATCGACGCGTTGCTGGCCGCCACGGCCAAGGCCAACGACCTCACGCTGGTGACCCGCAACGAAGCGGATGTCGCCGGGCTCGGGGTCGAGGTGCTGAACCCGTTTCAACCCTGACCGCCGGTGTCATGGCGGGGCGCAGCCTTCGACACGACGAAGGCCTTCGATCGCCTGGTAGGCACCCGCTTGCCGTTCAGCCGCCAGACGATGACGGCAAGCCCGTACTGCCACCGGCGGTTTGCGGTGGCGCGGCTGATGCCGAACTGCCAGCAGATCGGCTTCCACGCCATTCCGTCGGCGCGGGCCCAGACC
>CAZTUG010000221.1:0-1774 GCA_964615955.1 uncultured Roseicyclus sp.
CGCCCAGGGTCGCCCCGCAGGATCGAGCAGTGCCGTGAACAGAAGTCCGACGCTTTCAAGAAAGCCCCGGTGCCGGTCGGACAGCTCTGACCGGATGAAGGTTGCGGCCTTCTCGCGCCACTCCGACGGTGCGCCAGCGCGGTCCTGCACCACGCGCTCGCCGGCATGGAAGAGAGGATCGGCGCTGCACGGCGCCCTTTCAGCGGCCATGGCCCGCCTCGCTCACCGGCGCCGTGATCGGCAGCCGCAAATGCCCCTCCTTCAGCCACAGTCGGCAGCCCTGCGCGCCGGCCACGGCGCTCAGCATCGCGCCGGCGGGCAGCCGCAGCCAGGATGCGGGCGCGAAACGCTCCCCGCCTTCGTCGAACCCACCTTCGAGGCAGAGGGTCTCCACCCCGCCCTGCGCTGTCATCTCGACCCGCGCGCCGGGCGCCCAGCGCTCGATCCGGACGCATTCCCGGGCATCCTCGTGGATCACCCGGCCGGCGACGCCGGGCCGCCCCGCAATCGGTTCTAGGTCGAGCGCGCCTGTATCGACCACATGCCGCCGCCGGTCGTCCGGGTCGAACTGCCAGAGCTTCACGAAGATCGTGCAGCCGTCCGCCGCGCCGGGCCTGTGGCGCGAACCGGGCGGATTGCGCACATAGGTCCCGGCCGGATAGGCGCCGTGCTCGTCCTCGAATACGCCGTCGAGGACCAGGAACTCCTCGCCGCCGTCATGGGTATGGGGCGAAAAGCGGCTGCCGGGATCGTAGCGCACGATGCTGGTGGCCCGCGCCACCTCGTCGCCGATCCGGTCCAGCATCTTGCGCGCGACGCCGGGCATGGGCGAGGGAACCCAGTCGATGCGCCCGGCGTGGACGCGGGCGCGGGTCGAGAAATCGGCGTTGAGTTTCATGCTGGCGCTCCTGTTTCGGCAAGGCCCGGTGGGGTGTTGCTGGCATCGGGCACGCCATAGCCGCGCTGCACCGCCGGCCGGGCGGCAAGCGACGAATACCAGCGCGCGACGTTGCGGTAATCTTCAAGCGCGATCCTCTGGTGCTCGAAGCGCGACACCCAGGGCCAGATCGCCATATCGGCGATGGAGTAATCGCCTGCGACATTCTCGGCCTCGGCCAGCCGCCGGTCGAGCACGCCGTAGAGCCTGCGGGTCTCGGTGGCGAAGCGTTCGACCGCATAGGCCGATTTCCCGGGGCTGTAATGCAGGAAATGCGCCGTCTGGCCGAGGATCGGCCCGAAGCCGCCCATCTGCCACATCAGCCATTGCAGCACCGCCGCCCGGGCCGGGCCCGCGGCGGGCAGGAAGCGCCCGGTCTTCTCAGCCAGATGGATCAGGATCGCGCCGGATTCGAACAGCGTGACGCCCGCATCGCGATCGACGATGGCGGGGATCTTCGCATTGGCCGAGATGGCGGTGAAGGCGGGCGCGAACTGTTCGCCCCTGGTGATGTCGATGGGATGGACGCGGTAGGGCAGGCCCATCTCCTCGAGCGCGATGGCGACCTTGCGGCCGTTCGATGTGCTCCAGGTGTAGAAGTCGATCATTGCTGGGTTCCTTGCGTGTCTGGCCAGAGAAGGGAGGGCGCGGTGCCGACGAGCCTCCGCGCCTCGTCGGTGATGCGACAGGCGATGCGCCGGGCGGGATCGACGGCACGGACAAGGTCCACCGCCTCGCCCACGATCACCGCGGCGGTCTCGGGCGCGCCCGCCGCCGCCGCCTCGGCATAGGCCTGGCGGTCGGCCGCCGTCATCGCCTCGGGCGCCGCTTCCCAGC
>CAZTUG010000222.1:0-1765 GCA_964615955.1 uncultured Roseicyclus sp.
GCGGGCGAACGCGCCGTGACCGCCGCCATGCGCGAGGCCGGGACCGGGCTGAAGAGCGCCTGGCGGCTGCAGATCACAGGCGCGGGTCTCGGCCCCCGGCTGGCCAACTCGATCCGCAGCCAGAACTTCCCGAGGTCGGGCGAGAGCCTGGATGCGGCGGCGCTGGTCTGGTCGAAGGCCCCGGTCATCGTGGGCGCGCATGACACGGGGCCGTTGATCCGCTCGAAGCACGGGGTCTGGCTGGCGATCCCGCTGCCTGCGGCTGGCAAGTCCCTGCGCGGCGGCAGGATCACCCCCCGCGAATGGGAACGCCGCCGCGGGCTGCGCCTGCGCTTCGTCTATCGCCGCACGGGGCCGAGCCTGCTGGTGGCGGAGGGACGGCTGAACACGAAGGGTCAGGCGGTGGTGTCGCGCTCGAAGACCGGGCGCGGCAAGGTCACCGCGCCGATCTTCCTGCTGGTGCCGCAGGTCAAGCTGCCGAAGCGGCTGGACCTGGCGCGGGATGCCGAACGGGCAGTGGACGGTGTGCCGGGGTTGATCGTGGCGAACTGGGTGGATAAACTTTAGCGCTTATATTTAGCTCCTCGCGTCGAGTTTCGAAAGGCTATCTCCCATAGCATTCAAAAGCTCACGAAAGCCATCGCCTTCGCTAAGGAGTTTCTCTGCATCAGAAATGAAACCTGCGTCGCCATCGAAGGCTGGATGGTTTTTACCCATTTTTATGACGGCCTGCGCGTGCTTGACCATCTCATTCAGAGCATCACGCGACTTTGCCAGCGTTCCTGGCCTGCTCAACTCGTACAACGCCTTGTGCAAATTGTGCGACGAAACCATAGCATAGTAGTGCTGTGGGACACCCCTCGCTATTAGCTGATTACAATAGCGTATTCTTTCGTCAAGAATTTGCACTAGAGCATCTAGTTTCTGGTTCTTTTCAATTTTGGCCCCGGATACCTCTTGATACATGGTTCCAAGCATCCACACCATCTGCTTCAAGGAAGGTACATCGCCACCAATTGCCTCTTTCCGGATTATCAAAGTTATTGCTGACTGATTTTCGCTTCCGAGCCACGCGTCAATGAAGTCTGTGTCACCCAATATCTCTGAAGTTTTTGCGCGATCGGCGTAGAGCAGATTAAATACAGACTTTGGATCTTGACAGATTTTCTTGTAATCTTTCTTTGACTTCCCGAATCCAAACAAAGCTCATCCCTTCCGCGCTGTTAAACATCGACGAGACAGTTTTGCATGCAAGCGGCTGATTTGCTAGAGAAATGAGGATCAACCTGCCCACCCCTCGCGAAACCATCCTCGCCGCACTGCATGCGCGACTCTCGGCGTTGCCCGCCACCGCCCTGCGCGGTGACGTGCTGCCCGAACGCGTGCCAGCCGCTGGCCTGCTGATCCTGCGCGACGGCGAGCCTGGGGAGCCGGAGGTCACGCTGTCGCCGCTGCGTTACCACTACCAGCACCGCGCCGAGATCGAGGCGGTCGTGCAGGGTGCGGCCCGTGACACCGCCTTCGACACCCTCTGCGCCGGCATTGGCGCGGCGATTGCTGCCGACCGCACTCTGGGCGGCCTTTGCGACTGGGTCGAGGCGGAAGCGCCCCGTCCGGTCGATCTGGCTGTGGATGGTGCGGCTAGCCTGAAGGCAGCGGTGATCCCGGTCATCCTGCACTATTCCACGGCCGACCCGCTAACCTGACCCCAATCACGATAGGAGAACACGATGGCACGAGCCCATGGGGCGCGGGCGCAGATGGC
>CAZTUG010000223.1:0-1755 GCA_964615955.1 uncultured Roseicyclus sp.
CCATCGACGCGCTGCTCGACGTCTGGCCGATCTTCGAGGCCTTCCAGCTGACCTATGTCTCAAAGGGCCTGCTGCTGGAGCAGGAAAAAAACGCCTCCGCGCTCTCGCCGAATGGTCCTTCGGCGGGGGCGAGCGCTACTGCCAAGCCTGCGCACCCTACGAGGGCCGCGAGCAAGCCTGCCCGGACTGCCCGGCGCGGCTGAACCGTCCGGAAACGCTGGAGGGTTGGCAGGTCTGGGACTTGGTCGGCCGCCTCGGAGGCCAGCTGCGCGTCCTGCCCGGCGCAGTGATTGGCTGGGACATGACTGCGGCGCTGGCGCTCGGTGACGCGCTCGGCGTGCCTCCGCTCGCCATGGCCGAACTGCTGCCCGTCATCGAGGCGGTGATGGTCGCCAAACTCAACGAACAGATGGATCACTCCCATGGCTGAGAAGAGGGTCAGCGTCCGCCTCGCGGCCGTGGGCGGACGGCAGGTGCGCGCCGAGCTGGAAGGTGTCGGCGAGGCCGGATCGCGTGGCTTCGGACGGCTGAGCCGGGAGATGGAAGCGGCCAACGCCCGGCTGGCGGCCTTCTCGCGGCGGGTCCGGGTCGCGGCAGCTGCTGCCGTGGCAGCCGCCGCCGCCGCTGGTGTGGCGATGATCCGCTCCGGGCTGCAGACCGTCGATGCGCAGGCCAAGCTCGCGCAGTCCCTCGGGACCACCGTCGCCTCGATCCAGACCCTGGAGCGCGCGGGCGAGCTGGCGGGCGTGTCGATGTCCGGGATCGAACAGGCCACCAAGGATCTGACGCGTCGTCTCAGCCAGGCCGCCGCCGGGATGGGCCCGGCTGCTGACGCGCTCGATCGGCTGGGCCTTTCCGCCAACGAGCTGATCGCGCTGCCGCTGGACCAGCGTGTCGGCGCCATCAACGCGGCCATCGAGAACTTCGTGCCCGCCGCCGAGCGCGCGGCTGTCGCGGGCCAGCTCTTCGGCGAGGAAGGCTCCATCGCCATGTCGCGGATCGACACCGCGACGCTGCGTCAGGCGACCGAGGACGTCCTCGCCTTCGGGGTCGTCGTCTCCGAGCAGGACGCCGACCAGATCGAGCGGACGAACGATGCCATCTCCCGGCTCGGGCTGATCTGGCGCGGGCTGTCGAACCAGCTCGCCGTCGCCGCAGCGCCGGCGTTGGAGGCGGTCGCCAACACCATGGCGGCGGTCGCCAGCCGCACTGGTCCGCTCGGCATCGCGATCCGTGGTCTCTTCGACAACATCGGCCGCCTCACCACCTACGCCGCGACCTTCGCGGCTTTCCTCGCCGGTCGCTGGGTCGCCGGGATGGCAGCCGCCGCTCTCTCTGTCCGCGGCCTCGCCACAGCACTGGTCGTTCTGCGCGGCGCGCTGATCCGCACGGGTATCGGCGCGCTGATCGTCGGCGCGGGCGAACTCGTCTATCAGTTCACCCGCCTCGTGTCCGGCGCTGGCGGCTTCGCCGAGGCGATGTCGCTGCTGAAGGACCTCGCCGTCGAGGTCTGGGAGCGGATCAGGATGGGCGCTGCAGCAGCGGGCGCTGCGGCCACGGCGATGTTCTTCGATCTGAAGGCCGACGCGGCGTCGGGCATGCAGAGCGCCATCGAGAGCGTCGTCGGTTTCGGCAACACGGCAGCGAACACCTTCGAAGGCGCCTACGAGGCGATCAAGGCGATCTGGGGCCTGCTGCCGGCCGCCATCGGCGATCTGGCGTTCCAGGCGGCCAACAGCCTGGTCGATGGCGTCG
>CAZTUG010000224.1:0-1744 GCA_964615955.1 uncultured Roseicyclus sp.
CCGTGTCAACGAATGGCGCCGAGTCGCGCCGCACTCTCCGCTTGATCGAGCCGCGCACGCGAGCCTGATGGTCCCCGACAGCACCACGGGAGACCACCCCATGCCTAAGACCAACGGCGCCGCGCTCGCCGCCTTCATCGCGCGCAAGGCCGAGATCGACGCGGCCCTCGACCGCATCCGCGCTGCCAGCGAAGATCACTTCTTCGCCAGCCCCGAGGACGTGCACTGGGGCCATGTCACGGCCCTGGCAGACCACGCCGCGCTGTTGAAGCGCATCACGGACGCGATCTATGCCGAGGGGGAACACGCCCCGCTGGGCGCCACCGAGGCATAGCAGGCCCTCACGGACGCTGCACACCGCGAAACAGCCCGGCCAGCCCCTCGGCAAAAGGATCCAGCTCCGCGGCGCGGTTCTTCGCCCAATCAAGCCACTCGGTGGTCGTCTTCTCTCCGATGGCATTATCCCCTTCGGATTCCAGCCGAGCTTCAAGCTCGGCGATGAACGCATCGAGAAGCTGCTTCTCCTGCCAGTTCGTCGCTGCAGACCGGAAGCGAGCCCAGCGGGTGTCATCGATTTCCTTGAGTCGCCGCAACTCCCACCGTCGCCGCTCTTCTTCCTCATAGCGACGGCGGTCCTCTTCGCGCTTGCGTTCCCACTCGATCAGGCGCGGAACGCTCGCCACGACCGTTTCCACGATTGCCGGGATCAACTGCGAGAACCGCTTCCTCGGGCTCTCGACCCACTGAGGCTGCTCGCCCGGAAGCCATGTGCTGATCTGAGCCCGGAGGAAACCCGATGAGGTCAGCCCCGAATTGTGGTGATGCGGATAGGCCGTCCACTTCGCGGCTTCACCCTCCGGGCGCTTGATCGGCCGGGACATCTTCTCCTTCACCATGCATTCGATTTCTCGCCCGCCGACGGCGAAGGTCAGCTTCCCGTGAATGTCGGCCTCCTTCACACGCCCGCCCGCCGCCTCGATGGCGCGGCAGAGCGTGCTGCTGGCCCGGAAACGATACAGATCGCGCGGTGTGAGATCGTCCAGGAGGGACTTGCCCCAGGACCAGATGTCGTTCCTCCGTCGCCGGTTCTCCTGCGCACGCTCCTTCTGCTCTCGCTTATGCTCCGCGATCCACGCTTTGATCTTCGGATGCAGCCCGTCGAGCGGATCCAGCCCATCGTCCTTCTCGGTCGCATTGGCATCCGGGATGGACGGAAGCTCAGGTGCGCGCGCCTCCTTCGGTGGCGACATCGCCGAAGGCCTCTTCGGTGCTACGGCGGTCGGTCGAGGCGCGCGCGATGTTCGAGGGGCGGTCTCCTTTACTGCGACCACTTCCTCCGCGGGCAAAGGCGTTGGCGCAGGGGCCCGGCCGACAGCCTTCTTCTGCCAATACCCGGGGGGCGGATAAGGCACCTGGCGCTTGTCGCAGAGCTTCGCGAGACGCGGGCCGTCGAGACCAAGTTCCGGGCCGACACGATTGAGCGGCCGTTCCCATACGAGCGCATACAGCTCCTCGCGTGAGAGGTCCTTTGCCGTTCGTGTCGTTCCGCCGTCCATGAAAAGGCCCGAAAGATTCGTCTTCCGGGCCCAGAGTAGGATTGAAGAATGGCAGCCGAAACCGGAAATGCGAACGCGTTGTAGCCGCCAACGCGATTTGCCCGCGCGATCACGCCGCTGCCGTCGCCACCCCATCCAGCCGCACCGCGACGTTGGTGACGCCGCTGCCTGCTGCCTCCACCGCGACG
>CAZTUG010000225.1:0-1733 GCA_964615955.1 uncultured Roseicyclus sp.
AAGGCTTACGACCATCCCCGATTCCTCCGTGCAACACGGATGCGACACGGGATGGTGTGGATGTTCCGCAGGCGTTCCCACACTCCCGGGCTAGTGCGCGAGGAGTTGCCCTGACATAATCGCGAGCAAGATAGTTGCTCCGAGTGGTGATATGCCGATTCCAGATTTCCAGACCTTGATGCTGCCCGTCCTTCGCCTTGCCGATGCTGGGGAGATCAAGGTTGCGGATGCCGTGGGTCGGATTGCCGATGAATTTGCCCTTACCAATCAGGAGCGCGAGGAACTGCTGCCCAGTGGCCGCCAAGCGAAGATCGCGAACCGGGTCCACTGGTCGGTCACCTACCTCGTGAAGTCCGGCCTCGTTGAGCGCCCTCGGCGTGGCTACTTCGCGATCACGCCCAAAGGGAAATCGGTCTTGTCGAGCCCGCCAGAGCGGATCGACATCGCGTTCCTGTCCCAGTTCGACGGTTTCGACGAGTTCCGAACGAAGGCCAATGAGGATCACCCGGCTGAAGTTGAACCGACGCAGGATCTTGCGGCCGGGACCCCCGAGGAACGGGTGGAGGCGGCATTCGAGGATCTGAACGCCGCGCTGCGGGAAGAGCTGCTGGAGCGCATCCTGGTGATGCATCCGACCGCGTTCGAGAAGCTGATCGTCGATCTCATGCTGGGGATGGGCTACGGCGCGAATGGATCGGGTGAGCGGCTCGGCCGCACGAGCGACGGCGGGATCGATGGCGTGATCAACGAGGACGTCCTCGGCCTCGACATCATCCACCTCCAGGCCAAGCGCTATGCGACCGGCAACAGCATCGGCGTGGAGAAGATCCGCGAGTTCGCCGGGGCGTTGGACGAGCGCGGCGCCACGAAGGGCGTGTTCGTGACCACCAGCCACTTCGCGCCAGCTGCGATCCAATATGCGCAGCGCAGCCCGAAGCGCCTGATCCTGATCGATGGAGAAGAACTGACCCGGCTGCTGGTGAAATACGGCGTGGCGGTTCGGGGTTACCGCATTCTCGAACTGAAGAAGGTCGACACCGACTACTTCGACGAGGCCGAAGGCTGACCCGGTTCTAGCTGCGCCAGTGCCTGTCGCAGGAGCAGAACGGCATCCGCGACATTGCCGACATGGCCCCAGTGAACATCATCGGGGGAAACGCCGAAGTGGTCGGCCGACAGGGAAGCGAGCCTCTCCAGCAAGCCGTCGAACTCGGCCTTCCTGCTGACGAATGCGCTCACCGCCCTTTCGTTCTTATCTTGGCTCATCGGGCCCTCCTCGCTGTGTCGTCGCGAAGCAGCGATCCATAGGTGCGCGGCGAAAGCGAGCAGTTACAGCGGCTTGGCTGATCCTTAGGCCGCCGCCGTCGCCACGCCGTCCAGCCGCACCGCGACGCTGGTGACGCCGTTCCCGGCCGCCTCCACCGCCACGCCGATGGGGAACCGCCCCGCGGCCGGGGTGGTCACTTCCTTCGTGGTGTTGTCCCAGGCCACGCGCGCGCCGACCGTCAGTACCGCCGCGCTCGCTTTCGGCAGCTGGAACACGCCGGTGGTGGAGAGCTCGACCGGGTCGCCCTCGGCCGAGGAATAGGCGGCGATGCCGAAGATGCTGCCGACGATCAGCGCGTCGCCCGAGGCGATGCCGCCATCGGGTGTGGTGACGCGCACGATGTGGCCATTTTGGAGGTAGTTCTTCATCTCAGAGCCCTTTCGAGGATTGGATGCGGACGACCGAG
>CAZTUG010000226.1:0-1724 GCA_964615955.1 uncultured Roseicyclus sp.
CGACGCATCGCCGCCCGATGCGACAAGCTCGCCGCGCACTTCCTTTCGGCGGTCTGCCGCGCCGCCGTCATCGCCTTCCGGGTCTGAACGAGTCCGGACCCTAGTGGATTGACCGGAACGGAAGAGTCCTGTTGGGATTCCCCTTGGCGCGGGCGCATGCGAGTCTGGCGCATGCGCAAGGACATATCCATCACCCTTGGCGAGACGGACCGGCAGCGGCTTGAGGCGCTGGTCGCGGATCGCAACACCGCCCATAAGCACGTCTGGCGCGCCCAGATCGTGCTGCTGAGCGCCGATGGCGTCGGCACGAACGCCATCATGGCGGCGGCCGGCACGGCGAAGACGACGGTCTGGCGCTGGCAGGCCCGGTTCATGGCGGAGGGCGTCGATGGCCTTCTGCGCGACAAGACCCGCCCGCCTGGCATAGCGCCGGTGGCCGACGACCGCGCCGCCGCCATCGTGGCGATGACGCTGAAGCCGCCGCCACACGAAGCGACGCACTGGACCGCGCGCGCGATGGCCAAGGCTGTCGGCCTCGCCGTCTCGACGGTGCAGAGGATCTGGAAGGCGCACGGCCTGGCCCCGCACCGGTGGCGCAGCTTCAAGCTCTCGAATGACCCCGCCTTCGCCGAGAAACTCCACGACGTCGTCGGCCTCTACGTCGCGCCGCCCGCCCACGCCGTGGTGCTGAGCATCGACGAGAAGTCGCAAATTCAAGCCCTTGACCGCACCCAGCCCGGCCTGCCGCTGAAGAATGGGCGAGGGCCGACCATGACCCACGACTACAAGCGCCACGGCACGACCACGCTCTTCGCCGCGCTGAACGTGCTCGACGGCTCGATCACCGGCCGGAACATGCAGCGCCATCGCCATCAGGAGTTCATCCGCTTCCTGAACGCGCTGGAGCGCGACATTCCCGCCGGCAAGGTCGTCCACGTCATCCTCGACAACTACGCCGCCCACAAGCACGCCAAGGTCCGCGCCTGGCCGGGGCGCCACCCGCGCTGGACATTCCACTTCACCCCAACCTCGGCCTCATGGCTGAACGCAGTCGAGGGCTTCTTCGCCAAGCTCACCCGGCGTCGGCTGAAGAACGGCGTCTTCCACTCCATCGTCGACCTCCAGGCCGCCATCAACCGCTTCCTTGCCGAGCACAACCGAAACCCCCGGCCCTTCATCTGGCGCGCAGACCCAGACGCCATCATCGCAGCCCGAAACCGAGGGTTCCAAACGTTGGAGTCAATCCACTAGCAAAGGCACCGCCGGTTGACCCGTTCGAATGGATGGACTTCTGTCGGGAATGTAACTAGGCTTCCGTCAACACGATAAAATCACCGTAAACAATATTTGAGCGCGCTTAAAAGAAATGCCCGAATATAAGCCTTTTTCTTTTGTATTGATGCCATTTAGCGCTGGATTTGATGATGTATACAAACTTGGGATCAAAGC
This sequence comes from uncultured Roseicyclus sp., assembly GCA_964615955.1. Classification (GTDB taxonomy): domain Bacteria; phylum Pseudomonadota; class Alphaproteobacteria; order Rhodobacterales; family Rhodobacteraceae; genus Gymnodinialimonas. The sequence goes on from CAZTUG010000226.1 coordinate 1,450, forward strand.
GACCGCAGATTATTATGGCGTGGTGGCCGAGCGCGTCGACGAACAGCACTTCAACGAAACAATTCTAGAGCGTGTTTATCGGCAAGTTGAGAATAGTGACTTTGTGATTGCTGACATGACTGGAAAGAATCCAAATGTCTTTTACGAAGTCGGATATGCACATGCGAAAGGAAAGCTCTGCGCGCTGATTACAAAGTGCGCCTCAGATATTCCCTTTGATCTAAAGCATCATACTCACGTAATTTATGACGGCACAATACTCGACCTAAAAACTA
>CAZTUG010000227.1:0-1689 GCA_964615955.1 uncultured Roseicyclus sp.
CGCCAAGGATTTCGACCGCACGCTGGTTCTGGACGACCGCACCCTTCTGACGGCGAAGAAGATCACGGCCTTCCTCAAGGAGACCGGCGACCGCTTCCAGAAGACCATCGTGTTCTGCGTCGATCAGGAACACGCAGGCCGCATGCGCCAGGCGCTGATCAACGAGAACGCCGACCTCGTCGCCGAAAACCACCGCTACGTCATGCGCATCACCGGCGATGACGCCGAGGGGCAGGCGCAACTTGACGCCTTCATCGACCCCGAGTCGCCCTACCCCGTGATCGTGACGACGTCCCGCCTGCTCTCCACCGGCGTCGACGCCCAGACCTGCCGCCTGATCGTGCTCGACCGTGAGATCGGGTCGATGACCGAGTTCAAGCAGATTGTCGGGCGCGGCACCCGCATCCACGAGGACACGCGCAAGTTCTACTTCACGCTGATGGATTTCCGCGGCGCGACCACGCATTTCGCCGACCCCGCCTTCGACGGGCCGCCGATCCAGATCTACGAACCCGGTCCTGACGATTCCATTGCGCCGCCGGAGGAGGAGCCGACCGACAGCGACGACGATGGCGGCGCGGATAGAGACGACGATGAAGAGATCATTGTCGATCCGGGCGGCGACGAGGAACCGCCGCCACGACAGCCACGGCGCAAGGTCTATGTCGACGGCGTCTCGGCCAGCATCGTGATGGAGCGCGTCGAGTATCTCGACGAGAACGGCAAGCTCGTCACCGAGTCGCTGCGCGACTTCACCCGCGCAGCCCTGCGCAAGCGCTTCGCCAGCCTCGACGCCTTCCTGCGCCGCTGGAACGCCGAGGAACGCAAGCAGGCCATCGTCGATGAACTCGACGCCGGCGGCCTGCCGCTGGAGCAGATCCGCGAGGAGCTGGGCCGCGACCTCGACGCCTTCGACCTCGTCTGCAGCGTCGCCTTCGACGCCAAACCCCTGACCCGGCGCGAACGCGCCGCCAACGTCCAGAAGCGCGACGTCTTCAACCGCTATGGCGACCAGGCCCGCGCCGTGCTCGACGCCCTGTTGGCGAAATACGCCGACGAGGCGATCCTGAACCTCGACGACCCGACCATGCTTCAGATACACCCGTTCAGCAGCCTCGGCACGCCGGTCGAGCTGGTCCGCGCCTTTGGCGGCAAGGCGGCCTTCGCGAAGGCTGTCCACGAGATGCAGTCCGCCATGTACGAAGAAAGCGCCTGACCCATGTCCGCCCGCACCGCCGTCAAGTCGATCCAGGACATCATGCGCAAGGACGTCGGCGTCGATGGCGACGCCCAGCGCATCAGCCAGCTGTGCTGGATGTTCTTGCTCAAGATCATCGGCGACCAGGACGAGCAGCTGGAGCTGTTCGACGACGACTACGAGTCCCCGATCCCGCCCGACCTCGAATGGCGCAACTGGGCCGCCGACCCCGAGGGGATGACCGGCGACGCGCTGATCGCCTTCGTCAACGGCGACCTCTTCCCCCGCCTCAAGGCGCTGCCGACCGCCGCCGGTCCCCGCGCCACCGTGGTGCGCAGCGTGTTCGAGGACGCCTACAACTACATGAAGTCAGGCCAGCTGATGCGGCAGGTCATCAACAAGATCAACGAGATCGACTTCAACAACCTGACCGAGCGCCAGCACTTCGGCGACCTCTACGAGCAGATCCTGAATGACCTGCAATCCGCCGG
>CAZTUG010000228.1:0-1673 GCA_964615955.1 uncultured Roseicyclus sp.
GTTTCGTCATGACCGAGCTCGATCTTCTCGAGCGATCGAGTTTCGCGTGGGTGGACCTTTTCGGCGACGACGCCGCGCTGATGGCCAACGGCTTTCACGCCTGGGGCGGCGTGTTCTTCCTCGAGGGCCGCTGGCACGCGGTCGGGGGCGCCAAGGGCAAGGCCACGCGGCTCCTGAGCGTAGGCGAGCGCATCGTCTGTCTCGCGCAGGCCGACGACTGGCTGAACACCCACGAGACCGACGAGAGCGCCTTCAAGTCCAAGGGCTGGCTGAAGCAGGACGCGACGGAGAAGCAGCTGAATTGCCTGCCGCCGGAGTTCCGGCGCGATTTCGGCCTGACGCGCTATCGCGCCTCCGCGCTGATCTCGTTCCAGTTCAACAAGCGCGACATCCGGCGCCTCGTCACGGCTGCCGAGCCCGAGCGGAGGGCGGCGTGAGCCATGTCGCGCAAGTCCCATCCCCGTCCGCAGCGGCTGCGGATTGCCCGGAGCGTATTCGGCTTTGGCACCCGCGCCTCAAGCCTTGCGCCGTCTGTCTGCGCCCCGCGCGCGGCTTCGGTTTCTTCAACCCCAACAAACCCCGCCCCCGCGACCACCGCTGGTTCTGCTCGATGCACTGCCAGGCGTTCTTCGCGGCGCGCCACCGGAAAGGACTGACCATGCAGGGAACCACTGATGAAGAACGCCTCGCCATAGCTCTGGTGATGAAGCGGCTGGGCCAGACGATGGACCTGATCGGCTGGGACAAACGGCTGCGCGATCTCACCGAAACCGATGTCACCGCCCTGATCGAGGAGGTGCTGGAAGGTTATGGCGCCGAGATGTCCCGCATCGCCGCCAGGGGCGAGGTGCCTTTCTGATGCTGGATTTCAACCCGCGCCCCTTCATGGCCGAGCGGATCAACGCGCTGGTCGACGCCGCGCTGATCGCCGAGCGGGACGCCACGCCGCCCCGGACCTATCTCGGCGCGTCCCGTCTAGGTCACGCCTGCGAACGCGCGCTGCAGTTCGAGTTTGCTGGCGCGCCGAAGGATGAGGGCGCGGATTTCGGCGGGCAGACGCTGCGCATCTTCGCCATCGGCCATCAGCTCGAGGATCTGGCGATCCGCTGGCTGCGGGCGGCGGGGCTCGACCTCTACACCCGCAAGGGCAATCGGCCCGATGGGGATCAGTTCGGATTCTCCGTCGCGGGCGGCCGCATCCGTGGCCATGTCGATGGGATCATCGCCGGCGCCCCGGCCGCGCTCGGTCTTCGCACCCCGGCGCTCTGGGAATGCAAGACGATGAACGCGAAGAACTGGCGGGCCTGCGTCAAGGACGGGGTCGCCGTCTCCAAACCCGTCTATGCCGCACAGATCGCGATCTATCAGGCTTACATGGAGCCCTCGGTGCCGGGCATTTCCTCAGCTCCGGCACTGTTCACGGCGATCAACAAGGACACGGCCGAACTGCATCACGAGCAGGTGCCCTTCGATGCCGATCTGGCGCAGCGCATGTCCGACCGCGCGGTGCGGATACTCCAAGCCACCGACGCCGGCGACCTGCTGCCCCGCATCGCCGCCAGCCGCGACTTCTTCGAATGCCGGTTCTGCGCTCATGCCGAGCGGTGCTGGGGGTTGGCGGCATGAGCGACGACAAGATCATCCACTTCAACCCGTGGCGGGATTTCAACGAC
>CAZTUG010000229.1:0-1662 GCA_964615955.1 uncultured Roseicyclus sp.
CGGCCTGCCAGTCGAAGGTCGCCTGCACGCCCTGCGGCCCGGAAATCTCGATGCGTGGGCGCGGCAGGTAGACGGCGTGCACGGTGAAGGGCATGCGGGTGAAGCCGCTCGCGGGCGGCGTTCCATAGGTCGTTTCGAACGCAAGCGCCATCAGCGCCCGCGCCCCCTGGGCTCGTGCCATGGTGTTCTCCTCGGGTTGTCGGGGTCAGGCCAGATGGGGTGGTTGCCGCCCTGACCTGACGGCATCGCAATGTGCCAAAGTGGTGGTGTTCACAGCCACTGAGTAGAAAGGACGGCAACCATGGCGAAAGATATGATGATCGGGGTGGATCTGGCAAAGAACTCTTTTCAGGTCCACGGCGCGACGATGAACGGTCAAGTGAAGTTCCGCCGAAAACTGTCGCGCGCGCAGTTTCTTTCCTTCATGGCCGCGCAGCCCCCGGCCATCGTGGTGATGGAGGCCTGTCCCGGTGCCCATCACTGGGCCCGCGAGCTTTTGGCGCTCGGCCATGAAGCCAAGCTGATCGCGCCGATCTACGTCAAACCCTTCGTGAAGCGTCAGAAGAATGACGCGGCCGACGCCGAAGCCATCGTGGAGGCGGCACAGCGACCAGGCAAGCGCTTTGTCGAACCGAAGGGGCCTGAACAACAGGCCCGGGCGCTTCTGTTCCGCACGAGGGAGCAACTGGTCCATCAGCGCACCGAACTGGTCAATGCCCTGCGGTCTTACCTCTACGAATTCGGCTATGCCCTTCCGATCGGAATCGCGAGTCTGCGGCGTATCGAGGCGATCATTGAGGATGCGGCGACCGATCTTCCCGAGATGGTCCGCGAAATCTGCCGTGACCTGCGCCAGCAGATCGCCGAGAAGACGGTGCGGATCGATGCGCTGATGAAGCGGATCAAGTCCACGGCAGAAGACACCGAGACGGCACGTCGTCTCCAGACCATGCCCGGTGTCGGCCCCGTTACCAGCCTGGCCGTTGAAGCCTTCGCGCCACCGCTTGAGACCTTCCGCTGCGGGCGCGACTTTGCCGCCTGGCTCGGGCTGGTCCCTCGCCAGAACTCCACAGGGGGTAAGCAGCGCCTCGGGCGTGTGACCAAGGCTGGTCAGGCCGACATCCGGCGCCTGCTCATCGTCGGTGCGATGTCCCGCCTGACATGGCTCGGTCGAAAGTCGATCCGGGAAGGGTCGTGGTTGGCACGCATGCTTGAACGCAAGCCAAAGATGCTGGTGGCCATCGCGCTTGCCAACAAAATGGCCCGCGCGATCTGGGCCATGCTGACGCGCAATGAAGATTACAGGGATCCGCTGCCGGTCGCTGCCACCTGAATTTACCAGGCGAACAGCGAAACGGTATCGGTGTCAGGGAGGTGCGAGAAGGCGACGACCAGAATGGGCAAAATGATCGATGAGATCTGGGCGGGGAAAACCAGCGATCCGCTGAGAACATCTTGAGTTCTTAGGCCAGATTTGGACCCTGTCCGCTGATCACCATACCGGCCCGCGGCAGACTGAAAAGCCGCAGCGATGAGGCCTGACAGAAGACCGCGCTCGATCACCTGCCCAGCTGTTCAAAATCCTCCTTGCATCTCGGGCGGCAACCACAGAAGCGGATCGGCCGTGGAATAGTGCAGCACCACCGGGATCACGGCGGCCTT
>CAZTUG010000230.1:0-1660 GCA_964615955.1 uncultured Roseicyclus sp.
TTCAGCCGACTTCACCGACGCATCGAGTCGTTCGCCAAAGCGCTTGGCCTCGGACCTCACGATGTCGTGGCTCAGTTCATAGTTTTCCGTGGTGCGCGCCACATCCTCGCGCACGGTCTGCAGCGCGACCGCCACCACCTGCAACGACAGCGCCTGATCGATTGGAGAAAGGCGGTCGAGCCCGAGCCAGCCGATGACCGTCCTCAGCGTCGTGCCCTGCACCATCAGCGTGAAAAGCGTGAAGCCCGTGGCCAGAATGCCGACCACGCGTTTGACTTCGACCGGGACGCGGAAGCTCTCGGTCACCGCCAGCGCCAGCGCCAGTGTTACCGCCCCTCGAAGCCCGCCCCAGAGGATTGCAACGCGGAAGCGCGGATCGACCGCAGGCGATGCACGCAAAAGCGTCAGTAGCGGAAGGACCCCGAACAGGATCACGACCCTGGCCGCGATCGCGGCCAGGATCACCACGCCGACCAGGACGAAATCCCCCGCGCGGACCTCTTCCAGAAGCCGCGGGATCAGTAGTGCCGCAAGAATGAAGATCAGCGCCCCAGCCCAGTGCCCAAGCAGGTTCCAGACTTCCCTCAGATTGGCCCACGCCTCCGGCGGCAGGCGTCCCGGCCCGGTCAGGTTCAACGTCAACCCTGCCGCAACGACCGCGATGACACCAGAGGCGCCGATGCTATGTTCAGCGCCGATATAGGCGAGGTAAGGCAATGCGACGGAGATCGAGATGAGCGCCAGCTCATGGCGGGCGAAGAGAGCCATGATCCCAACTGCGATGCGCGCGGCCAGCCAGCCCGTCAGCACGCCCCCGGCAATCAGGATGGGGAATCGTCCAAGCGCGTCGCCAAGACTTGGGTCCGATGCCCCCAGCATCACGAAGCCCATGAAGAGCCCAAACAGCGCAATTGCGGCGGCGTCGTTCAGCAGGCTTTCACCTTCGATGATCCGCGCGAGCCGACGCGGCGCCGAGATCGATCGGAAAATCGAGACGACAGCGGATGGATCCGTTGTGGAAACAATGGCTCCAATGAGGAGACACGCCGCCAGCGGCAACGTACTCGCCCACGAAAGAGCGTAACCGACGCTGAGCGTGGCGACGACCACTGCTACAACGGCCAGCACGAGGATCGGCACCCAGTCGTCGAGCATCCGGCGGAGGTTCATTCCCAGCGTCGCCTGGAAGAGCAGCGTCGGCAGGAAGACGTAGAGGAACACGTTGGACCTGATCGGCAGCCCAAGGATCGCCTCCGCGACGGGGTTCAACGCATCGGTCAGGTCGGTGCGCAGCAAAAAGATCGCACCCGACCCGATCAGTATGCCGAGGACCGCCAAAATGACGCTGTAGGGCAGACGCAGCCGCGCGGCGAGCGGCTCAGCCGCCCCGATGACGAGGAAGAGCGATGCAATGACCGTGGTGATCAGGACAATATCCATAATCCTGAAATATCTGGAAATTCAGGCGCAGGAAATCGGCTTTGCGGAGAATTTCATGGGAGCCGGACCAAAAGGTGCGTCTGCCCGTTGGTTCACCATTTCTTCGCCCCTCTTTGCTCGACCCAGTTCGCCACGATCAGCCCCGGCACGCTGTCCAACGTCCGTTCTGCATCCCGCGCGAGGTCGAGCCGCTTCTGCAGCTTGACCTGCGGCACCAGCA
>CAZTUG010000231.1:0-1656 GCA_964615955.1 uncultured Roseicyclus sp.
ATCAGCGCCTGGCGGATACGCCCCTCGGCCCCGCCCCTGAACAGCACGCCATGCGGAACGATGACGGCCACCCGGCCGCTCTGGCGCTTGGCGATCTCGATCATGTGGGTGATGAAGCCGTAGTCGCCCTTGGACTTCGGCGGGATGCCGCGCCAGTAACGCTTGAACTGGTCGGTGTCCGCACTCTCCGCGCCCCACTTGTCGAGGCTGAACGGCGGGTTGGCCACAACCACGTCGAACTTCATCAGGTGGTCGCCCTCGACCAGCGCGGGGCTGTTGAGCGTGTCGCACCACTCGATGCGCGCGGCGTCCTTGGCGTGGAGGAACATGTTCATCCGCGCCAGCGCCCAGGTCGCGCCGTTCACTTCCTGGCCGTAGAGGGCGAAGTTCTCTGATCCGACTTCCTCGGCCGCACGGATCAGCAACGACCCGGACCCGCAGGCAGGGTCGCAGATCGTGTCGCCCGGCTTGGGGGCGGCCAGCTTCGCCAGCAGGCGGGAGACGGCGGAGGGCGTGTAGAACTCGCCAGCCTTCTTGCCTGCGTCGGAGGCAAAGCGCGAGATCAGGTAGATGTAGCACTCGCCGATGATGTCCTCGGTCACGCGGCTGGGGCGCAGATCAAGCGCGGGCTTGGCGAAATCCTCCAGCACGTTCTTCAAGCGCCGGTTGCGGTCCTTGACGCGCCCGAGGTTGGCTTCGGAGTTGAAGTCGATGTTGCGAAACACGCCTTCGAGCTTGGCGCGGTTGGCATCCTCGATCCGCTCCAGCGCGATGTTGATCCGCTCGCCGATATTTGGCTCGTTCCGGGCCTCGTAGAGATCGTAGAAGCTGGCGCCTTCGGGGAGAACGAAGCGCTCGCGCTCCAGCCTGCGCCTGATCCGGGTTTCATCCCCGCCATACTGCTTGCGATAGGTTTCGAGGTGATCGTTCCAGTGGTCAGAGATGTACTTCAGGAACAACATCACCAGGATGTAGTCCTTGTACTGTCCGGCATCGACGACGCCCCGGAAGGTGTCGCATGCGGCCCAGGCCGTCTGGTTGACCTGCTGCTGAGTGAGTTGGTCGGTCATTTGGATGTCCTTTCCTGCCTCTTCTTGGGGCGCATGCTGTTCGCTCGTTCGACGAGGAGCAGGCTGATCATCTTTCTTCTCGTGGCGGCGGCGAGCTGGGTGAGCTCCCGCTCCCGCTCTGCCAGCGCATCGACCACGACGATCTTTCCTTGAGTTTCGATGTCCGGGACATCGAGTTCGAGATCGTCGAGGCTGGATCGCGGGATCATTCGAATGTTGGTGCCGCGTGCTGCGCTGTCGAAATGGCGCTGGGCGGGAGGCTGGTTTATGGCCCACGCCAGATACTCCGGCGTCACCACCTCACGCTTCGGACGCAGCACCATCAGCGGGAGCACCGCGAGGGCGGGTTCCTGCAGGCGTTCGTCCAGGGCGGAGGCCGTGTTTCGTTCACCGCGCGAGCGGAACACCACGTCGCCGGCCCGGACAAAGTATCGCTCGGCAAGGCCGTCTAGCTGGACGCGGGTGAGTCGATCAGGATCGACGATGCCCCCGGGTGATATGTCTCGCAACTGAATTGCCAGCACGCCCCCGGCTGCCGCCGGTTCCAGTCTGCCGCGGGCCGTGTAGCCGGTGTGGATGGTGCAGG
>CAZTUG010000232.1:0-1636 GCA_964615955.1 uncultured Roseicyclus sp.
GAGCGGGGCGGTGTTCGCCTTCCGGGGCAAGCGCGGCGACAGGTTGAAGCTCTTGTATTGGGACGGCCAGGGGTTCTGCCTCTACTACAAGGTGCTCGAGCGCGGCCGATTTCCGTGGCCGAGCGCGGGCGACGGCGCGGCGCGTCTGACCTCGGCGCAGCTGGCGATGCTGTGGGAAGGCATCGACTGGCGGCGCCCGGACTGGGGCGCGCCGCCGGCCCGGGTGGGGTGATTATCTGTCTGATCCCGCTCGTATTTATGGCGTCCGGGCGCCGCTTGTGGTAGCCATGGGCATGCCTTCGAAACCTGCCCTGCTGCCCGATAATCCCGTTGCCCTGAAGGCGATGATCGCGGTGCTTCAGGCCGATAACGCCCGGATGTCGGCGACGCTGCGCGCCCATGATCAGCTGATCCAGACGCTGCGGCTGCGCATCGCCGGGCTGAAGAAGCAGGTCTTCGGCAAGTCCTCCGAGAAGATCGAGCGCGAGATCGAGCAGCTTGAGCTGGCGCTGGAGGACCTGCTGGTCGCGAGAGCCGAAAGCGCCGGCGAGCCCATGGCCGAGGATGCGGCCGAGCCTCCCGCGCCCCCAGCCGCCGATGAGACGCCCGAGCGCAAGCCGCGGCGCCGCCCGCGCGTCTCGGACACCACCCCGCGCGAGCGCCGGGAGCTCGACCCCGGCGCCTGCTGCCCCGACTGCGGCGGCGAGCTGCGTCTTGTCGGCGAGGACGTCAGCGAGATCCTCGACATGGTCGCAGCGCACCTGAAGGTTCTCCAGGTCGCCCGGCTGAAGAAGTCCTGCCGCTCTTGCGAGAAGATCGCGCAGGAGCCCGCGCCGAGCCGCCCGATCCCGGGCAGCATGGCCGGGGCGGGCCTGCTGGCCTACGTCCTGGTCTCCAAGTTCGACGATCACCTGCCGTTGTATCGCCTGAACGAGATCTTCGCCCGCATGGGCGCCGATATCCCCGACACGACGCTGGTCGACTGGTGCGGGCGCGCCATGAAGGTGCTCAAGCCCCTCATCGACCGGATCGACGCCGAGATCATGGCCAGCGATCTGCTGCATGCCGACGACACCCCGATCCGGGTGCTGGATCGCTCCCAGCGCGACAAGGGCCTCGGCAAGGGCGTCAAGAAGGGGCGGATCTGGACCTATGTCCGCGACCAGCGGCCATGGGCGGGCAAGGCGCCGCCCGGGGCGGTCTACCGGTTCGCGCCGGACTGGAAGGAAGAGCACGTGCGCGAGCATCTCGGCCAGGCCAGAGGCATCCTGCAGGCCGACGGCTACACAGGCTATGCCAAGCTCTTCGAGCCCACGGCCGACGGCGCCGCGCCCCTGCGCGAGGCGGCATGCTGGGCGCATCTGCGCCGCGACTTCCACGACGTCTGGACCGGGACGAAATCCGAGATCGCCCGAGAGGCGCTGGAGCGCATCGGCGCGCTCTACGACATCGAGCGCGCCATCACCGGCCAGCCCGCCGAGATCCGGCTGGCCGCCCGTCAGGAGCACGGCAAGCCGAAGGTCGAGGCTTTCCGGGTCTGGGCCGAGCAGCAGCTGACGCGCATCCCCGGCAAGGGCGATCTGGCCAAGGCCTTCCGCTATGGCCTCAGCCGCTGGTCCGCCTTCTGTCTGTTCCT
>CAZTUG010000233.1:0-1633 GCA_964615955.1 uncultured Roseicyclus sp.
CCCGATCAGGAAGGACGTCCGCTTTGTCCGCAGACCTGACCTTCCCCTGCGCAGTCCCCCGCTCACGCGATTTCACGAAGAGTTCGGATGCCGGGAGGGGCCGGGGCGGGTAGGTTTGGGGTGCAGGCAGGAGGTGCCTCATGCCAACCAGACCCCGGGAGGACCGATGAATGATCGACCGCCGTCACCTGATCCTGTCGGGGCTTGCCCTGTCGCTTGTGCCGTCCGTCCTGCCCGCGCAGGCCGTCTACACCGAAGATGGCTTGGCGATCCGGGGCCATGATCCCGTTGCCTATTTCACCGAAGGCCGCCCCGTGCGCGGGTCGGCCGAGCATGTGGCCGAGTGGAACGGCGCCACCTGGCAGTTCGCCAGCGCGCAGAACCGCGACGCCTTCCTTGCCGACCCCGAGGCCTATGCCCCGCAATTCGGCGGCTTCTGCGCCTGGGCGGTGGCGGAGGGCTATACCGCGTCCATCGACCCCGACGCGTGGCGCATCGTCGACGGGCGGCTCTACCTGAATTACTCGCGCCGGATCCAGCGGCGATGGGAGCGCGACATTCCGGGCAATATCAGCCGGGGCGAGGCGAACTGGCCGGGGTTGCGGGGGTAGCGGGGGATTTGTCCGTGGATGGGCGTCGAGGTCCGGGAATTGGCTTGGTGATCCCGGCGCAAGGTTCGAAGCCGAGAAGATCGGGGATGGTGGTCTATTCCCGGATCAGACCGGTTTCGAAGCGTCCGGAAATCGACTGGCAATTTGTGGTATCCGGCTCGTAGGCACCCTCGGGCACGAAGCAGAGTTGTGCCTCGAACGTGCCGATGGCCTGGGTGTCGTCGAGGGCCTCGAAGATCACTTGCGCCGGTTCGGGCGCATCTTCCGATGTCCAATGGGGCTGCATTCCGGACGGGAAGTATCCGATCGTCACGTAGATCGGGGCGGTTTGGGGGCCCGGAGCGGTGCTGTTGAACAACGCTTCGATGACGACCGGATTGCCCTCCGCCGCCTGAATGGTCAGCGATGTGAGTCCCCCGGTATTCGTCAGGGACGCTGTCGCCAGGCGCTGCCCGCGGTCAAGGTAGCTGATCGTGGTCTGAGACAGGGGTTCCCCGGCGAAGTCGGCTTCTATCAGTCCGATGGTCTGGATGTCCTGCGCCGATGCCGGTGCTGCGAGAAGCCAGAGGATCGAGAACAGGAGGGTCGTGCGGGTCATGGTGTTTTCCGTGCGAAGAGGGGGTTGAGCCGAAATGACCGATGCGAGCCGCCGACCAAGGGCAGGGTCGCGCGATTGCGCGCGGGAAACAAGGCAATTCTCCTGCCCGAACGCGGCGCTTGGCGGCCGCGTGGGGGCAAGTGCGCGTGTCGAAGACGGGCCTCAGCCTCTTGGCCCGGCCTCCAGCACATCCTCCAGCGTCCGCAGGCCGGTGCGGGGGGCTTGGACCAGAACGCTCATGTTGCCGGGCTTGTGTTCGTTGCGGAGCATCTTGGTGTGCGCGGCGGGCAGGTCGTCCCACGGAAAGACCTCGGACATGCAGGGATCGAGGCGCTGCTCGACCATCAGCTTGTTGGCCGCCGCCGCCTGCTTGAGATGGGCGAAGTGGGAGCCTTGCAGGCGCTTCTGGTGCATCCACAAGTAG
>CAZTUG010000234.1:0-1604 GCA_964615955.1 uncultured Roseicyclus sp.
GGGGGGGGGCGGGGCGGGGAGCGGTCGGTCGCTGCGGGCGTATGCGCTTTGTGCCGGTGATCGTGTCGGCATGGATGCGTTCTGCCCCGGCTGCCGTCAGGGCGTCGGCCGGGGGTCAAGCGTCTGGTGCTCTGTCGAGACGCGGGCATATCCGATGATCATGCGTCGATGACCTCCAGCATGGCCCTCCAGTTCTGGCGCCCGCCAAGACTCCGGACGACGAGGATCATGTCCCCGTCGATGCAGTAAATGATCAAATGCTCCGCCGAGGGATGGATGTGCACAGGCGGATCGAATTCCAAGCGTTCGCGGGCGATGGTCGGCATCGCCACGATCGTCTCGATGGTGGTGATGAGCGTGTCGATACAGGTATCGGCCTGATCGGCAGACCAGGTCTCGGTGCAGTAGCGCCAGATCGCCCCGAGGTCGTCTTCGGCCTTCGGTGTCAGCCGGTATCCGGTGAGCTCACCGGGTGCCATGGGGCTCCCGCATGCGCGCCTTGAAGGCAGCGCTGTTGAAGGGTTGTCCTTCGCCGCTTGCAAGACCTGCGGTGATCTCCGCCTGGAAGGCGGCAATCGCGTCCTGCCGCTCCTGGTCCTTGCGGATCAGGTGACGGATATAGTCGCTCGCATTGCTGAAGCGGCCGTCATGGGTGCGGCTCTCGACCCAGTCCTTCATCGGGTCGGGCAGCGATACATTCATCGTGGCCATTGGTGCATTCTCCTGAAGGTCTGTCAGGATCATCTGCATTGGCAAAGTTTGTCAAGATTTATGGCAATCTTTGCCAAAGTGCGGCCGGAAACGTCCCAAAATGGAAACGGGTTCGGCGTGGGCTTTTGTCCCTGTCAATCGCCTGATCTGGCTTAGGGCAGGGCAGGGCAGGGCAGGGCAGGGCAGGGGGACAAAAACGACCGTTTCAGGAAGACGTCAGAGCGAAGACTCTGTATCCGCAGGACAAGAACGGCCCATTTTCGACAACACGACATCCATCACGATCTTCAACTGAAGAGCCGGGCCCAACATGGAGTGAGAACTGCAGCGCCTCCGGAGGGCGCTGGATCAAGTGCGAACCCAACTGCCCCTCACTGCAACCCCGCGCAAAACCCCTGTATCCGCTTGCAGGCCTCCGTCAGATTCTCGTCGCTGGTGGCGTAGCTGACCCGGAACGCAGGCGACAAACCGAACGCGCCTCCGAACACGACCGCGACGCCGGTTTCCTCCAGCAGGGCGGTGGCGAAGGCCTCGTCGGTGTCGATCAGGGTGCCCGCGGGGGAGGTCTTGCCGATGCAGCCGTGGATGGACGGGTAGACGTAGAAGGCGCCGTCGGGGGTCGGGCAGTCGATGCCCTGCGCCTCGTTGAGCATCTTGACCACCAGATCGCGGCGGCGCTGGAAGGTCTTGTTGTTGTCCGCGATGTAATCCTGCGTGCCGTTCAGCGCCTCCACCGCCGCCCATTGGCTGATGGAGCAGGGGTTGGAGGTGGATTGCGACTGCACCTTGCCCATGGCGCGGATCAGCGCCACCGGACCCGCCGCGTAACCGATGCGCCAGCCGGTCATGGCATAGGCCTTGGAGACGCCGTTGCAGGTGAGCGTGCGGTCATA
>CAZTUG010000235.1:0-1601 GCA_964615955.1 uncultured Roseicyclus sp.
GCAATTGTCCTATGATTTCCGGACTTTGGGCCTGGGTTATGCCAATATCGGCGGCTTGCTGATGAATATGGGCTACAGCTATGACAGCGCCGAGGGTCGGGCGCTGTGCGGGGCGCTGACCGCGATCATGACCGGCGTGGCCTACGCCACCTCCGCCGAGGTCGCATCCGAGCTTGGGCCCTTCGCGGGCTTCGAGCGCAACCGCGAGCACATGCTCCGCGTCATGCGCAACCACCGCGCAGCGGCCTATGGCAAGACCGACGGCTACGAGGCGGTCAACGTGAACCCCGTCGCGCTGGATCACGCGAACTGCCCGGACCAGACCCTTGTGGGCCTTGCCCGGCAGGCCTGGGACGAGGCGCTGACGCTTGGTGAGCAGCACGGCTACCGCAACGCGCAGGCCACCGTCATTGCGCCCACCGGCACGATCGGTCTGGTCATGGATTGCGATACCACGGGCATCGAGCCCGACTTCGCCCTGGTGAAGTTCAAGAAGCTGGCCGGTGGCGGTTACTTCAAGATCATCAACCGCTCTGTTCCGGCAGCCCTTGAAGGGATGGGGTATTCCTCCTCCCAGATCGAGGAAATCATCGCCTATGCGGTCGGTCACGGCACCATCGGGCAGGCCCCCGCGATCAACCACACCAGCCTGATCGGCCACGGCTTCGGTCCGGCGCAGATCGAGAAGATCGAGGCAGCGCTGCCGCAGGCCTTCGACATCCGGTTCGTGTTCAACCAGTGGACCCTTGGCGCCGAGTTCTGCACCCAAACCCTCGGCATCCCCGCCGAGAAGCTGAACGACCCGACCTTCGACCTGCTGCGCCATCTCGGCTTCTCCAAGGCCGAGATCAACGCCGCGAACGATCACGTCTGCGGAACCATGACGCTGGAGGGCGCGCCGTTCCTCAAGGACGAGCACATCGCCGTCTTCGATTGCGCCAATCCATGCGGCAAGAAGGGCAAGCGCTACCTCAGCGTGGCCAGCCATATCCACATGATGGCCGCCGCCCAGTCCTTCATCTCGGGCGCGATCTCCAAGACGATCAACATGGCCAACCATGCCACCATCGAGGATTGCCAGAAGGCCTATGAATTGTCGTGGTCGCTGGGGGTGAAAGCCAACGCGCTTTACCGCGACGGATCGAAACTGTCGCAACCGCTGGCCGCGTCGCTGGTGGAGGATGACGACGAGGCCGCCGAGATCCTCGAAAGCGGGACCAACCACGAAAAAGCGACCGTGCTGGCCGAGAAGATCGTCGAGAAGATCATCGTCAAGGAAATCGCGCGGGGCCGTGAAAAGCTTCCGGGTCGCCGCAAGGGCTATACCCAGAAGGCGATCGTGGGCGGCCACAAGGTCTATCTGCGCACCGGCGAATACGAGGACGGCAACCTCGGCGAGATCTTCATCGACATGCACAAGGAAGGCGCGGGCTTCCGGGCGATGATGAACAACTTCGCCATCGCGGTGTCGGTCGGCCTGCAATACGGCGTGCCGCTGGAGGAGTTCGTGGACGCCTTCACCTTCACCAAGTTCGAGCCCTCGGGCATGGTGCAGGGCAACGACTC
Organism: uncultured Roseicyclus sp.; assembly: GCA_964615955.1. Taxonomy (GTDB): domain Bacteria; phylum Pseudomonadota; class Alphaproteobacteria; order Rhodobacterales; family Rhodobacteraceae; genus Gymnodinialimonas. The sequence goes on from CAZTUG010000235.1 coordinate 1,567, forward strand.
GATCAAGAACGCGACCTCGATCCTCGATTACATCT
>CAZTUG010000236.1:0-1599 GCA_964615955.1 uncultured Roseicyclus sp.
GGTTGTTGACGCGGCTGAGTGAGGCTGGCGACGACGCAATCCTGCCCGGCGAGCTCGCCGCGCCCTTCTTCGGTCCGGTCTTCGACCGGCTGCTGGCGAAACGTGTCCTCGTCGAACAGGCGCCGCTTGCCGATTGGGACGTCTGCGATGCCTGCGAATGCGGGCTCCCCTGTCGGCCGATCCGGAAAGCCGGCAATGCATTTCGGGCCGAGTGCCCGCTCGATCGCCGACACGACGTCGATCTCACCGAGGACGATTTGCGCGCGTTTCGCATCGGCGCTGACGCGCTGGCATCCGTGATCGGCGCGGCTGCGGGATTTGGCGCGGCCCCTACACTGGCGGCGGAGAAGGTCTGGCGGCTCGGCGACACACCATCGGGTCGGGCGGTGTTTCTCGCATTGGAGCCAGCGGCCCTGACCGGCGACGGCATCATCGCATCGTTACGCCAGGCGGCGCTGGGCTCGGACGTCACGATCCTCGGGCCGCAGTTGCCAGCGGAGATTGCCCGGCGACACCAAGATGCGGGCTTTCATCTCATCGAAATCCTCGAGGTGCTGACGCCCGCCACAAATGGCCTCGGCACCACGATCGACATCGCGGCTCTGGCGCCGGTCCCGCTGGCGCCCGCGCTTCGCATTCGGAGAGCGACGGCCGAGGTTCAATGGGACGGTCGCTCCATAATTTTGTCGCGTCAGATTTTTCCCGTGTTCGAGCGCCTGCTCGAGAAGGCGCAGTCGCGCGACCAAGTCGCCTCCGGATCCCATGTCGAAGGCACGACGGCGCGCGAGGCCAAGGATCTGATCCGCGAGCTGCGCGACGCGTTCAAGGCTGCCGGGTTCACCGATGCCGAGAGCAAGGCCCTGATCGTGACCGTGCGCAACCGAGGTTACCGGCTCGGCGTCCCGGCAACGGAGATCGTGGTCGACGGCTGACCGGCTGCCGTCGATTGAAGTCCGCCGGGCGGGTCCTCACTGGCTGCGGGCACAGCATGGGCTGCCCTGAGTCCACCAATGTGCAGTGGCGTAATTTTCAAAGTCGAGGCGCGTGGCCGTATTCACCGAGCGCCGCCGGTCCATTCCTGACCTTGGCCGCCGGTGCCACATTCACGAAGCGGCCGCCTTTCCCAAGGTGCAGTATCAAAACTCCGACAACGCTATTCGCATAGTACAATCAGGTCGTCAGCTCGCGGCCTCCTTCCCTGCCGCTCGCGCCAAGTTGGCTTTACCACACCTTGCCTGCTGAGCTCGACAATAGCGTCGCCGATCTCCGATCTCTTCAAGTACAGACTTTGTTGTACCTCTGCAGCAAGGGCAGTGAATTCCATGGGTCGGGCACTTTGTGAAATAGCGGCTCTTATGTTCTCGGCTGCGTGGGCCAAGTGCCGCTTGCGTACCTTCAGATACGGCCCCGTGACCTCCATCTCGTCGAGCATGTCGCCGAACAGATCATCGCCACGGCTCTTTACTGCCCGCTTAAAGCGGTTCTTGTCGTGCTCTGTAAGGGCCGTAAATTCGGCGGAACGCATAGCCTCCATTCCGTCTGGATGATTCGTGGCATAAGCCAGAAGAAAGTGAATTTCGTTGCGATCCGGGTTGTGTA
>CAZTUG010000237.1:0-1592 GCA_964615955.1 uncultured Roseicyclus sp.
AAGGGGAGAGACAAGGGCAGGGGCAGGGGCCGGGGCAAGGGCAGGGGCCGGGGCAAGGGCCGGGGCCGGGGCAAGGGCAGGGCTTCGTGGTGATCCGCCCGCTGCTGCACGAAACCCGGGCCGACCTGCGCCACTACGTCGAGACCCTGAAGGTTCCCCATGTCGACGATCCGTCCAACAGCGATCCGCGCTTCGACCGGGCGCGGGTGCGCGCCGCCCTGGGGGATCTGGGCATCGGGGCGGCGCATCTGGCCGCCACCGCGCACCGGATGGCGCGCGCGTCCGAGGCGCTTGGCGCGCGCGCGGCGGAGGTCGCTGCGCGGGTTGCCCGGACCGACGGCTTCGGCACGATCACCATCGACCGCGAGGGATTCGCGCCGGTGGAGCGGGACACGCAGCTTCGCCTGCTGGCCGCCGCCCTGTGCTGGGTCGCCTCGGCCCCCTACCGCCCCCGCGCCGCCGCGCTGGAGCACCTGCTGGATCGGGTGCTGGCCGGTGGCGGCGGGACGCTGCACGGGGCGGACCTGCGCGTCGGCAAGACCGGGATCGAGGTGTTCCGGGAGTTGAACGCCGTCCGCGATACCGAAACACCGGCGGGTCCGGCGCTTCCCTGGGACCGGCGGTGGGTGCTTTGTGGCCACGAGATCAACGGCTTGACCGTGCGCGCCCTGGGTCCGGAGGGCTGGGGCCAACTGCCGGGGACGCGCGATGCGCCGCCACCGCATTCCCCGCCCGCCTTCGTGATCGCGCAATCCCTGCCGGCGGTGTTCGATGGCGACAGGCTGGTGGCGTTCCAACCCTGCGGCTTCGGCCCCCCGCACGACGTCGCGTTGCGTCCGCCCTTCGGCCGTTTTGACGCATTCTTGCTTTCACGTTGAACTCACCCGCGCAGCGCTTATCTTAGGAGTAACGCGCGCAGCTTGCGCGCATGCTCAATCTGTTGAGGAGATCTCCCTTGGGTAACGCGAGAAACATCGCATTCTGGGTCATCCTGTTCCTGTTGATCCTGGCCCTGTTCAACCTGTTTTCCGGTGGTCAGACCCAGGTGAATGGCCGCACGGTCGCCTATTCCGACTTCATCCAGCAGGTCGAGAACGGCGGCGTTCTGTCGGCGACGCTGGACGGCGAAAGCGTGCAGTTCACCACTGGTGACGGCACGTTCACGACCGTCGCCCCCGGCGATGCGAGCACGACCGAGACGCTGCTGGCCAACAATGTCCGCATCGAAGCGCGCCCGCAGGAGCAGTCGGGTTTCCTGTCCGTGCTGTCGCTGTGGCTGCCGGTGCTGGTGCTGATCGGCATCTGGATCTTCTTCATGAACCGCATGCAGGGCGGTGGCAAAGGGGGCGCCATGGGCTTCGGCAAGTCCAAGGCCAAGCTGCTGACCGAGAAACATGGCCGCGTGACGTTCGACGACGTGGCGGGCATCGACGAGGCCAAGGAAGAGCTTGAGGAAATCGTCGAGTTCCTGCGCAATCCGCAGAAATACTCGCGCCTGGGCGGCAAGATCCCGAAAGGCGCGCTGCTGGTCGGCCCGCCGGGCACCGGCAAGACGCTGCTGGCGCGCGCCATCGCGGGCGAGGCCGGCGTGC
>CAZTUG010000238.1:0-1561 GCA_964615955.1 uncultured Roseicyclus sp.
CCAGCCGTTGGGTTAAGTGGTGCCAGGCGAGCCCCTCACTGAGATCCATCGTGTGATTATCCTTGCTCCATCGGGATGATCGCACGGATGGCCCGCCTCGGATCCTGACGAAAAAATCTTCGTCAGGAATTGCGGCTCCAAATTCGATTTGCGTCTAACTCCTTGACCATAACTCGATATTCGGCGCATGTAATAAGTCTTGGTTAATGCAAAAATGCCTCTTTTGCAATAGAATAACACCATCAGGCATGCTATGAAGCTTGTATAAGTCGCTTTGTTCTTGGGCGGCTGTGTGTGCGTGGTGTGTTCGTGTCAGACCGAGTGCCGAAAATTGGAGCGATCCCGCTCCGCTGCCCCGATTCCTTTGAGGGTCTTCAGGTCAACGGCTGCCGCAACCCGGCGTGCAGCAACGTTGGCTTGCCGGCATCGCCCTACCCTTCGAAGGCAGGGCAGAACGACCCCTACAAGATCGAGAAGGGCGGGAAGGTCCTTCCGGACCGGATCATGCTCTGCAAGGCATGTCGGCGAAGTTTCATGCTCAAGAGCAACAAGGGCGTCGCAGCCGAGCTGCGGCGAATCTCGCACTACCTCGACGCGTCGGCGGAACCGTCATGCCCGAACGGCGACTGCGCCAACCATGGACGGGGCGTGTATTCGGCCCGCGGCGCATACCGCGCCCGCGGCGCCCGATCCGGCATGCGCCGCTACCTCTGCAAGGCCTGCGACGTCCACTTCTCGGTTCCCGAGCGCTCGACATGTCGTCAGCGCGCCCCTCACGAGAACCGGACTGTCTTCGTCGAGATTGTCACTAAGAAGCCAATCCGCGGAATCGCCCAGGTGACTGGGCTGGACGCGGCGACCGTCTACAGCAAGATTGATTTCATCCACCGCCAGTGCCTGGCATTTGCCGGTGATCGGGAGCGTAGACTCGAGGATATCGACCACCACAGCCTGCGGCTTTGCGTCGACAGCCAAGACTACATGGTAAACTGGCGGCGACGGGTAAACCGGAAAAACATCCAGTTCACCGCAGTCTGCACAGTCGAAGCCGCGTCCGGCTATGTCCTGGCCCACAACATGAACTTCGATCCTGACATGATGCAGGTCGACGTCGAGGACGAAGCCCGGATCAACGGCGATCTCGATCCGAAGAAGAAGAGCTACTTCAGAACATCCCCTCAATACTGGCTCGAGCACGATTTTCGGAAGCAGGCCGGCGCGGCGCCGCTCGAAATTCGGCCCAACATCGACGCCGAGCCGCTTCTGGTGGAGCAGCTCATCATTGAGAAGGCGCTATTGGAGGCGTCGATGCCAGACCCGGAAATCCAGGACGCGCCATTTCGCGGCAACCAGATGCCGCATGCGGGCGTGATGACCCACGCCGATTACACCGCCTACGCTCATGCGATGCTGGTCGAGCGGATGACGCGCGGCGCGAAATATGCGACGATCTACACCGACCAGTCGACTATGCTGCGAAACGCCTTCACCGCCGCGTTCGCCGACCGGATCCGCAAGGGTCGCTGCGAGATGGCCTTCGTCCAGTTCCAGAAGGAGATGA
>CAZTUG010000239.1:0-1557 GCA_964615955.1 uncultured Roseicyclus sp.
ATTGTAGAGCTTCAGCTCCTCGCCCCACCAACTCAGATCCTGCGCGAACGCGGTGCCAAACGGACCTAACTGGATCTCGGAGACCCGGAAGATGCGTTGCAGGAAGACGATCATCACCTGTTGCAGGACCATCAGCATACCGGCCCACGCCGCAACCCGCCCGACCGCGTTGGCAAAGCCGTCCAGGATGCGAACGCCCCACCAAAGGATGTCGCGTTTCCACGCCATGCCCAATGCGGTGATCACAAGGAAGGTGGTCAGGAAAACGAAGAACAGTTCAACCGACGCGCCGTAATAGATGAAGCGCACCATCGCCTCGGGATCGTCCCAGTTGAGCCAGGCGCCCGGATTGGCGAGCGCCAAGACCACGTGGTACGGAGCCAGGGCGATATTTTGCAGAACCCACAGGATTAAGTCGATCACGATGTGCCTCCTCGGTGCGCTGCCCCCGCCGGGGTGCGTCACGTCGCGTCATTGGTATCACGGCGACCCCCGCCCGGCGCGGGTCTGCGCCGGGCGGGGGGGGTGTCACAGGCCTGCGATCAGCCCGCGTTCACGCGGTTGCGCTGACGCATGTATTCGCCATCACCGATTTCGTACCACGAGGAAGATTCGATGAGCGATGCAAAATAGCTCTCTGCGATCTCGGCATAGATCGGATCGCTCATGTTCTCTTCACGAACTTCGGCAGCGGCGCGGCCGAATGCATCCCACACATCATCGGGGAATTCGCGGGTCTGGACGCCCTCGGACTGAAGACGCACAAGTGCAGCCCCGTTTTCAGCCAGCGACAGCGCGGTGTTCTGCGCGTGCGCCGCTTCACAGGCGACCTGAACGATCTTCTGATGCTGCGGCGTCAGCGATTCCCACACTTCCAGGTTGAACGAGAGGTGCAGCGCCGAGCCCGGCTCATGGAAACCGGAGGTGTAGTAGTTGGAGGTGATCTCCTGGAAGCCCATGCGCTCATCCGCGTAGGGGCCGATCCACTCCGCACCGTCGATCTGGCCGGTGGACAGCGCCTGGTAGATCTCGCCGCCGGGGACGTTCTGAACCGACGCGCCGAGACGGCCAAGCACCTGGCCACCCTGACCGGGCATCCGGAAGCGCAGGCCCTGAAGGTCGTCGACCGAGTTGATTTCGACGTTGAACCAGCCACCGGGCTGCATCGCGGTCTGACCACACATCAGCGGCTTGAGGTTGAACAGCGAGGACAGGTTGTCGTGCAGTTCCTGACCGCCGCGACGGTAATACCAGTTGGAGATTTCCTGGCTCGTCATGCCGAACGGCACGGAGGTGAAGAAGGCGAAGGCCGGATGCTGGTTCAGGTAGTAGTATTCGGCCGAGTGGTACACGTCGGCCTGGCCGGCGGACACGGCGTCGAACACTTCGAACGCGCCAACCAGTGTGCCGGCGGAGTTCTTGTTGAGGATAAGCGACCCGTCGCTCATCTCGGAAATGTAGTCGATGGCCAGCTGCGCCGCGTCGTCGAAGATCGCGAAGCCGTCCGGAACGGACGTGACCAGCGTCAACTGACGGTTGCCTTGAGCGTAGACCGGT
>CAZTUG010000240.1:0-1541 GCA_964615955.1 uncultured Roseicyclus sp.
GATTTCTGGGCCGAGGTGAAGCGCCTCACCAAGGCGCATCAGGCGGACGAAGTGCTCGTCTACATGAACCTGATGCTGCGCAAGGCCGCCGCCGCCGGCGTTCCGGTGAGGCGCGACGACTTCAAGGCGCGGGGCAAGGCGATCCAGCTGTTCGAGGGGGTCGAGGACTGGTTCGACCGCATCACCGGCTATGGCAAGGCGCAGGGTGTTCGCGTCACGCATTACCTCGTCTCGTCAGGGAACGCCGAGATCTTCGCCGGGACGCCCATCGCCTCCAGGTTCGCCCAGGTCTATGCGTCGAAGTTCATGTTCGACCAGAACGGCGTTGCTGCCTGGCCGGCGCTTGCCGTCAACTACACGACCAAGACGCAGTACCTTTTCCGCATCAACAAGGGCGCCTTCGACCTGAGCGACAACAGCAAGGTCAACCAGTTCGTCGAAAAGCGGGATCGGCCCGTGCCTTTCGAGCACATGGTGTTCATCGGCGACGGCTCGACCGACATTCCCTGTTTTCGTCTGGTCAAGGAACAGGGCGGGCTTTCCGTGGCGGTGTTCAAGCCCCACACTAAGGGCGCACGCGGCAAGGCCGACAACTACATCAAGGATGGCCGGGTGCACTGCGCCGTGCCCGCGATCTACACGGACGGCAGCGAACTGGACCGTGTCATCAAGGCGAACATCAACGCGGTCGCGGCACGCGCGGCACTCTCCGGACTATTCGCGGAGGGCCCGCCATGACCTTCGACGCCGCCGAAAAGCACCAGTCCCAGATCCCTGCCCTGCAGCTCCTGGTGGCGCTGGGGTTCACGCCGCTGTCCCAGGTCGAGGCTGTGCGCCAGCGTGGCGGCCGCCTGCGCAACGTGGTGCTCGACGACGTTCTTGCGGACCAGCTTCTGCGGATCAACAGCTTCACCCATCGCGGCCGGGAGTATCCCTTCGACCTCGAGGATGCGCACGAAGCCATCCGGCGGCTCAAGCCCACGCCTGACCGGCAGAAGGGCCTGCGCGGGACCAACCAAGACATCTACGACACCCTCGTGCTCGGGACGACCATCACCAAGACGATCCAGGGAGACTCGAAGTCCTATTCGTTCCGCTACGTCGATTGGGAGCGGCCTGCGAACAACGTCTATCATGTGACGGCCGAAGTCTCGGTCGAGCGGACGGCCAGCACCCAGACCAAGCGATGCGACATCGTCGCCTACGTGAACGGCATCCCGTTCCTCGTGATCGAGAACAAGCGGCCGACCGAGAGCCTGAAGAAGGCCGGCAGCCAGCTGATCGGCTACCAGAACGAAGACAACATCCCGCAGCTGTTCCACTTCGCGCAGCTTCTCATGGTGATGAACCGTGTCGAGGCGCGCTACGCCACCGTGGGCACGCCGCGGCAGTTCTGGCAGACGTGGCGGGACGAGGAAGACCGGGACGAGATCATCGATCCGCTGGCCAATCGGCCGCTCACCGCGGCGGAGGCCGACGCGGTCTTCTCGGGCGACTTCGCCTTTGCCCGCGCTCATTTCGAAGCCCTGGCCGCCGAAGGT
>CAZTUG010000241.1:0-1513 GCA_964615955.1 uncultured Roseicyclus sp.
TACCGGGTGATGAAGGCCAAGCTGCCGCCAGAGGTTCGTACCGGCGATGGCTCGGAATTGGCCACCAAGGACATCTTCATCTGCTCCAATTGCGGTGCCTGCCACGAAGGTGAAGTCGAGCGTTGTCACGCATGCAACTCACCGGTGGCAGGCGAGGTTCCGGTGCAGCGGACACTTCGGATCGACAATGTCGAAGCAGCCCCTGCCGACCGGATCACGGCGAACGACGAAGAGCGCGTTCGCCAAGGATTTGATATCCAGACTGTCTTTTCGTGGCCCAAGAAGGATGGTCAGCTTCAGGTGACAGAGGCTGATTTTCGTTGTGGCGAAACATCGATTCTCGCACTCCAATATGCCAACAGCGCCGAAATCAGCCGGATCAACAAGGGCTTGAAACGGCGCAAGAACCAGACTGTCTTCGGCTTCAACATCGACCCTCGAAGCGGATATTGGGCGAAATCGGAAGACGAGGATCCTGATGTGGACGTTCCGCCGGATGTCGCAAGACCGGTCCGCATCGTGCCAATCGTGCGCGACCGCAAGAACGCGCTTCTGCTCCGTTTCCGCGAACCAGACGCGTACGCCCCCGAAACAATCGCGACCGTCCAACACGCGCTACTGCGCGGCATCGCGGTCACTTATCAGCTTGAAGAGGGCGAGATCCTTGGGGAACCTTTGCCTGCTCGAGACAATCGGCGCTCAATCCTTGCCTATGAAGCGACGGAGGGTGGTGCCGGTGTCCTGAACCGCCTGGTTGAAGACGCCCACGCTTTGGGCAAGGTGGCGAGGGAAGCGCTGTCCATCATGCACTTCGACAATGTCGACAAATCCATCGCCGCGGGTGATGCGAAGCTGTTAGTTGATCGAGATGGTGATGCCTGTGTTCGTGGCTGCTATCGCTGCCTGCTCTCCTACTTCAACCAGCCAGATCATGAACTTATTGACCGCGCCAGCATCGAGGCAAAGCAGATGCTGATCGATCTGGCTCGTGGTGAAGTCATACTGGCCAAGGGTTCGCCGCGCTCGACAGGTGCCGTAGGATGGGAGCCAGCCTTCAGGGATGCCAGCATCCCGGCCCCCGATAGCGCTACCGTCAGCTTTGCGGACCAGGAGATGAGCTTCGTATGGCGCAACCATTTTGTTGCTGCCTGCACCGAAACCATATCCGAAGCCGCGCGCGTGGTTGCCGACGCCAAGGGCTGGACGCTTTTCGAATTGCCTGAGACTTGCGCCGCGGGAGTGCCCGACGCGCTGATTTCGATGTTCAAGGATTGATCTGATGACCGCGAATTTTGCTCCCGGAGACCTGGTGCGTGCCCGTGGGCGCGAATGGGTGGCATTGCCGTCTCCACGCGAGGGCATTTTGGCGCTACGCCCGCTTTCCGGCAGCGAGAATGATACGGTCATCCTCGACCCATCGCTTGAAACCCAGCCTGTCGCAGCAGCCCGTTTCGATTTGCCATCCGACGCTGCGCCGACTGTCCAGTCGAAGGCTGCACTCTTGGCAGACGCA
>CAZTUG010000242.1:0-1513 GCA_964615955.1 uncultured Roseicyclus sp.
GCCCTCTGGCCCGCCGTCGAACAGGTTGCGGATCGGGTCGATGCACAGGATGTCGACGGGCTCGGCCGGGAACGCCTGCTGGATCGCCTGCGCGACCAGCGCGCTGCCACCCGCATCGAGCAGCAGTTTCAGCTTCGGCGTGACGACAAGGTTTTCGCGGGCGGCGGCCATCACCCCGGGCGGCAGGCCGATCTGCTGCATCCGTTCGCGCAGATAATGGTACTGGATCTCGGCCTGCAGATAGAACACGCGCAGCGGCCGTGGCGGCGTGAAGCCGAGGAACGGCACACCGGCAGCCATGTGCACGAGGCAGCTGATGACGAGATCGCTCTTGCCGACCTTGGGCGCGCCGCCCAGCACCAGCATGCCGCCCGGCGTCAGGACGCGCGGGCCGATGATGTCGTCGGGCATCGGCGTGCCGTCGTCCAGCAGCGCGCCCAAGGTGAAGGTGGCGATCTCTCTTGCCGCCGGAGCGCCGTCGTTCCGAATGAGCGGCGGGCCGTTCCTCGCGATGTGCAGCGCCCAGAGCCGCTCGTATTCGACCCAGAGACGGTCTTCCGGCCAGTTGGGCCGGATCATCGCCGCGTTGTATTCGCCGATCGCGCGCCAGGCTTCCTCCCGGCTCATCCGCCCCTCATGCGCCATGCGGACATAGTGTCCGATTGCCATGCTGACGCCTTCGAACCGCGTCCAGGCATCCTGGCCACCCTCGCGGACCGGCGTGATCAGGGCTGCGTCCACGCCGGGTTTCTCGCGCGGCTCGGCCGTCGCCATGCCGACTCCGGCCATGGGCGGCATCTCGCCCGCGCGCTCGAGCATGTCGGCCAGATCGAACTCGAGATCGCTGGCTTCACGGATCAGGACGAGCCGTTCCTGTCCGCCCTTGTGATACACCGTGCCGGGCACGCGGATCGGCTGGTGCGCCGAGCGGAAATGCATGTCGCCGCCGACCTTGAGCGCGATATCGCCCCGCAACTGGCAAAGCCGCGCGAGATCGGCGCCTTCGGCAGGCTCGGTCAGCTTCCACCAGACATGGAGCTTTGTCGCGCCATCGGCTGTGCGCCCGCCGCTCTCGACGATCAGCGTCGGTCGCCCGATATGGTGGACGAGGTGATCGAGCTTTGCTGGGATGTCGCCCGCGTCCAGATCGACGACGACGCTCTGCATCTGCAGGACATCGGCGGCACGCGCCTGTCCGGTTTCCGCCACCGTGCCGGGAATGACATAGACCGCCGCGCCCTCTCGCGCGCCCCAGGCGGCGAAGGTGGCGAGCTTGTCGAGCGCCGCGCCGTTCGCGTCGATCCAGATGTTGTGGGGCCGGCCGTCCTTGCCCTGACCCTTGTCCACGAAGCCACGGACCGGGATCAGTCCCTCAGAATAGCCGAAGACCACGTCGACGAAGCGCGCGATCTGCGCGGGGTCCGGTTCCACGGCGAAGGGATCGGGCAGCGGCGCCGCGTCGTTGAAATCCCGCCACGGGTTGAAGTGGATGATCTTGTCGTCGCTCATGCCG